>CAVKMX010000091.1:0-9484 GCA_963657295.1 Clostridium sp. CAG:302
CTATAAGATATATTTCCGCAGTGCCGTGGTGAACTCCCCGATCCGCTGCTCTGCGATGTTCCTCAGCGGAATATTCTCCAGACAGGCTGCATACCTCATCTCGCTCTGGTAGAGCCATCTGGTATCCGGAGAGGCAATGGCTTCATAATGATTGCAATGCAGCCAATCCTCATAGGTGATCGGCAGATCATAGCCCAGCTTCTCCTGAATCAGTGCGTGCATATCAATTTCATCGCTGCGCTCCAGCATCCCGTTCCAGAATTCCAGCACCTCCTCCACGTGTTCATGGATTTCATATCGCCTTGCTCCGCCGTCATAGATGATGCATTTTTCAAACAGCGGATTCTGCATGGACAGCGTTTCTCTTCGGAATTCCGGAGCAATGATGCCGCCCTTCCAGTAGAAATCCACATCCGGCAGGTTGATTCCGGAAACTCCCTTGTCCTGATAGGTGCTGAAAATCCCCTCATAGAACACCGTGATAAAGCCCTCGAAATCGGGCCAGAATTCCCGGATCTCTTTCGTGAACTCCTCCAGAATCTCAATTCCCTTTGTTCCGCCGATGGTGAAAATAATGATGTTGCGCAGCTGTGCGTTATGCTCCCGGTAGAAGTCAATAACGTACCGCATGCAATGGATCAGTGTTGCTCCGGAGGCAATGATGTCGCCGATCATCAGCGTGCTGTCCGGCACCATGGTGAGCTTGCTGTACTTGATCTCCAGCCCTGTGATCTCATCATCCGTGAAGACCCGCTCACTGGACAGAAAGCTGATATCGTGCACACGGATATGCTCCCGGTAGCAGCTCTCCTCCAGCGGATAATTCAGAGCTCCCCGCAGAATGGAAAGGATGTTGGCGGTCGTAACCTTTTTATTTTCCTTCAGGTAGTAAAGCATCTGGGAGGTAGCCGGGATGAGACAGTGATACACTTCATACCCCACGATTTCCGGGTAATTCATGAGCTTTCTGGTCTCTGCCTCCGAAACCACATAATACTCGTTGGTGTACTCTCCTCCTGCCAGCCTGTAGCATTCCACTCCCTGATCCGAGAACTCCCTGACCAGCTGCACCTTCTCCCAATCGTACATCGCGCTCTCCTTGCCCTCTCTTTCTCCGCTCCCCCGGATTTATGCAAACCTTTAAGAGCATATACCAAAACCGCCGTTCTGTCGAACACTGTTCCGATACTTTTTTCCGGATTCTTCCGGTTCCTTCTGCCCGCAGCTCCCGCTCTCTTTACAGCGGTCACCCGGCTCGGGAAAGTGCCTTCACCAGTGCTTCCCCGAGTCGGGTGACCGCTGTATGTGTTATACTGTTCCCATTGACATTTCACAAGCTGCCGACAGCATCTGCAGCCACATTCCAACGTCCCGCCTGCTCTTTTTCAATGTGCCGGCTGTCCCGGAAAGGAAATCCATGAAACGAGTTGACTTTGCAAACGGACACATTGTCCGCAATATTCTGCAGACTGCTTTTCCCATGCTGATCGCACAGATTCTGAATCTGCTGTACAGCATCGTGGACCGCATCTACATCGGCAGAATTCCCGGAATCGGAACAACGGCTCTTGGTGCCGTAGGTCTGTGTTTCCCGATCATCATTCTGGTAACGGCCTTCACCAACATGTTCGGAAACGGCGGATCCCCCCTCTTCTCCATGGCGCTGGGGGAAGGGAATCGCACAAAGGCTGCAGAGATCCAGAATACCGCCTTCCGCCTGCTCTCCCTGTCCGCCCTTGCCCTCATGGTCCTGACCGAGCTGTTCGGCGGATCCCTTCTGCTCCTGTTCGGCGCATCGGAAGCGGATCTGCCGCTTGCTCTTCCCTATCTTCGGGTATATATGCTCGGAACGCCGTTCATCATGCTGTCCACCGGAATGAATTTCTATATCAATGCACAGGGATTTCCCATCATCGGCACCCTGTCCGTGACTCTCGGCGCCGTTGCCAACCTGATCCTGGATCCCATTTTCATCTTTTCTCTGGGCATGGATGTGGTCGGAGCCGCCCTTGCGACATTGATTTCTCAATTCCTCTCTTTTCTCTTCGTGCTGTACTTCTTATTCGGCAGGAGAAACGAATTCCGCATTCGCTTCGCCTGGAGCTTTCCGCACGCAGGCAGCATCGTCAGTCTCGGCATGTCACCGTTCATCATGCAGTTCACCAACTCCATGGTTCAGGTTGCCTGCAACAGCATGCTGATGCAATACGGCGGCACACTGTATGTCTCCATCATGACCATTGTCTCCTCCGTGCGTTCCATCCTGGACGTTCCGGCCCAGTCCATCACCGAGGGATCCTCTCCGATCATCAGCTATAACTACGGCGCCAAACGGCCGCAGAATGTGAAAAAAGCCATTCGCGTCATGATTCTCCTGGTGCTCCCCTACACCTTCCTTACCTGGCTGCTCGTCTCGCACCTGCCGGCCTTTTTCGTCCGGATTTTCAGCAGCGATGCTTCCATTCTGGCGGATGCTTCCAGAGCACTGCATCTGTATTTCTATGCCTTTATTTTCCAGTCTCTGCAGTACAGCGGGCAGACTGTGTTCAAGTCTCTGAATAAAAAGGGGAAGGCCATTTTCTTCTCTCTGCTCCGGAAGGTCATTCTGGTGGTTCCTCTCACCTATCTGCTGCCCGGGATGTGGAACCTCGGCACGGACGGCGTCTTCATCGCGGAGCCCATCTCCAATGTGCTTGGCGGACTGGCCTGCTTTCTCACCATGCTGCTCACGGTAATGCCGGAGCTGAACCGAATGAAGTCCGGCAGCAAGATAAACGGAGCCTCGGCAGAATAGTACTGACCGAACATCGGGCTGCCGCTTTAGACATGGAAAAAGCCCTTATTTCAACGTTTTCCGCTGAAATAAGGGCTTTTCCGGGAATGGAGATGACGGGGATCGAACCCGCGACCTCCAGATTGCGAACCTGGCGCTCTCCCAGCTGAGCTACATCCCCATATACAGAGCAGGACCTATGGGATCCTGCTCATTGCAACTTCTCTTATTATACCATCTTTGTAACTATTCTACAACCCCCGCAAACCGATCTTCCATACCTCTCATCGAAGTCTGCTCCGGGCGGCGCCGCTGCAGGACGCGGTACCTTAATTTCTTGAGAACTCCTCCAGCTCCAGACCCTTGTTGCGGTCCAGAACCATCTGCGGACTCCATGCATTGACGAACAGGAGCAACGGCTGATCCTTCATGTCCTTGACCAGCTTCATATCCGTTGTGCCCACGATGTCCTTTACATCCGTGCTGCACTTCGTGATCCAGCGAATGTTCTCATACGGCAGCATTTCCAACCGAATGTCAACATTGTACTCGCTTTTCAAACGGAATTCCAGCACATCAAACTGCAAAATTCCAACCACTCCGGCAATAATTTCCTCCATGCCGGTATTGTACTCCTGGAATACCTGAATGGCACCTTCCTGTGCGATCTGCCGGATCCCCTTGACGAACTGATCCCGTTTCATGGTATCAACCTGCCGCACTCTGGCAAAATGCTCCGGTGCAAAGGTGGGGATTCCCTCATAATGGAAGTGATCCGCCGGCAGGCACACCGTGTCGCCGATGGAATAGATCCCGGGGTCAAACACCCCCATGATGTCTCCGGCGTAGGCTTCGTCCAGTACCTTTCGTGAGCTTGCCATCAGCTGCTGCGGCTGTGAGAGGCGCTGGATCCGTCCGCTCTGCACGTGCCGCACCTCCATGCCTGCCTCGTATTTGCCGGAGCAGATGCGCATGAACGCCACGCGGTCCCGATGCGCCTTATTCATATTGGCCTGAATCTTGAAAACAAAGGCAGAGAACCCGGTATTCACCGGATCCACCGGCACCCCATCGCTGATTCTTGCTACCGGCGGGAGCGCCATTCTCAGGAAGGCCTGCAGGAAAATCTCTACGCCAAAATTCTGCAGCGCCGAGCCGAAGAAGACGGGGGTCAGCTGTCCTGCCTGAATTCTTGCAATGTCGAACTCGGCAGCAGCACCGTCTAGAAGATCAATTTCACCGGTCAGCGTCTCATAGGCGGCATCGCCGATTTCTCCGGTAACCCGGTCTCTGTCCTCCAACGAAACCCGGGTTTCCTTCCCTTCCCTGGTTCCCTTCTGGGTATCGGAATACTGCACCACCTCATTGGCATCGCGGTCATAGATCCCCATGAACGCTTTTCCGGAGCCGATGGGCCAGTTCATGGGGCAGGTCTCGACCCCAAGATTTTTCTCAATGTCATCGAGCAGCTCAAAGGTGTCCTTCGCATCCCGATCCATCTTGTTGATAAAGGTGAAGATCGGAATATGACGCATGGCACAGACCTTGAACAGCTTCTTGGTCTGTGCCTCCACGCCCTTGGAGCCATCGATGACCATGACCGCAGAATCTGCCGCCATCAGCGTTCGATACGTATCCTCCGAGAAATCCTGGTGACCGGGAGTATCCAGAATGTTGATGCAGCAGCCTTCATACTCAAACTGCAGAACGGAAGAGGTAACGGAGATTCCTCTTTTCTTCTCAATTTCCATCCAGTCGGACACCGCTGTCTTCGCGGTAGCCTTTCCCTTCACCGAGCCGGCCTGATTGATCGCACCTCCATACAGGAGGAACTTCTCTGTCAATGTTGTTTTTCCGGCATCCGGATGGGAAATGATCGCAAACGTTCTGCGGCGCCCGATTTCTTCTGCAATACTGCTCATTACTTGTTATCCTTCGGTGCATCCTTGATGGAGAAGGACACGCGTCCCAGCTTATCCTTGCCAAGGCAGATAACGCGAACCTTGTCGCCGAGCGTCAGCACATCCTCCACATGCTCAATGCGGCGGGGTGCGATCTTGGAGATGTGAACCATCCCCTCCTTGCCCGGTGCAAACTCGAGAAAGGCGCCGAACTCCTTGATGGAAACCACAACGCCGTCCAGGACCTGTCCTTCGTAAAAGTCCGTGGTGATGACGTTGATCATTCTCTTGGCATCTGCCATGCCGGCAGCATCCGTGCCGCAGACAGAAACCCTTCCGCTCTCATCGATATCGATCTGGCAGCCGGTTCTCTTGATGATCTCGTTGATAGTCTTGCCTCTCTGTCCGACGACATCTCCGATCTTCTCCGGATCAATCTGCACCATGTCGATCTTCGGTGCATACTGGCCAACCTCCTTGCGGGGCTCAGCAATCGCCTGACGCATCACGCCGTCCATGATGAACTCGCGGGCCTCCTTGCAGCGTGCAAAGGCACCCTCGACAATGGCTCTGGTCAGACCATGAATCTTAATGTCCATCTGAATTGCCGTAATGCCGTCGTGCGTGCCGGTCACCTTGAAGTCCATATCGCCGAAGAAGTCCTCCAGTCCCTGAATATCGGTCAGAAGGACAAATTCTTCATCCGTATCCCCGGTTACCAGTCCGCAGGAAATGCCTGCCACCTGCTTTCTGATCGGAACGCCGGCATCCATAAGCGCCATGCACGATGCGCAGGTGCTGGCCATCGATGTCGAACCGTTGGATTCCATCGTCTCGGACACGCAGCGAATGGCATAAGGGAACTCCTCCACAGAAGGCAGTACCGGCAGCAATGCTCTCTCTGCCAGTGCGCCATGCCCGATCTCGCGGCGTCCCGGTCCTCTCGAGACCTTCGTCTCGCCGACGGAATATGCCGGGAAGTTGTACTGATGCACATATCTCTTTTCTGTGATGTTGGGATCGAGTCCCTCCACACGCTGAGCATCTGACAGCGGAGCCAGTGTGCATACATCCACGATCTGTGTCTGTCCGCGGTGGAACATGGCCGAGCCATGCACTCTCGGAATCAGGCCCACCTCCGCGTGCAGAGGCCGGATCTGGGTCAGCTCACGGCCGTCCGGACGCTTATGATCCTTGAGGATCATCTTCCGGACCGTCTTCTTCTCATACTGATAAACCGCATCCCCCAGCTGAGCCAGATAGGCTTCGTTGTCAGCGAATGCCGCTCTCAGCCTCTCGGTGATTTCAGCCACAGCATGCTCCCGGGTCTGCTTGTCATCCGTGAAGACGGCCTGCTCCATCTCTTCCTGCGGAACAACCTTCTTCATATCCTCGAACATCTGCTCCGGCACGGCAACCGAAATGTACTCCTGCTTGGCCTTGCCTTCCTTGCTCTGAATAAAGCTGTAGAACCGGATCAGCTCCTGGTTCACGGCATCGGCCTGATAGATGTAGGAGAGCATATCTGCCTCAGGAATCTCATTGGCCCCTGCCTCGATCATCAGAATTCTGTCCGCGGAGGAGGCAACGGTAAGGCACAGATCTCCCTCATCCCATTCCTTCTGTCCGGGGTTGATGATGACCTTTCCGTCCACGAGGCCGACCTGCGTCGCTGCGCAGGGCCCGGCAAAGGGAATGTCTGAGATGGTGGTTGCAAGCGGTGCGCCCATCATGGCAACCAGCTCCGGGCGGCACGCAGGATCCACACTCATCACCATGCACTCCAGCGTCACATCATTTCGCATATCCTTCGGGAACAGCGGACGCATGGGGCGGTCAATCACACGGCTGGTAAGGACCGCATTGTCGCTCGCTCTCCCCTCTCTCTTCTTAAAGCCTCCGGGAATCTTGCCGACCGCATAGAACTTTTCGCTGTATTCCACCGAAAGAGGGAAGAAATCCACTCCGTCCCGGGGAGCTGCCGATTCCGTAGCCGTGCACAGCACCGTGGTATCCCCATAGTGCATGAACGCACAGCCGTTGGCCTGCTTGCCGAATCGGCCGATGTCCACCGACAGAGTCCGTCCTGCCAGCTCCATTGCATAGGTGGTGTAATTCTCTTTTTGCTCTACCCTGTAATCCATTCTCTTAACCCTTTGCTCTTCCTTCCGGGGGTCCTTCGTCCCCGGATATACAACACAAACAGAAGGCGACATCGGACCGGTATCCACCCGGCCCGTACGCCGCCTTCCTTTCTGCACACAATTACTTTCTGATGCCAAGCTTTTCGATCAGTGCGCGATACTTCTCAAGATCCGTCTTCTTCAGATAATCCAGAAGACCTCTTCTCTGACCTACCATCTTGAGCAGACCTCTGTTGGAATGGAAATCCTTGGGATTCTGCTTCATGTGCTCGGTAAGATCCGTGATTCTGGCTGTCAGGATTGCAATCTGAACCTCCGGTGAACCGGTGTCCCCCTCCTTGCGGCCATACTCCTTGATGATTTCTGCCTTCTTCTCCTGTGTAATCATTGTCTCCTCTTTCTGCCTGTTCGCACAGGTCTTGTCTTCCCTCCCGTCACTAAGAAGCGGCCGACGGAGCACCCGCAGTTATCCTGCGCGGCAATGCCTCCGACAGGAGCGCCGACTCCTGAGCGTGGGAACCACACAACAGCAAAACATTAGCACAGCACGGCATTCGTTGCAAGCACTTCTCCCCAGTACATCGATTTTTAAGCTACGCCTACGTTTTTTGACACGCACCCTTTCCGATAAGATCAGGTCAGAATCTCCAGCAGATCCTCTCTGGTAAGTCTTGCACTTCCGACCCCCTCGCCGCCAAGGATGTCATCGGCAAGCCTTGCCTTCTGTTTCTGAAGAGCAACGATCCTCTCTTCGATGGTTCCCTTGACCACCAGCTTGTAAACCGTCACCACATTTTTCTGTCCGATCCTGTGGGCACGGTCACTGGCCTGGTCCTCCGCCGCCGTATTCCACCATGGGTCATAGTGGATCACACTGTCCGCCCCCACAAGGTTCAGTCCCGTTCCTCCCGCCTTCAGCGAAATCAGAAAAACAGGAATATCGTTTCTGTTAAAGTCCTTTACCAGTCTGATCCTTTCCTCCTTGGCTGTACTGCCGGTAATCAGATAATAGGGTATGTTCTCCTCCTCCAGCCGTTTCTGAAGGATCTCCAGCATGGAGGTGAACTGCGAGAACAAAAGCGTTCGATGTCCTCCGTCCATGAGATTATGCAGCAGCTCCATGCACAGATCCGTCTTGGCAGAATCCCCATCGTAATTCGTATAGCACAGAGACGGATCACAGCACAGCTGACGAATCCGCATGAGTTCCGCAAGAATTTCGATTTTGCTCCTGCGGAAATCATTGTCGTCCTGCTGCTTCAGATCATTGCGCATCCGGATTACCTGTGCGTCATAAAGCTTCTGCTGTTTGCCTGTCATGCCCGCATACCGGATCTCTTCCAGCTTATCCGGCAGATCCTTCAGCACATCCTTCTTGCTGCGCCGCAGGAGGAAGGGATCGATCATCCGGTGGAGCCGTTCCAAGGCCTCCGCATTTTCATTTTTCACAATCGGAAGCTCCATCTGTGATCGGAAGCCGTCATAAGCGAACAGGAATCCGGGCATCAGATAATCGAAGATCGACCACAGCTCGGAAAGACGGTTTTCAATCGGCGTTCCCGTCAGTGCAAATTTCGTAATGGCATGGATGAGTTTCGCAGACTTGGCCGCTGCTGTCGTATGCGTTTTTATATACTGTGCTTCATCGATGATCTCAAAGCGCAGCTGCAGCCCGTCATATTCCGCAATGTCCCGCTTGAGCAAATCATAGGAGGTAATGAGCAGATCCACCTCATTCGCCTTTCGAATCTGCTCTGCGCGCGCCGCCGCAGTTCCCGTTACGGCTGCTGCCGTCAGCGACGGGGCGAACCTGTGCGCCTCCTCCAGCCAGTTATACACCAGGGAGGCCGGACACACCACCAGGGACGTGTGCGGGAGGCCCTCCTGTTCCCCTTCCTCCTTTTTGACAGCCTCCAGAACCGCGAGCACCTGAAGAGTTTTGCCGAGTCCCATCTCATCTGCCAGAATTCCTCCGAAGCCGTAATGATCTAAGGTACGAAGCCAGCGGAATCCCTCCTTCTGGTAGGGACGCAGGATTTTCTTGAGGTGCTGCGGCACCTCATAATCCGCATCTGCCACCGTCTTAAAGCCCTTGACCAGTTCTTTGAAATGCCGGTCACGTTCCGAATAGAACCCCTCCTGCTCCTCCAGCATCTTGTCCAGATACAGGGCCCGGTAGGCCGGGAGATGCATCTTGCCTTTTGTGAGTTCCTTGACGGACAGATGCAGATCCTCCAGCATCTGCATCAGCTGACGAAGGGTATCGTTTTCTTCAATTTTAAGGAAATCACCGTTTTTAAGGACAACAAACCGACGCTTTTTCTGATACTCGTAGAGGACCTGCAGCATTTCCTCCTCAGAAAGTTCCCGCGCCGTGACAGACAGATCCAGAAGATTGCTCTCCAGCGAAACGCCAACGTCAAAGCTGACATTTCTGCGAAGCCCCATGCGGCGGAATCGATCTGTCATTCGCACCTGGCAAAGCGGCAGCTGCCCGAGTTCATCCAGCCCGTGCTCCAGAAGATGATACGCTTCTTCTTCCTCCCTGCGGACAAAATAAATCTTCAGCCCATCGTCAAATCTCGTGAAGTAACGCCGGACCGTCTCCGCAACCTGCATCTCGCTGTCACGGTCCCGATAGCTTTGATAGCTTTCCTGCATAAGCG
>CAVKMX010000092.1:0-9458 GCA_963657295.1 Clostridium sp. CAG:302
AGAACAAATCTTCCAGAAGCCACAGAGATAAGAGAAGAGCGAACTGGAAAATGTCTGCTCCGACTCTTGTTAAGTGCAGCAAGTGCGGCGCATTGATGATGCCTCACAGAGTCTGCAAGAACTGCGGATCTTATAATAAGAAAGAGATCATTGCGACTGAGGATTGATGTACCAGCATCGAAACCGAGAACCCGGCACGGCGAAAGCTGTGCCGGGTTTTTCCTGTTCGGCCAGCTTTTTCGGCCGGCCGGAACCCTGCGCCGCCTTCCGGTCCGGATACCGGCGGCAGAAAGCGTCAGCGGCCTGCGCCATTACTGTACAGACGCCCGCCGGTGACGGGTCCTGGCGGGCGAGTGAGCTGTAACCCTGCGCCGGTACGGCAGCCATGCCCGGCGGGTGTATACTTGAACTGACATCACATGCGTGTTACTGTAAAGACTATGTTCGGCATCTATGCACAGAACGGGGGACACTCATTTGGAGAACACACAGAATACGGAACAATATCAAGGCCGCATCCGCGTTGCCCTGGACGGCATGGGAGGAGACCATGCTCCGGGTGAGATCGTAAAAGGCGCGGTGGAGGCCGTAAAGGAGCTGGACCAGGTGCAGGTGCTCCTCCTGGGAGACGAAAAGGCGCTGCAGGCAGAGCTGGAACGATATGAGTACCCGAAGGACCGCATCACGCTGGTTCCGACGACGGAGGTCATTGAGATGGCGGAGCCTCCGGTGAACGCCATCCGTACCAAGAAGGACTCCTCCATTGTCCGCGGCATGAAGATGGTCCACAGCAGGGAAGCGGATGCCTTTGTGACGGCAGGCTCGACCGGAGCGACACTGGTGGGAGGACAGCTTCTGGTGGGCAGGATCAAGGGAATCGAACGGCCGCCCCTGGCACCTTTGATGCCCACGGCCGCGAGACCGGTGCTCCTCATCGACTGCGGAGCCAATGTGGATGCCAGAGCCTCTCAGCTGGTGCAGTTCGCCCAGATGGGCTCGATCTATATGGAGAACGTCGTCGGTGTGAAGAATCCCCGCGTGGCCCTCTTCAACATCGGCACAGAGGAGGAAAAAGGCAACGCGCTGGTGAAGGAAACCTATCCGCAGCTGAAGGAGCTGGGAGAGCAGGGCGTGATCCGTTTCATCGGGAACATTGAGGCAAGAGACATTCCGGCGGGGGCTGCGGACGTTGTGGTCTGCGACGCCTTCACGGGAAATGCCATTCTGAAAATGTACGAGGGCGTGGCCGCGACGCTCCTTCATGAGATCAAGGGAGCTCTGCTCTCGAGCACGAGGGGGAAGCTGGGCGGCATTCTGATCAAGCCCTCACTGAAAACGGTCCTCCGGAAATTCGATGCGAGCTCCTACGGGGGTGCGCCTCTCCTGGGACTGACGGGACTCGTGGTCAAGACCCACGGCAGCGCCCATGCCGTCGAGGTGCGGCATTCCATTGCCCAGTGCATCACCTTCCAGAAGGCAGACATCAACGGGCAGTTTAAGGAACGGATGCATTTGGTCGACCGCACGAAGCCGCAGGAAGAAGCGTAGCTGCAGGCAGCTGCATAACCGGGACTTTGCGCAGATGCGTTGCCGCAGACAAGGCTGCGGCGGAAAGGATGATCATGGACGAGGATATGAAGAAGCTGACAGCCATCATCGCCGATGTGCTGAATGTGGATCCCAATGAGATTACACTGGACACCACCTTTACGGACGATCTGGGAGCGGATTCTCTGGATCTGTACCAGATTCTGATGGGAATGGAGGAGGAATACGGCATTTCTGTGCCGCAGGAGCAGGCAGAGAGCATCACGACGGTCGCGGAAGCTCTGGAGCTGATCAGGAAAGCGTCCGGTGAGAACGATTGAGTACACAGCACAGCAATGCGGTCCGAAGTGAAAGGAACCGAATGACGGAACAGAAGCGGCCGGAGACAAAGGAACTGGAGAAGCGCATCGGATACACCTTCCATGACCGGTATCTGCTGGAGTGCGCCCTGACGCACACCTCGTATGCCAACGAACAGAAGATTCGACGCTATCAGGATTATGAGAGGCTGGAATTCCTCGGCGATGCCGTGCTGGAGATGCTTTCCAGCGAATTCCTCTACGACAGGTATCCGGAGAAGGGAGAAGGCGAGCTGACCAAGATCCGGGCCTCGCTGGTCTGCGAGCCCGCACTGGCCTTCTGTGCCAAGGACCTGGAGCTGCCGCGCTTCATTCGCCTCGGAAAGGGAGAAGAGAGCGGCGGCGGCCGCGAAAAGGCCTCCATCATCTCGGATGTCATGGAGGCCATCATCGGTGCAATCTATCTGGACAGCCATGACGTGGCGGCGCCCAGAGCGTTTATCATGCAGTTCATTCTGTCGGATCTGGAGGGAAAGCTCTTATTCTATGATGCCAAATCCATCCTGCAGGAGCACTGCCAGAAATTCGGGCGCAGGCTCTCCTACGAGCTGGTGAGTGAGGAGGGACCCTGCCACGACAGGATCTACCGCGTCAATGCATGCATAGACGGACAGGTGCAGTCTGAAGGGAGCGGCCGCTCCAAGAAGGCGGCGGAGCAGAATGCCGCCTACGAGGTGCTCCTTGCCATGCAGCGAACCAGGGATAACGAATGTATTTAAAGAGTATTGAAATTCAGGGCTTCAAGTCCTTTGCGAACAAGATCAAGCTGGATTTTCACAACGGCTTCACGGCGATTGTGGGGCCGAACGGCTCGGGAAAGTCAAATGTTGCGGACGCCGTGCGGTGGGTGCTGGGGGAGCAGCGGGTCAAGCAGCTCCGCGGCGGCTCCATGCAGGATGTTATTTTCTCCGGGACGGAGGTGCGCAAGCCGCTGTCCTCGGCCTACGTTGCCATCACGTTTGACAATGCCGACCACAAGCTGCCAGTGGATTATCAGGAGGTGACGGTGGCAAGGCGCCTGTACCGAAGCGGCGAGAGCGAGTACCTTCTGAACAACGTACAGGTGCGGCTGCGGGATGTGCAGGAGCTGTTCTACGACACCGGAATCGGAAAGGAAGGATATTCCATCATCGGACAGGGCCAGATCGAGAAGATCCTCTCGGATAAGCCGGAGGACCGGCGCGAGCTCTTCGATGAGGCGGCAGGCATTGTGAAGTTCAAGCGCCGCAAGGAAACCTCCCTGAAAAAGCTGGAAAACGAGAAGACCAATCTCGTCCGTGTCAGCGACATCCTCTCGGAGCTCGAACGTCAGGTGGGCCCGTTGGAAAGGCAGGCAGAAAAGGCACAGATCTATCTGAAGGCCCATGAGGAGCTGATGAACCTGGACGTGAATCTCTTTCTCGTGCAGAACAAGGAGACCATGACCCGTCTGGAGGAGCTGAAGCGCAACCTTGAGAATGCGGAGAATGATCTCTCCCGGACGCAGGAGCAATACGAGACGTCCAGGGAACGCTATGAGCGGCTGGGAACAGAGCTGGAGAGTGTCGAAGAGGCCGTCGAAGCCGCGAGGAATGAGATCGCCCGCAGCAACGTGCTGCAGAATCAGCTGGAGACGCAGATTCAGGTGGCAGAGGAATCCATCCGCTCCATGACCGGCAATGCCGGACACTTTCAGACCCGCGAGCAGTCGGTGCTGGGACAGCTGGAGGAGCGGAACAGTGAATGCGCCGCGATCACAGAGGAAAAGGAAGGCATCGACCGGGAGATGCTCTCCCTTCGGGAGAAGAGAGAGGCGGCACAGGAGGCGCTCGAGACCGTTGAGCAGGAGCAGAGCCGGCTGAATGAGGAAATGGACGGCAAACGCTCGGCACTCCTGGAAACCATCAACGGCAGAGGCACCATCAAGGCCAGAATGGCGGCGGTGAACACCCGCAGAGAGCAGTACGAGCTGCGTAAATCCGAGCTGACCTCCAAGTTGGTGCGCGCCTCCAGCGATGAGGCGGAGCACGATCGGAATCTGGAAAACCTGCGCGGAATCTTCGAACAGGTTGCGGGGGAGACTGCGGCCCTCGGAGAACGGCAGAAGGCCCTGGAGAAGGAGATCGCCGACCGAAAAGGCATCCTTACCGGCTCGGATGAGAAGCTCCGGGCGGCCCAGGCGCAGTATCATCAGGAGAAATCCAGGCTGGATGCGCTGGCGAATCTGACAGAGCGGTATGAGGGCTTCGGCGGCAGCGTCAAGCGTGTGATGGAGCAGAAGGACCGTGAGCCGGGGCTCATCGGCGTTGTTGCGGATCTGATCAAAACGGAGCCGAAATATGAGACGGCCATTGAGACGGCCCTCGGCGGCAGCATCCAGAACATCGTGACGGACAACGAGAGCACAGCAAAGCGGATGATCGGCCTGCTGAAAAGAGAAAAGGCCGGCCGTGCGACCTTCCTGCCGCTTACGGCCATTCGCGGCGGGCAGGGATTTACGATGATGGGAGCGCTGAAGGAGAGGGGTGTCATCGGCCTTGCCGACACCCTGGTCCGGACGGCGCCGGAGTACCGGGATGTTGCAAGATCCCTTCTGGGACGCGTACTGGTGGTGGATCAATACGATCATGCTGTTGAGATTTCCCGCAAATACCAGCAGAAAATCCGGATGGTGACCCTTGAGGGCGAGATGTTCATGCCGGGCGGCGCGATCAGCGGCGGCGGCTTCCGCAACAGCTCCAACCTTCTGGGAAGACGGCGTGAGATGGCGGAGCTGGCCAAGCACATCGAACAGATCCGGAGCTCCATCGGAGCCCTGGAGAACGAGATCGCAAAGGCCAAGGAGGAGAGGAACCGCCTCCGCGCAGAGCAGGAGTCCGTTCGTGTTCAGCTGCAGGCGAAGTTCATTGAGCAGAACACGGCCCGGATGAACATCAACGCGGAAGAGCAGCGCAAAAAGGAATCCGCGGAAGGGTATGAGGCGCTGCGGGAGGAGAACCTCTCCATTGAGGATACCAGACAGGATCTGGAGCGCGAGGAAAAGGAAATCAAGGCCCAGCTGGCTGCCTCGGAGGAGACGGAGCAGGAGGCCGAGGCTGCCATTGCGGAGCTGACGCAGCGTCTGTCCACCCTCCGGGAAGAGGAGGATGCGCGGCAGAACGTCGTGCAGCAATGGGACATCGAGCTGCAGAAAAAGCGGCAGAAGCAGGAATTCGAGGAGCAGGAGCTCCTCCGCGTACAGGGAGAGATCCGCAGGCTCGGGGCAGAGCTGGAGGAAATCCGCAGCAGCATCCGTTCGGGAAATCAGGACATTGCGGACAAGAAGAAGAGCATCGAGAGTCTGAAGGAGGCGGCAGAGCGCGCCCGGATCAACCTTTCGGAGCAGCAGGAGCTCCTGCAGAGCAGCCAGCAGCAGAAGGCCAGACTGAGCGGAGAGCAGAAGGAGGCCCTGGCGGCAAGGGAGCAGCTCTCGGAGGAAAAGGCACGGCTGGACAAGGAGGTCTTCCGCCTGGGAGAGCTCTCCTCCAAGACCGAGGAAACCATGGAGCGCCAGATCAACTATCTCTGGAACGAATATGAGCTGACACCGTCCCAGGCCGCAGAGCGAAGAGACGAATCCATGACGGATCTGCCTGGCATGCGGAACCGGGCGGAGGAACTGAAGAAGCAGATCCGGGGCCTTGGCAGCGTCAATGTCAACGCCATTCAGGAATACCAGGATGTGAAGGAGCGCTACACCTTCCTGAAGGAGCAGCACAGCGATCTGACGGCTGCTGCGGCATCTCTGGAGAAGATCATCGAGGAGCTGGATGTGCAGATGCGCAAGCAGTTCCGGCAGCAGTTTGCAAGGATCCAGACGGAATTCGACAAGGTGTTCCGACAGCTTTTCGGCGGCGGCTCCGGCAGGCTTGAGCTCATGGAGGATGCCGATATACTCACGGCCGGCGTGCGCGTCATTGCACAGCCGCCGGGCAAGAAGCTGGTGAATATGATGCAGATGTCGGGCGGAGAAAAGTCACTGACGGCCATCTCTCTGCTCTTTGCCATCCAGAATCTCAAGCCGTCGCCGTTCTGTCTTCTGGACGAGATCGAGGCGGCGCTGGATGAGAACAACGTGGTGCGGTATGCGGATTATCTCCGCAAGCTCACGGACAACACGCAGTTCATTGTCATCACGCACAGACGCGGCACCATGGACCGGGCGGACCGGCTCTACGGCATTACGATGCAGGAAAAGGGCGTTTCCACGCTGGTATCGGTGAGCCTGATCGATGAGAAGGAGCTGGCCTCCTAGGACACCGGTGTCCGTGGTTACGGCAGGGAACAACAGCTATGGCAGAACAGGAAAAGAAACAGGGCTTTTTCGCCCGCCTGAAAAACGGTCTGACGAAAACACGGGACAACATTGTATCCGGCATGAATCAGGTGTTCACGGGACATGCCGCCATTGATGACGAATTCTACGAGGAGCTCGAGGAAATCATGATCATGGGCGACATGGGCGTGCAGACCACTGATCGGATTCTGGAGCAGCTGCGCCGGCAGGTGAAGGAGCAGCACATCAAGGAACCGGCCGACTGCCGCCAGCTGCTGATCCAGGACATCCGGGAACAGATGCATGTCGAAGAGGACGCGTATGCGTTTGAGGAGGGGCCGTCGGTGGTCCTGATCATCGGCGTCAACGGCGTCGGAAAGACGACCTCGGTGGGAAAGCTCGCAGCCACCTACCGGGCGCAGGGCAAAAAGGTCCTGATCGCGGCGGCGGACACCTTTCGCGCGGCGGCCTATGACCAGCTGAAGGTCTGGTCGGAGCGGGCCGGCGTGGAAATGATTTCCGGAGCGGAAGGAGCGGATCCTGCCAGTGTTGTGTTCGACGCGGTCAGCGCGGCAAAGGCAAGACACACGGATATTCTCCTGTGTGATACGGCCGGGCGGCTCCACAATAAGAAGAACCTGATGCACGAGCTGGAGAAAATCGGACGCATCATCTCCCGCGAATACCCGGAGGCGAGAAGAGAGAATCTGGTGGTGCTGGACGCGGCAACGGGACAGAATGCGCTTGCACAGGCAAGAGAATTCTCGGAGGCGGCGGAGCTCACCGGCATCATCCTGACCAAGATGGACGGGTCGGCCAAGGGAGGCATCGCGGTTGCCATCGAATCCGAGCTGGGAATCCCGGTGAAATACATCGGCGTCGGCGAGCAGCTGGAGGACCTGCAGCATTTTGACCCGGACGAATTCGTACGGGCACTCTTTGATGCGGAGGGTGAGACCGGCGCGGAGGCCGGCGGCGCAGCCGGGACGCTGCAGCAGGAGTCCTCCGGAACGGAAGAGACGGGCGGAGGAACGCAGACAAAGGAAGAAGAGGAAGAAGAGGATCCCTGGGCATTTCTGGCTGCCAAGCAGAATGAGAAGAACGGGCGCTGATATGAACAAAACCACCTCGAACAAAATCACCTCGAACAAAATCACATCAAAGAAAACCAACAGCAGGAATCAGGGCAGGAGACATCTGGTGTATCAGCTGAATGTGATCCTGCTGTGTACCGTCACGCTGACTGCACTGGGAGGCTCTGCCTTCTTTCTCTATCGGGAGAAAACGGCGCTGCAGGAGCAGCAGAGGCTCGCGCAGCAGCTGGATGCCCTGGAGGGCACGGCCAAGACCCTCTATACGCAGGCGGAGGTAGAGGAGAAGGAAGAGGCGGCGAGAAAGGAAGGCGCTGCACAGGAGCAGAACGAGCTGAAGATGCAGATCCAGTCGGACATGGAATCCGGCGGGGGCACGGCCTCCATGCTGCGCAGGCTCTTTGATGACGATGTGGTGGTGGTCAGCGGAGGGAAATATTATTTTTACCCTACGCTGAATTCCGTGAAGAAGAACAGCTTTTCGTCGGACGATTTCACCCTCAGTGACGACGGGCGGCTCCAGTACGGCGGGGAGGACCGGGTCAGCCTTCAGCCCGGCATTGATGTGTCGGAGAAAAACGGCAGCATTGAATGGAAGGCTGTGGCGGAGGATGACATCGGCTTTGTGATGATCTGTGCCGGAGGTCTGACGGATGCGGACGGCAAGGGCGGCAAGGAGGTCCGGGACGATGAGCGGATGGAGGAGAACCTTGCCGGAGCCTATGAGGCAGGACTGCAGGTCGGAATTTATTACACACTGGGCGCCAACTCCAGGGAAGAAGCCAAGGAGGAGGCGCTGCATCTGATCGAGCGCCTGTCGGGGTATCAGAACAAGATCACCTATCCGGTTGCGGTCTGGGCCAACCGGTACCAGAATGAGGACGGCGCGGCGGCGATTTCCAGGAGCGACTGGACCGGGTATGTCTCTGCGTTCTGCCGGGCCCTGGAGGAGGCGGGATACCAGACAATGATCTATGGGAACCTCGCGGCATTTGTGATGAATCTGGAGCTGGATCAGCTCGAAAATTACAACAAGTGGATTGCGAACACAGGGGCCAATCTGTATTTCCCTTATCGCTTCAGCATGTGGCAGTATTCCTCAACGGGAACCGTGCAGGGGATTTCGACGGAAGTCGGGCTGGACGCAAGCCTTACCGTACAGGAGTGAGCGGGGCCGGCTGCGGCAGAAAGCCGGGCCGGCAGGCCGCCTCAATGAACTTCTTCGCATGCTGGTGTGCGGTCAGCAGGATTGGCTGCCATGCGAAATTCAATCGTGTGTTCTCTATATGTAAAAGGATGGGGCCGGCTGCGATATGGCATCGCAGCCGGCCTTTTAGATGGACATAACAGGTTTAAAAACGCAATAAAATGAAATGAAAAGGTGTATTTGCCTGCCCCTCTGCAGCGCTATTCTATCAGCAGAAATGTCGAAAAGATACGAAAAGAGGAGATATCGAATGAGAGTCGGAAAAGAGAGCTGGTTTTATGAGGAGGCGTGTGCGCTGGCAGGTGTAAAGCAGGTGGCCTCCTGGGTGAAAAAGGATATGGAGCTGGTGACGGACGTCTACCCGGCGGGCACGGACACGCTGACGCCGGATCACGAGTACATCCTGTACGGAACCGTGGGACACAGCCGGCTTCTGGAGCAGCTGGAGGCGGAGGGCAGGATGGATCTGACGCCGATCAGGGGAAAGCGGGAGGTTTATCTGTTCCGAATCATCCCGAATCCGGCGGGCGGGGAGAAGGAGGCTTTGCTGATCGCCGGGAGCGATAAGCGGGGAACGATCTACGGACTGCTCCATCTGTCAGAGCTCCTTGGCGTGTCGCCCCTTGTCAACTGGAATCATGTCCTGCCGGAAAAGCGCCCCTTCGCCGAGCTGGATGAGAGGGTGAATATGGTCTCGAAGGAGCCATCCGTGAAGTACCGCGGCTTTTTCATCAACGATGAGTGGCCGGCCTTCGGCACATGGGCCATGACGCACTTCGGCGGCATCAATGCGGCCTGCTATGCGCGGATCTTTGAGCTCCTGCTGCGGCTGAAGGGCAATTATCTGTGGCCGGCCATGTGGGACTCGAACTTCAACCTGGACGGACCGGGACTCAAAAGCGCAGAGCTCGCCGATGAGCTGGGCGTTGTGATGAGCACGTCGCACCACGAGCCCTGCA
>CAVKMX010000093.1:0-9421 GCA_963657295.1 Clostridium sp. CAG:302
CCAGGACGGACAGCTCCGCCAGGACCCGTCACCGGCGGGCGTCTGTACAGTAACTGCTGCAGGGCGTCAACTGCACGTCAGAGCGGCCTGCAATTGACAGTGCGGAGAAAGTCTGGTATAGTCTCGCTTGGTTTATTGAATTAACAAGATAGCACTGCACAGCACTAAAGCGGAGACGCTTTTCGTTCCGTCGGAATGGAGAATTCACATGAGCAATCAGAGCAGACAGGAACTCCTGCATACACCGGAGGGCGTGTGGGATCACTATGGGGCTGACTGTGCCCAGTATGACACCGTCATGGGATGCATCGGAGAAACCATGCATCGGTACGGCTACGAAGACATCCAGACACCGACGTTTGAGTTTTTTGATGTCTTCTCGCGGGAAATCGGTACAACGCCCTCCCGTGAGCTGTATAAGTTCTTTGATAAAGAAGGCAATACACTGGTTCTTCGGCCGGATTTCACACCCTCGGTGGCCAGGTGCGCCGCCAAGTACTTTATGGATGAGAAGAGGCCGCTGAAGTTCTGCTACCGCGGAAGCTCTTTCATCAACACCTCCAATCTGCAGGGAAAGAGGAAGGAATCCACACAGATGGGGGCGGAGTGCATCAACGATGATTCGCCGGAGGCGGATGCGGAGCTTCTGGCGCTTCTGATTGAATCCCTTCTCGGAGCCGGGCTGGATCAGTTTCAGATTACGGTCGGGAATGCAGACTATTTCCGCGGCGTCTGCGAGGCGGCCGGTCTGGATGCGGCCACCGAGAGCGAGCTGCGGGACTACATCTCCGGCAAAAATTACTTTGCTGCGGAAAAGCTGATCGAGCGGCAGAATCTGGATGAGACCGTCTCCGGCCGTCTCCTGCAGCTGACGAGTCTGATCGGAAGCGATGCGGAGCTGTGCTCCATGCAGGAGGAGGCTCCGAATGCGCGTGCTAGGAACGCGATCCGAAGGCTCCGGGAGGTCTATGACATCCTGCGTCTCTACGGCTACGAGAGATATGTCAGCTTTGATCTGACGCTTCTGTCGCAGTACCGCTACTATACCGGCATTCTCTTCAAGGCCTACACCTACGGCGTAGGAGATCGGATTGCCTCCGGCGGACGGTACAACACGCTGCTGTCGCAATTCGGAAAGGATGCACCGGCCATCGGCTTTGTACTGCAGATCGACACCCTGCTGGAGGCAATGCGCAGCAGGAACATCGGTCCGCTGGTCCACTCCTCTGCAGAGGTTGTGACCTATCGGAAGGACAATTTCAGAGAAACACTGGCAAAGGTGCAGACGGCACGGAAGGCCGGCAGACGGATCGCATTGGTGCCGCAGGAAGCGTGCAGCGAGGAAAGAAAATGACGGAAGAATTGACCATTGCCCTGACGAAGGGGCGCCTTGCGGATAAAACGATGGAGCTGTTCGAACGGGCCGGCTTCTCCTGTGAGGAGATGAGGGAGGATACGAGGAAGCTGATCTTCCGCAACGAAGAGCAGGGGCTGAATTTCTTTCTCTCCAAGGGACCGGACGTGCCCACCTATGTGGAGCGGGGGGCGGCCGACATCGGCGTCGTCGGCTCGGACATCATTCTGGAGGAGCAGAGAAGGGCGTACGAGGTTCTGGACCTCGGCTTCGGAAAGTGCCGGATGTGTGTAGCGGGGCCGGAGAGCGCCAGAGATAAGCTTCAGCATCACGAGATGATCCGGGTTGCCTCAAAATACCCGAACATTGCAAGAGATTATTTTTATCATGAGAAGCAGCAGACGGTGGACATCATCAAGCTGAACGGGTCCGTGGAGCTGGGGCCGGTCGTCGGCCTCTCGGATGTCATTGTCGATATTGTGGAAACCGGGTCCACCCTGAAGGCAAACGGTCTGACCGTACTGGAAACCGTGTGCGAGATCTCGGCCCGGATGATTGTGAATCAGGTCAGCATGCAGATGAAGCAGGAAAGGATCCGGGAACTGATCCGCCGTGTCCGCGCCGCTTTGACCGAGAGTCAGGAAAAGAGGTAACCGTCCCATGAGAATCGCAGCACTTACAAGAGAATCGCAGACAGAGCTTCTGGAGCTGCTGAAGGGCCGCAATCCTGCCAGCTACACCCGGCAGCAGGAGGCAGTGGACAGCATCATCGCGGCCGTCCGTGAAAAGGGAGATGAAGCGGTTCTTGATCTGGAGGAGAAATTCGATCACTGCAGGCTGACGCCGGATACGCTGCGCGTTTCCAGGCAGGAAATAGAGGAGGCGTATGCAGAGCTGGATCCGGAGCTGATCGAGGTGATGAAGCGGGCTGCCGCCAACATCCGGGAGTATCATGAGCGGCAGAAGACGCAGAGCTGGATCACCACCAGAGAAGACGGCAGCATCCTGGGACAGAAGGTTACGCCGATTGAAATCTCCGGCTGCTATGTGCCGGGAGGGCGTGCCGTTTATCCCTCGAGCGTGCTCATGAATATCATTCCGGCGAAGGTGGCAGGTGTTTCACGAATCATCATGTGCACCCCGCCGGGACCGGACGGGAAGGCACCGGCTGGGTCGCTGGCTGCGGCCGACATTGCCGGCGCAGATGAAATCTACAAGGTCGGAGGGGCCCAGGCCATCGCGGCCATGGCCTATGGGACAGAGACCATTCCGAAGGCGGATAAGATCACGGGGCCCGGAAACATCTATGTGGCCCTGGCCAAGAAGGCGTGCTTTGGCATCACAGGAATTGATTCCGTGGCCGGACCGTCGGAAATTCTGGTCATCGCCGACGAGACGGCAGACCCGAGGTACATTGCGACCGATCTGCTGTCACAGGCAGAGCATGATCCGCTGGCATCTGCCATTCTGCTGACGACCTCCCGGAGCTTTGCGGAGAAGGTGTCGGAGGAAATTGACGTTTTCCTGCAGACGCTGGAGCGGGCTGAAATCATCAGGCAGTCACTGGACAATTACGGATATGCCTTCGTGGCGGATACGATGGAGGAGATCATTGATGCCGCCAATGCCATTGCCTCCGAACACATGGAGATCGTGACGAAGGATGCACTCGAGGTGATGACGAAAATCCGGAATGCGGGTGCGATTTTCCTCGGTAGCTATTCCTCGGAACCTCTCGGAGATTATTATGCGGGGCCGAATCACATTCTGCCGACGAACGGCACGGCGCGGTTTTTCTCCCCTCTGGGCGTGGATCAGTTTGTGAAGAAGACCAGCATCATTTCCTATTCGAGGGAAGCCCTGGAAAAGGTGCACAAGGACATTGAGCTGTTCGCCAGGAGCGAGGGTCTGACGGCGCATGCCAACTCGATTGCCGTCCGGTTTGAGGATGGCGGCAGGTGAGCTCACAGGAGGATGGATATGAATCGCACAGCGGACATCAGACGGACGACAGGAGAGACGGACATCGCCGTGGAGCTTGCACTGGACGGAACCGGCAGCGCAGCCGTTGATACGGGGATCGGGTTTTTCAACCATATGCTGGACGCCTTTGCAAGACACGGTCTGTTCGATCTGCGTGTCTGTGTAAAGGGAGATCTGGAGGTGGACGGACACCACAGCGTGGAGGATTGCGGCATTGTGCTCGGACGCGCGATCCGGGAGGCCGTGGGAGACAAAAAAGGGATCCGCAGGTACGGAAGCTGCATTCTGCCGATGGATGAGGCCCTGGTCCTGTGCGCCGTGGATCTGAGCGACCGCCCCTATTTTGTCCTCTCCGGCGGAGAAAGATACGAATCCGTGCCGATGGTGGGAGGTCTGGATACACAGCTGGTGCGGGAATTCTTCTATGCGGTCAGCTATGCAGCCGGAATGAATCTGCACTTCCGCATTCTGGACGGTGCAAATGCACATCACATCATTGAAGGAATGTTCAAGGCCTTTTCCAAGGCCCTGGATATGGCAGTGCAGAAGGATCCGCGCATCGAGGACGTATTGAGTACCAAGGGGACCCTCTGAGGAAGTAAGATAAGCATCAGCACAGATGGGACAGTTTGCTGGAGGAGAAGGGAGAGCGGTGCAATGGAGCAGGCTCTGAAGAAATTCGTTGCATGTATTTATCTGAAGGAGGGCAGGGCGACCCGCGGTCTGTCCGATGAAAGGGTGGTCAGTGAGGATCCGGCCGCACTGGCGCTTGCCTATGCGGAGGGCGGCGTGGACGCCATTCTGGTTTTCGACCAGTCGAAGAGCGATGCGGAGCATGAAGAGTCCATCGGGATCATCCGGCAGATCTGCGGGGAGGTTCAGATCCCGGTTTACGGAGCGGGGCACGTAGACCGGCTGGAGGATGTGAAAAAGCTGATCTATGCGGGCTGCGCCAAGGCGGCATTGAATTTTTCCAAGGACAGCAATCTGGAAATGCTCAAGGAGGCCGCAGAGCGGTTCGGAAAGGATAAGGTTGCGGCCTGCTACCGCGCGGCGGATGCCATCAATCAGCATAAGGAGGCAATTGTCCGCTATGTGGATGAGCTGATCCTCATTGATGAGACGGATGTCCGCGGGGCTCTGAAAATTGAAGAGGTTCCCTCCATCCTGACGCTGCCGGAGATCTCTCTGGACAAGGTGCTGGAATTCGGCAAGCTCAAAAGCGTCAGCGGAATCTCCGGAAATGCGATCAATGACAACATCGGGCAGATCAATGATCTGAAAAAGCTTTGCCTGGAAAACGGCATGTACGTCGACATTCATCAGGCGAGGTTTGCCTGGAAGGATTTCAAAAAGGATCCGCAGGGGCTGCTGCCGGTGATTGTGCAGGAGGCAGACACCGGAGAGGTTCTCATGATGGCTTATATGAATGAAGAGGCCTATGAGAATACCGTATCCACGGGGCGGATGACCTATTGGTCGAGAAGCCGGCAGACCCTCTGGCTCAAGGGAGAGACCAGCGGACATTTCCAGTATGTGCGGACGCTGACGGCGGACTGCGATATGGATACGCTGCTCGCCAGGGTGGATCAGGTGGGAGCGGCCTGCCATACCGGCAACCATTCCTGCTTCTTCCGGACGGATCTTGTTCTCAAGGAGAACGAGGAGCTGGATCCGATGCAGATCCTTCAGCGGGATTATCAGACGATTCTGGAGAGAAGAGAGCATCCGAAGGAGGGCTCGTACACCAATTATCTGTTCGATAAAGGCCTGGATAAGATGCTCAAAAAGCTGGGCGAGGAATGCACCGAGATTGTCATCGCGGCGAAGAATACGGATCCCGTGGAAACGGTGTATGAGATTTCGGATCTCCTCTACCATCTGATGGTGGTGATGGCGCAGAAAAATATTACCTGGGACGACATTGCCGCAGAGCTGGTGCGGAGAGCCAAGAGTGAATAGATCCGGAGGAGCAGACCGGTACACCGTCTGCAGAAGCGGGGTGCCGGTACATTCGGAGAATCCGGCGATGCGGATTCTCCCTCTGCGGCCGCAGGCAGGCTGCGGCAAAGAAAGGAGAATATGTCAGTATTAAGCGAAGGATTGTATGAGAAGAACGGTGTAAGCTACCGCACCCTGACGCTGACGGATGGGGACTTTTCCCTGAGCGTCACGCCGGAAAAGGGAGGGATGGCGACCTCCTTTATGAAAAAGGGCGAGGAGTACCTCTGGCTGCGGGACGGCAATTATGAGTCCACGGACCGTCCGCGCTGCGGGATTCCGATCCTCTTCCCCTGCTGCAGCAGACCGGACGGGGGTGTGCATGTGTTTGACGGTGTTTCCTATCCCATGGAGGTGCATGGCCTTGCCGACCTTCTTCCCTGGAAGGTGGATCGTGCGGAGGACGCAGCCGTGGAGCTGTCTCTGGAACCGAACGGACTGACGAAATTCGTCTATCCCTTCGACTTTCATCTGTGCATGCGGTATGAGCTGTCCGGAGATACGGCAAAGCTCACGTTGACCGTCACCAACTGCGGTGAAAAGGAAATGCCCTTCAGCGTCGGCTTCCATCCCTACTTTGCGGCCAGCCGGCTTGAGAATGTCTCCTTTGCCATTCAGGCGGCGACCTGCAGTGAGGAGGCCAAGGGGGAGCAGCCGGCCGCACCGGCCGTCATCACGCTGACGAAAAAGGAAGGGAGCAGCGATTCGATCCGTCTCATGAAGGGAGTGAAGAGTCCGATGCGCTTCACGGATGCCGGAAACGGGCATGAGGTGACGGTTGCTTTTGACGAGGCAGTGTTCGGAAACGGCGTTCTGTGGCAGCAGGATGCGGAGCGCTTTGTCTGCATGGAGCCGTGGAACGGCTGGGCCAATTCGGTCAATGAAGAGGGACACCATGAGGTGCTGGCAAAGGACGAGAGCAGGAGTTATGTATGGAGCATAACCATTGCCTGATCGGCGGATGAAGCATTTTGTTGGCAGAACGTGGGGCGCGGGAGAAATTCCCGCGCTCTTTTTGTGCTGCGCTTTACAGTTCATTCGCCTGCCAGGCGCAGTTGACAGCTGCGGCAGACGGTGATTAAATAACTGTACTAGTGCATTTCATACAGTTGCTGCGCGGCAGCGGGAGTCGAAAGTCATGAATCACAGGATCCGCAACAAATACATTGCCTATTCTCTGCTTGCAGGACTGCTGGCGGGAACGGCGCTGTCCGGCTGCAAAAAGCAGGAGGAGACCGCGGACACC
The DNA here is from genome assembly GCA_963657295.1 of Clostridium sp. CAG:302. Classification (GTDB taxonomy): domain Bacteria; phylum Bacillota; class Clostridia; order Lachnospirales; family Lachnospiraceae; genus CAG-791. The sequence continues at coordinate 6,585 of CAVKMX010000093.1, forward strand.
GGACCGGTGTATGAGACGGCCGTGCGGATGAATGTGGAGAATCTGTACACCGCCAAGGGAAAGATCATCAGCGGGCAGGAAAGCTCCATGAATGTACAGGGTGCCAGCACGCAGGATACCCTCATCATCGATGAGGTTTATGTATCGGTCGGGGATGTCGTCTCGGCAGGTGATGTCCTCTATACCATTGACACCACACAGACAGAGCGCGATCTGGAGCTCAAGGAGCAGCAGCAGGCGCTGGCGGACCGGGAGAATGCGCTGACGCAGAGTGCGAACCAGCGTGCCCTGGCCGACGCACAGGCGGCCTCCGGGGAGCAGTATGTCACCGGCACGAGGGATCTCCAGCGAAATGCGGAGGACACGAACAAAGACCTTGTGAATCAGATCGAGGATCAGAACAAGCTCCAGAGCTACAAGGATGAGGAGACCCGTACCAAGGCGGCCTATGATACGCTGCAGGCACAGGCGGATTCGCTGCAGGCCGACTTCGATGACAAGCTGAACCGGTACAATGAGCTTTCCCGGCAGCTCACGCTCAAGCAGACCGATGCGTCCCAATCCACGGCCGGAACCGGAACGGTTCCGCAGGAGATCATTGATCTTCAAAAGGAAGTGAGCAAGGCACAATGGTCCTATGAGGATGCGGCAACGGCCCTGAGCAAGGCGGAGACATCTCTGGCAGAGGCCAAGACCGCGTATGAGACGGCCAAATCCAACCGGGAGAGCTACGAGAAGACGGTGAAAGCCGACGAGCAGTCGACCACCGCGGATGTCCGCAAGCTGGAGGATTCCGGAACGACCGTGAACAAGGACAACCGTTCCGTGCTCTCCGATGAGGCGGCGAAGAAGGAGGCAATCGCGAGTCAGGAAATCAAGCATGCGACGGATACACTGACAAGCGAGGCCGAAATCGCCAAGCTCCGGGAGAAGCTGGAGAACGGTCAGGTGATTGCCACCATGGACGGCACCGTGACCGCTGTCAATGTAACGGCCGGACAGGCCTATAACGGCTCGGACGGCGTGGTGCTGGACAATCTTTCCAAGATGAAGGTCAGTGCGGACATTGATGAGGGTCATATTGCAGATCTCAAGGTCGGCACGAGGGTGAGGGTGAAGACAGATTCGACCGGCTCGGAGGAACTGACGGGCACCGTGACCTTTACCTCGCCCACGCCGACAAAGGAGACCTCCAACACGGCAGCCGGAACCTCCTCCGCCAGCTCCGGCAACAGCCAGAATACCAAGACAAGAGCGACCTATAAGGTGGAGATGACACTGGATGAACCCAATGACCGGCTCCGCATGGGCATGACAGCCACCATTGATTTTGTGGTGGCGAGTGCAGAGAATGCCATTGCGATTCCCTCCGGGTGCCTGATCAGCGACGGAGCAGGCAATTATTTTGTAAACCTGCTGTCCCCGGCAGAGGATGGTGCGGAAGGCGAGGACGGAACACAGCAGGCGACAGAGGTAATGGTGACCGTGGGCGTTTCCGACGGATATTATACGGAGATCACCTCCGGTAACATCCAGGAGGGGGATCTGATTCAGAGCGGCACGGCGGCGGATACCGGAGATTATTCCAGCATGCTGGACGGAATCTATTGAGCGGGATGAGCATGTTCCAGAGTTGGCACGCGAAAAACAGAAAAAAACACACGGACCGGGGGAACGGATATCTGGATGAGGAGCCGGAAGAAGCGAAGGCTGCGGATGCTGCGGATGCAGACCAGACGGTCATCCGGCTGGAGAATATCGTCAAGCGCTTTTATGTTGGAACGGAAAATGAACTGGAGGTGCTGCACGATATCTCGCTGGACGTTTATCCCGGGGAATTCACGGCCATTGTCGGAGAATCCGGCTCCGGCAAGAGCACGCTGATGAATATCATCGGCCTTCTGGATCGCCCCACGGAGGGCTCCTACCGGATGATGGATCAGGACGTATCCAGACTGAAGGACGATGAGCTTTCCGGGCTGCGCAACAGGAGAATCGGCTTTGTTTTCCAGACCTACAATCTGATTCCGCGCACCACGGCATTGAAAAATGTGGAAATGCCGATGCTGTATGCCCGAATCCCGCAGGAGGAGCGCACACGCCGTGCCATGGAGCTGCTGTCCCTGGTCGGCATGAAAGATCGGATGCTGCATCGTCCGGATGAGCTGTCCGGTGGGCAGAAGCAGCGCGTTGCCATTGCCAGGGCGATGGCAAACAGGCCGGCCCTGATCCTTGCGGACGAGCCGACAGGCGCCCTGGATTCCGAAACCGGCCGCCAGGTGATGGACCTGTTCCACAGGCTCCACGATGAGGAGGGCCGGACCATCCTGCTCATCACGCATTCCCAGGCGCTGGCGGAGGAATGCGGACGGATTCTCACCCTGCAGGACGGACGGATTACCGGAGAGCGAAGGGGCAGAGAGGCACATTCCTGATCCGCGCACAGCGGAGTCGGTCGGAAGCGGTGAGGATCTGCGCGGGCGCAGGAGAATGTGAGAGATTTCTATGCTGCTGGAAAATACGAAATTAGCACTGGCCTCCATTGCGGCCAACAAGCTCCGCACCTTTCTCACGGTGCTGGGCATCATCATCGGTGTGGCCTCGGTGATTGCCATCATGACGATCGGTGATTCCACAACCGCACAGTCCATGGAATCCTATGCCAGATTCGGGACCAACAATGTTTCCGTGGCAATGTACATTTCGGATGCCACCGCAATTGACACCTCCGAGGGAAGTGAGAATTATATTGCCAATTTTTCAGAGGACATGCTGCTGAAGCTCCTGCAGACCTATGGGGACAAGATCGATGCCATTTCTGTGGCACAATACATGAA
>CAVKMX010000094.1:0-9229 GCA_963657295.1 Clostridium sp. CAG:302
TGCAGGCATATTCACGGTTGAAATTGGCAGGCGGCCAAGGTCCGAAGGACCTCTGGCCAGCCGCATCTCGAATTTGCGAAGCAAATTCGAGATGGGTGCCAAATAGATACCCCTGTATGAAAGGAGTCTCTGCCATGGATCCCTACCGCACAAACCGCAATGAGCTGCTGGCACAGAAGATCATCCGGAATCTGGCCGCCCGTAATATGACAGGCTATTATGCCGCGAGCAAGGAGGAGGCCCTGCAGAAGGCCCTGGAGCTGATCCCCGAGGGCGCTTCCGTTTCCTGGGGCGGTTCCTCGTCCATCGCCGAGATCGGCCTCAAGAATGCCGTGCACCGCGGGAATTATCTTGTCTATGACCGGGATGCCGCCGCTGACAGGGAAGAGAAACGAAGGGCAGAGTTGCAGGCCTTCGGCGCCGACTGGTTCCTTTCCAGCGCCAATGCCGTCACCGAGGACGGCATCCTGGTGAACATCGACGGCAACGGCAACCGCGCTGCCTGTCTGGTCTACGGTCCGGAGCACGTCCTCTTCATCGTCGGAATGAACAAGGTGGTCCGCGACCTGGATGCTGCCGTTTCCCGTGCCAGGAACGAGGCGGCACCGGTCAATGCCGCACGGTTCCAGGGAAAGACACCCTGCTGTGTGACGGGCTCCTGTGCCGACTGCCTGTCCCCGGACACCATCTGCTGCCAGTTCCTCATCACACGCTACGAACGGCATCCCGGACGGTATCACATCATCCTTGTAAATGAATCGCTGGGCTTCTGAAATCCCGTGACAGAACTTCCGAAACGTCTTATAGTAGAGGACGCAAGGGAGGCTCCCGCAATTCAATGGCGATTGTGCGGGAGAAGGGGATTCATGTCTGATTACCGGAAAACCACCATCACCAAAACCGCAGAGCAATCTGCGGTTTCTTCTATGCCCGCAGATCCGTCTGCCGGCTCTTCCTTTTCCGACGGCTCCGCGTCTGCGGGGTCCGCTGCAGTCCTGGACCACTGCGTGCACGCGGACAATCCCATGCTGACCGGCGTGATCTGGCAGCAGCTCCTGATCTTTTTCGTTCCGCTGCTCGCCGGCACCTTTTTCCAGATGCTGTACAACACGGTGGATGCCGTTATTGTAGGTCGTTTTGTCGGCAAGCTGGCCCTTTCCGCCGTGGGCGGCGCCACGGCAACGCTGATCAATCTCTTCGTCGGGTTCTTCGTCGGCATCACCTCCGGCGTCACCGTCATCGTATCGCAGTACTACGGGGCCAGACAGGAGCGGGAGCTGCGCAGGGCAGTCCACACCGGCATCTCCCTTGCCGTTCTGCTGGGCATTGTGCTGACGGTCATTGTCTTCGCTCTCGCGGGTCCCATGCTGCGCGCCATGGATACCCCTGCCGAGACGCTGGCGGCGTCCGAGGTTTATCTGCGGATCTATGCCTGCGGCATGATCGGCAACCTCCTGTACAACACGGGCGCTTCCATCCTTCGGGCCGTCGGCGATTCCCGCCGCCCCTTCCTCTACCTTGTCATCGGCACTCTCTCCAACATCGTGCTGGACCTCTTCTTCATTGTTATCCTGCACATGGGTGTGGCCGGTGCCGCACTGGCCACCATTCTCTCTCAATATGCCAGTGCCGTCGGCGCCTTCCTCTTCCTCCTTCGGACGGACAGCGTGGTGCGCGTCTCGCTGAAGGAAATCCGCATGGATGCTTTTTTTGCCCAGAAGATTCTCCGCATCGGCATTCCGGCCGCCTTCCGCTCCTTCATGTATTCCTTCTCCAACGTGCTGATCCAGACCTCGATCAACGGCTTCGGCACCGACACCGTGGCCGCATGGACCGTCTGGGGAAAGGTGGATGCCATCTTCTGGATGATCATCAACTCCCTCGGCATCGCCACCACCACCGTGGTGGGACAGAACTACGGTGCCGGCAGGAAGGACCGCGTGCGCAAATGCACGCGCCAGGCCATGCTGATCACCGCCCTCTTCGATGTCTTCCTGTGCGCCGTCATCCTGCTGGGCCGCAATTTCTTCGTCCGGATCTTTACCGATGACCCGGATGTGATCCGGCAAAGTGTCGCCATTGCGGAATTCATGACGCCGATCTTCATCACCTATATCGCCATCGAGATTTTTTCCGGCGTCCTGCAGGGAATGGGCGATGCACTGATTCCCACCATCATCACGATTCTGGGCGTGTGCCTGATTCGCATTGCCTGGATCTACACCATGGTCCCCGCGCACCACTCCATGAAGACGGTCATGGCCAGTTATCCCATCAGCTGGACCATCTCCAGCATTGCCTTCTTCCTCTACTATGAATGGTTCGTGCGGCGGCATCGGATCCGTTAGGGAAACGCTGAATCAGGACATTCCCCTGCGGAGCTTGTCCTCTCCGTAGCGGCTCCGGACCTGCTGCAGCATCTGATCCAGCCGGTCCTTTTTCTGTGCTGCCTGCAGGCTTCTCGCTCTCTCTTCCTCCACCCTGCGCGCCTTCCGCTCTTCCCGCTCCTTCTCTGCAAGGAAGCTCTCCATATCCATCTGCCGGTATTCCCCGCGATCCAGCGAGCTGACCCCCACGCCGATCAGCCGCACTCCGGCTCCGCGGTCGAAAATTCCGTCCCGTTCATAGAGAAGTCCCTGCAGCAGCTCCCGGGCGTTCTCCCGGATAACCGCCGCATCATTGGTTGAAACGGAGAGCCGTCGCTGCCGGGAATGCCGGTGAAAATCATTGGTCTTCACACTGACCGTAATCGTGCTGCCGTACATCCCGTCCCGCTGCAGCCGCTTTGCCACCTTGTCCGACAGCTTCTCCAGCAGCGGCGGGGCCAGTCTCTGATAGCTCTGCAGGGTCACATCCTCTGCCGTTGTCAGCTCGTTGGAATAACTCTTCGCCTCCTCGCTCTGCACGGATATGACATCGCTCCCGATCCCCCTGCCGGCGCGGCAGATGTACGCTCCGCCCTTTTCCCCCAGGAAGGACTGCAGGAACTCCGGGTCCGCCGCTGCCGCGTCCCCTATGGTGACGATCCCGACTCCCGTCAGGCGTGCCGCTGTCTTCCCGCCGCACCCATAGAGTGCTCCGATCGGAAGCGGCCACATTTTCTCCGGCACCTCCTCGGGCCAGAGGGTATGGGTCCGATCCGGCTTCTCAAAGTCACTCGCCATCTTGGCGAGCAGCTTGTTCGTTGAAATCCCCACATTCACGGTGAACCGGAGCCGCCGGCGAACCTCCTCCCGGATGGCGTCCGCCATCCGCACCGCCTCCTCGCGCACCGCAGCCTTCTCCTCCTCTGAATGGGGCTGATCTCCTGCACCTGCGGCCGCGGCACGCTCCCCCAGCTCCTTTGTCACATCCAGATAGGCTTCGTCCACAGAGGCCTGCCTCACAAGCGCGGTGTAGGTGCGGAGAATCTCCAGAAATGCTCCGGAATACGCACGGTATGTCTCCCAATCCGACGGCACCACCACGAGATCCGGACACTTCTGCAGCGCCTTCACCACCGGTTCCCCTGTGACAATGCCGTACCGCTTCGCCGGAATGGATTTGGCCGTGATGATGCCGTGCCGGGTCTCCACATCCCCTCCCACTGCAGAAGGGATTGTCCTCAGGTCCACACAGGATGGATCCTCCCGCAGCCGCTTCACGGCAGACCAGGAGAGAAAGGCACTGTTCACGTCCACATGAAAGATGATTCGTTCCTGCCCCATACGCAAAGCCTCCGATGCAAAAACATCCATGGCAGAAGCTCTCTGCCATGGATGCCCGTGTGTTTCCCGTCTGCAGGCGGCCGATTCCTGTCGAAGCCGGCAGATGCCGGCCAGATCGATCAGATGCTGCCTGCAATGTCGATGTTGTCGCCGACCAGTCCGACCCAGGCGCCGTCTGCCGCCTCTGCCGCCTCGGGATGTGCGATCAGCCACTTATTGGTCATGCGCAGCAACCGGTCCTCGCCGCACGTGCCCTCCGTCCCGCAGGTTCCCACATTGGTTCCCTCCGGAAGCGCCACCAGAACCTTGAAGCCCTTGGCCGGATCCGTATGACACGGAGCGTAATGCAGCGTTGTTGCATACACCTCCACCAGAACGCCGGCCGGCACGCGGAATGCCTTAACCGAAGCCGTGTCCAGCTTCCAGTCCGGTGTAATGTCACATTCTCTTCCCAGGAGCAGGATGAAATCCTCCGTCCCCAGATTGAATTCACTGCTGCGATGATACTCCAGGCAGTTGAGTCTGGTATTGTGTCCGTTGCACCAGCCGAACTGCACCGGCAGCCCGCCGAACAGGGTCGGCGCCAGCTTTCCGCTGGCCTCCATCTCCTGCAGCGCAGGCTCCTCGGCTACATAGTCGGTTCCCTCCGGCAGCGGCGTACGCTCCCGCAGTGCCTCCGCAATGGGAGCCGCCAGCTCGCTTTCCACAATTCTTCCGTATTCTGCAAATTCCGGATCTGTCACCTGATAAATCTTCATCGAACGCCTCCTTATCCCAATACACTCTCCCGCAGCGTCTCCCGGCCCGGGGAAATGTAGATCCGTTCCGCCTTTTCACCCCTTTACCGCACCCGCTGTCAGGCCGTCCACAATCTGGTTGCTGAAACAACAATATACCACGATCGTCGGAATAATGGCCAGAACAATGGCCGCGAACATCTGGGAATAGTTGGTGTTGTACGGTCCGACGAACTTGGACAGGGACACCGGCAGCGTCTTCTTGCTGTCATCCGAGATGAACACCATCGCGAGCAGCAGCTCATTCCAGTTGCCGACAAAGGTCATAAGACCCGTGACGAAAAAGCCCGTTCTGGCAAGCGGCAGAGCAACCTCCGCGAAAATCTGATAAATATTGGCGCCGTCAATGCACGCCGACTCCACCAGTTCGTGCGGCATGCTGCGGAAAAAGCCCGTCATGATGAAAATCGTAATCGGCAGCGAAAAGGTCAGATACGGAATGATCAGACCGATCAGGCTGTTGGAAAGTCCGATTTTGGCAAAGCGTGTGAACAGCGGAATCAGCACGCAGTGCACCGGGATCATCATGCCCATCAGGAAGTATGTGAGAACCGCGCCGGAGGCCTTCCAGCGCATCACCCCGATGGCAAACGAAATCATTGCCCCCAGTACCATGGACAGTGCCAGCGTCACCAGACAGACGACGAAAGAGTTCATGGTAGCCGTCCCCAGATGCCCCGCTGTCCACGCCACAATGTAGTTGCCCAGCTGAATCACCTGCGGCAGAGCAAAGGGCGACGTGAAAATTTCCGCATTGGTCTTGAACGACACCATCACCGTCCACAGGAGAGGTGCCAGATAGATCACCATCATCAATGCGAGAAGGATATAAATCAGCACCAGGGCCGGTGTCCAATGAATCTTCTCCCGCTGCCGTCCGGATTGCCGGCGGCCGGAGCCGGCCCTTGTCGTATTTTTTCTGCTCATCGTCCGCCCCCTTACGTATTGTCGTCCCTGAACAGCCGGTTGATGACAACGGTCATCACCAGGCACAGCACCAACAGAACAACGCCGATGGCGCTGGCGTAGCCGTATTTGAAATACTTGAATCCCTGTGTATACAGATGCGTTGCCAGCACCTCCGTCTTGTGATTCGGACCGCCCTCCGTCATGTTGAACACCAGATCGAAGAATTTCAGAGAACCGATGGCATTCAGGCTCATGGCGGTTCCGACCATCGGCTTGATGAGCGGCAGCGTGATATGACAGAACGTCTGCACCTTGGTGCAGCCGTCAATGTAGGAGGCTTCATACAAGGACCTGTCGATGCCGGAAATCTGCGCCATGTACAGCATCATGGACTGTCCCGCATATTGCCAGAGGGCTACAAAGGCAATGACCCACATCGGCAGGATGATGAAGCCCTTGGTGTCCATCAGCCACAGAGGTCCCTCGATCCCGATCTTCTGCAGCAGCTGATTAATGCCCAGCTTCGGGCTGAAAATGAACATCCACAGAAGTCCCAGGGCCGCTGAGGACAGGACGCAGGGCAGATAGATGACATTTTTGAAAAAATTTCTTCCCCGCGGAATGTTGGTCAGAAGTCCCGCCAGAATCAGTCCCATGATCAGCTGCGTTACGCAGGAGAAAATCAGGAAGAACAGAGAATTCTTCAGAGCGATCTTCATGGTCTGATCCTTGAGGAGCTGCTGATAGTTTTTCAGTCCCACCCATGTCGGGGCGGTCAGTGCGTTGTAATCACAGAACGAATAATATACAGACTGGCAAATCGGAATGAACAGCACCAGCGTGAACAATACCAGTCCCGGCCCCACGAAAACAGCAATGGCCTTCTTGTTGCGTAAGAGCTTATCCATAACCGCTCCTTCTTTGTGATAAAAACCTTAAGCGAAAAGCGGGATCGCCTCTTGCCGGACGATCCCGCTGCCGCTCCGGTCCTGTGCCGGAGCCTTCCGCTGTTCCTGACGCAGCCAGGATCCGCGCGGGAAGCGCCCGGCTCAGCATTCAGACAGCGACTTTTCCCTGTTCTCAGTCACGTACCCCGCCCGGGTTGTTGTCCGCATACCAGTCCTCGATGGCCTGGAAGGCTTCCTCCGGCGTGTAATCACCCAGATACATGGACACCATCGTGTCATCAAAGGTGGAGCCGGCCTCTGTGGTTGCCAGCGACTCATTGTAGAAGCCGAAGGTTGCCGAGGCATTGCTGAACACATCCATTACATAAGCAAGCTGTGCAGGAGCCTTCGCTTCATCATAGGAAACGCTGGTGACCGGAATCTTGCCTCCGATCTCTGCGGTGTACTTCTGTGAAGTGTCATCTGTGAAATACTTCATCAGTGCAATCGCTGCCTCCGGATGCTCGGTCGAGGCGCTCATGGCCAGCGAGTCAGACTTGGCGATGACACGTCCGGAATCGTTGCCGCCCTCAATGGCAGGGAACTGGAACACGCCGCACTTTGCCTCAATGTCCGGATTGGAACCGTTCATCTGTGCAATGGCCCAGGAGCCCTGGATCAGGATTGCCGCTTCTTCGTTGTAGAAGGCCGCCGTTGCCACATCATTGGTATCTCCTGCTGCCGTAGGCTGGAAATACTGGGCCAGCTCCAGAAGCTTTTCGCCCGCTGCAACGGTCTTCTCATTGTTCCAGCTTTCCTCACCGGACTCCACCTTTGAAAGGTCGACGCCCTCCCGGTCGCAAAGATAACCGGCCAGCATGGACAGGCACCATGCCGTCCCCGCCGAAATGGTGATCGGCGTATACCCTGCATCCTGCAGCTTCTGGCAGGCCGTGATCAGCTCATCCCATGTCGTCGGCACCTCAGCGCCGGCCGTCTCAAACATTTCCGTGTTGTAGAATACGCAGGCTGCCGCGATGTTCAGCGGTACCGCATAAATCTTTCCGTCATAGGTCTGCTGGGCGAACACCGCATCGCTCGAGAAGGTATCCTTCCATCCGTCCTCCTCCAGATAACCGGTCAGATCCGCCGCGATGCCCGGATCCACATAAACATCCAGGTTCGGTCCGGGGCTGACGATAAAGACATCCGGTGTCTCTCCGGAGGCCACCAGAGCGTTCAGCTTCGTGTAATACTCCTCCAGGTTCGTCGTTATGGTGTTTACATGGTAAACGCCTTCATAATCCTTGTTAAAGCGGTCCACCGTCTGCTTGTAGCCCTGGGAAATCAGATCATCGGTCGCCTCCAGGTCGTCCCAGAACATCCAGGTGATCTGCTCTGCATCCCCCGATGCGGCCGTGTCTGCAGAAGCGGTGTCCGTGCTCTCTGCCGTCTCCTCTGCGGCAGAATCCGAACCGGTACTGCTGCCGGTATCCGTGGACACTGCGCAGCCCGCCAGAAGCGACGTCAGCATGGTGACCGTCAACAATGCTGCAATCTTCCTTTTCATAAATCCTGTACCTCCCTTTCCGCCCATCCCCCCGGATGGTCTTGCTGTATTTAATGGTAGCAATGACGGCAGACGAATTCGCTATGATTGTTGTCGTACTCTTGTCCGTTCTTGCTCTCTTTCCGTTTTTGCGAATTGTATGATTTCACTTATTTTTATCCGTATGTCCGGCCGTTTCATTCATTTCATCCATTTTCTTTCAGCAGTCCAAGAACGAATGCACATTTATTTTTCATTAACATTGTATTTTTCGTGCAACCTGTTTATTTTATATCTATCCGTAAAACGCAAAAAACGATAGATCCGTTCCTCACCTGCCCCATCTCAACGTAATAAGGAGTCTTTTATGATAGAAACTTTGATCGGTACGCAGGAAACCGTGCATTACCGCGCGAATTCCCACATAAGGCTCTATGTTAACGATGAATGCGAGCACTACCCGCCCCATTGGCACAGCGACATGGAGATCCTCTGCCCTCTTGAAGGAAATTACACTGCGATTGTCGCGGATGTCACCTATGTGCTCCGCCCGGGAGATCTTCTCCTCATTGCGCCCGGCACCCTGCACGATCTCCCGGCCGCTCCGAAGGGCGTCCGGATCATCTTCCAGATCAGCTGGAGTCCTCTTCGTGAAATTCACGGCCTTCAAACCGCTCTCTCGAAGCTTTCTCCCTGCTGTCTGATCACCCCGGAGGGTCAGCCTGACCTGCAGAAGGAGCTCCACCGGCATCTTCTGCAGATTCGTGATCTGTATCAGAAGGGCACCTTTCTCCTTGAACCGTCCATCTATGCCGAGGCCCTTTCCATCGTGACGCTGGCTGCACAGCAGCAGGGAGGGCGCACGGATCCCGATCCGTCCGTCGTTTCCCGACGACGCTTCCGTCATCGGGAAATCATGCAGCAGATCTGCGATTACATTCTCATGCACTGCAGTGAAAATCTGACGCTCCAGGACATTGCCTCCCGGGCAGGCTTTTCAAAATTTTATTTTGAACGGCTGTTCCTGGAGTACACCGGCGCTTCCTTCTACCAGTACCTCGTCAGCAAGCGGATCTCTTATGCGCAGCATCTGATGGAGAATCCGGAGGTGACCGTTACGGAGGCCGCCTTCCGGTCCGGCTTCTCCTCCACGGCCGCCTTCTCCAAATCCTTCCGCCGCGTAGTCGGCTGTCCCCCTTCGCAGTATCGCCGGCTGCGCAGTGAGGAAATCTCCTGACTGACGCAGCGTCCGGAATCCGCCGGGAGGAGCACCGTATTCGCAGGATGCCGGGAAGCCTGCTCCTGACGTTACGCTTCCGCCAACCAAAGCGACAGGGTGGCGGAGAATGTCCGGTCCAGGGGCCTTGCGAGGCCTCGGTG
>CAVKMX010000095.1:0-9091 GCA_963657295.1 Clostridium sp. CAG:302
AGCACCTGCCACATTTCAACGTGAATTGACTGCTTGCAGGCATATTCACGATTGAAATTGGCAGGCGGCCAAGGTCCGAAGGACCTCTGGCCAGCCGCATCGAGGATTTGCGAATGCAAGGAGAAATCCGCGTATGCGGTTTCTCCGCGGCACGGAGTGATTGTCGGCAGCGCTGACAATCACTCCCGGATAGGAGAAAATGCCATCGGGCATTTTCGAGTATCAAATCCGAGATGGGGGTTAAACAGACACGATATTCTGAGATATTCGTATCCGTTCGGCACCAACCGCAGGCCGGCAGATCTACGCGATCTGCCGGCTGGCCAGTTCATAGAAGTAGCCCTTCTGCGCCATGAGCTCCTCGTAGGTCCCGCACTCCGCAACCGCGCCGTCCCTCAGCACGTAAATCCGGTCGCAGTGCATGATGGTGGAGAGCCGGTGCGCAATGACGACCCGGGTGCTCCCGAGCTTTTCCAGGCTCTCGCAGACCATCCTCTGCGTATGGTTGTCCAGAGCACTGGTGGCCTCATCCATGAACAGGATGACCGGTTTGCCGATGATCGCCCGGGCGATCAGGATTCTCTGCTTCTGCCCGCCGGAGATGGCACCGTCTCCTTCGGAGAGCGTGGTGAAGATGCCCATCGGCATCCGGGCCACGTCCTCCGTCAGCCCTGCCGCTTCCAGGGCAGCCTCTATCTCACTCCGCCCCGCCGAGGGACAGGTAATGGAAATATTCTCCGCTATGCTGCCCGGAATCAGGCCGCCGTCCTGCAGGACCGTCCCGAAGCACTTGCGGAGCTCTCTCTTGTCCAGCTTGTCCAGGTCATGGCTGTCATAGAAGATTTTGCCGCTCTCCGGCTTCTCAAAGCCAAGGAGCAGCTTCAGAAGTGTGGACTTGCCGCAGCCGGACGGTCCCACAATTCCGATGTACTCTCCCGCCTTGATTTCCATAGACAGATCCTTCAGCACATAGGGCGCATTCTCCCGGTAGCGGAAGCTGACATGCTCGATGGAGATGTTCCCCTCCAGCTTCCCCGGCATGATATCGCCCTCCTGCAATTCCGGCAGCGTCTCCAGAATCGGCCTCATGCGCTCCAGAGACGGCAGCATCCGGTTGATGGTCAGAATGCTGTCCAGAACGGCAACCATGGCGGCCGAAAAGGCACCGAAGGCCGTGACAAACCCCATGTAGGTTCCTACGCTGTCCAGCACCCCGTCCTGAATGACCATCCAGAAAAGCGCAATGCTGAACAGCGTCGTGCTGACACTCCCGGCCAGGCTCGCGGCCCGGCTGTATGCGCTGCTCTTCCTGGAGATCACCTGATTTCTCGCATAGAGCTCCATGTAGCGCTCCGTCACGCGCTCCTGTGCACCGGTGGTGCGGATCTTCTGGATTCCCAGAATGATCTGGTTCAGGAAGGACGAGATGCGGCTGTCGCTTTCCAGGCGCTCCTTCTCCATCTGCAGCTGCAGGCCGCCCAGTATTCCCATGAAGAGCAGAACAAGGCCAAGGAGCCCCACACAGACTGCCGTCAGCTTCGGAGAGTACACGAGCATTCTCCACAGATACAGCACGGAGAAAATCCCGGAAAGCCAGCTTCCCACTGCCGTCTGTGCCAGCAGCTCGAAGGCTGCCGGCACATTTTTGGCACGGGACGCAAGGTCCGCACTGTCGTAGTCCCGGAAAAAGCTCTCCGGAAGATTGAACAGCCGGTCCATCACCGCGGCCTGAACGGAATATTTCATCCTGGCAATTCCGCGGAAGTTCGCAAGTCCCCTGACCACTGAAAAGCCCAGTCCTCCCAGGGTGCAGCACATGACCACCATGCAGATGGCCCGCAGGCTCCCCTCATCCTCCAGCGGAATGAAGACATCGTAAAGCTGCTCATTCAGATACGTCTGCACCAGCCCCAGAATCGATACGAACAATGTCAGCAGCAGAATCTGAGCCACATCCCGCAGATACAGGTCCTGCAGGCCGAACCGGATCAGCTCCCTCCGGTCAATCTTCTTCGCCGGAAAGGGACGGTACAGCATATACCCCTCGGGCAGCATTCTCTCGGCCACATCCTTCGTCACGGCCTCCTGAGTGTCTGTCTCCGGATTCCAGATCAGATATCGCCCCAGCCCCTCGGGAAAGCAGGAAACCGGTGTTTTGTTCTCACCGTAAAAGGCAAGGAAAGCGCCGGCATCTCTTCGATACCAATCCTCGGACAGCACAATCCGCCGGCAGGCGAAGCGGGAAACCCGTGCAATATCCTCCATCGAATACCGCTTGCCGCAGCACCCCCGGACCGTCTCCTCTGAGGCCGGTGTAATGCCCTGCCAGCTGCACAGCCGTGCAGCGGCATCGTACAGCAGATTCCCGGTCCTTCCCGGATGCACCTTCCCGCGGACGGCCCGGTCCCCGCTGAGCACCTTGCGCATGGCCTCGAGGCTCCGCCTTGCGGCGTCCCTGCTGCCCTTTTCAAAGGTATACAGATTCCGCATGTCACGTATGGAGGCAAGATTGTAGAATTCCGCCATGCGTTCCGCAAAGGAGGCTCCGGGATCGGTGTTGCGCAGCTTCTCCTCCACACAGGTCAGGAAGGCCTCTCTCTGCTCCGCCGTCTGCGGCAGAGTCTCCAGCTCCGCCCTGCCAAGAGGCGCCAGCAGGAAGAACCAGTCATAAACGTTTCCGTCGGTTCCTTCCAGGGCTCCCTGCAGCGGCGGAACACAGAAGCCTTCTGTTCCCTCGCACAGATATCGTCTCTGCAGCAGCTTCCCCGTGCCGCGGTCGACCGGGACCACGAAGACCAGAAGGGTTCCGCTCTGTACCCGATAGGCCGTCTCCGGCGCGCGGGTCAGCAGCGTATCCTTTCCGGAAAGTTGTATCAATGCATTGTCCATATCGTCCTGCTATCTCTATTCGCTGCGGATCAGTGCAGCATAGACACCGTTCCGTGCCCACAGCTCCTCATGGGTCCCGCGCTCCGCAATCCGCCCGTTATCCATGACCAGAATCTCATCGCAATCCCGGATTGCAGAAAGCCGGTGTGCAACAACAATGCAGGTACAGCCCCTTCTGCGGATGTTGTCCAGCACCTCCTTCTCCATCACGGGATCCAGCGCGCTCGTTGCCTCATCCATGATCAGAATCGAGGGATTGGTGACCAGGGCTCTCGCAATCTCCAGCCGCTGGCGCTGCCCCCCGGAGAGATTGGAGGCGCCTTCGTTCAGGTGATAGCTGTACTCTCCGGGCAGGGAGAGGATCACATCATGAATGCACGCATCCTTCGCCGCATTCATGATGTCGCTCTCCATCGCAAACCGGTTCCACAGCGTCAGATTCTCCCGGATGGTCCCGGAGAAAAAGTCAAGGCTCTGGCTCACCACCGCCATACTGGCGTACCGGCTGGAGGAATCCAGCTGCTCCATCGGTATCCCGTTCAGAAGGATTTCTCCGCTCCAGGGCTTCAGCAGGCCGCTGATCAGCTTGCTGACCGTGGATTTGCCGCTCCCGGATGTTCCCACAAGGGCAAGGCTGCATCCTGTCTCCAGTTTGAAGCTCAAATCCTGTATCAGGGCCGGCTCGGTCGGACTGTATCCGAAGGAAACGCCTCTTGCCTCACAGGAGGTCAGCTTTTCCGTGCTCTGCTGCCGGGAGGCCTCCCGGAACAGCTCGCTCTCTTCGTAGGACTCCAGATCCTCCACCCGGAACATATCCGCCTGCAGAGTCTGATTCTGCCGGAACAGGGAGAGCAGCTCCGTGACCGGTGCCATAAAGGAACCCAGCAGTGTCAGAAACGCCGTCAGCTCGCCGGCGGTCATCCTGCCGTGAATGACGAAAATACCGCCCACCATCAGAACCAGCACATCAATCATCTGGCTGAGGATCCTCGGCAGCTGTGCCAGCACCTGCGACCTGGAGCCGATTTCCTGCTCGGCCGCCGAGGCTCTGGCGCAATACCCCAGAATCCGTGAGAGATACTCGTTCTCCGCTCCCGCCGCCTTCAGCGTGCCGGTGAGGTTGATCCCTGCATACAGCGTTCCCGTCAGCTTTCCGGAATCCTGCTGCAGCTTCGTGGAGAGGCAGGCCAGCGCCCTTCCGCACACAGAATGCACCAGCAGTGCGGCAGCTCCGCCGAGGGCTCCCAGCAGGGCCAGCACCGGATTATAGAGCATCATCAGGATCAGATAGAACACGGACAGCACAAGGTTCAGCGCCGCCTCTGCCAGACTTCCCGTCAGGTATTCGTTGATGCTCTCATTGCTGTCCACGCGGCTGACGATGTCCCCTGCGTATCTTTGCTCGAAAAAGGAGATCGGCAGGCGCAGCAGATGCCGGATCGTGCGGTAGCCGGTCATCACCGACAGCTTGCTCTGCAGATTCATCAGCAGCCTCTCGCGCATCCAGCCGAAGAGGACCCGGTAGCCCGCCACCAGGAGCATCCCCATCAGGAAAGGTCCGATCCAGCTGTGATTCCTGCCGATCAGAATGTCATCCACGAAGATCTGGTTCATGATCGGCGTCACAATACCGGCGAACAGGAGGAGCCCTCCCAGGAGAACAAGGGCGAGCAGACTCTTCCTCTCACCCCCCAGTCTCCTTCTGATGAATCCGTCAATGCTGGAGCGCTTGTGGGACTCCCGGAATTCCGGTGTTTTCCTGAAGGTGAGGACAACCCCGGTAAAGCCCTGATCCAGTTCCTTAACGTCCAGCTTCCGTCGTCCGACGCCGGGATCGTTGATGTACGCGTGGCCGCCCCGGATGCCCTCATAAACAACAAAATGATTGAAGTTCCAGTGGATGATGCAGGGACCGTCCAGGAGAAGGAGCTGCCGGATCCCGCAGGAATATCCCTTGCCCTCCAGACCGTATTTCCCGGCCGCGCGCACCACGTTGCGTGCGTTGCAGCCATCCCTCGAGACCCCTGCATCAATGCGCAGCTGCTCCAGCGGAACATAGCAGCCGTAATAAGCCAGAATCATGGCAAGGCTGGCCGCGCCGCACTCCGTCGCCTCCATCTGGTAAACGGTAGGGGTTTTCACATACCTGGGTTTTCTCATTGTGCCTCTCCTGCCGTCATTCTTCCTCCAGAAGGGAAGGCATCATCATCCTGATGGGATGCTCCCGTCCCGTTTCAATCTCTGCCGTCAGGGGGCTTCCCTTTCGCAGAACCAGCTGCGTTCCCTTTGCCCTTGACCAGGCATACCCGTTCTCGCTGGCAGCATCCGCCGTCAGCTCACAGGTGACACCGATCAGCGGCCCGTTCTGCGTAAGGTATGCCGCAAGCTCGGAAGACCCCAGCTCCTCCTGCAGGTTCTCGGCTCCGGACACATTGTCATCCACCGAAATCACGGACGCCTCCATGTGTCCGTAAATCTGGCTGTCTGCCGAGGACAGGTAGATGTATGCCTTCATTCCGGTCTCCAGCTCCGCACTCTCCTCCAGCGGAACATAGCAGCGGACGGTGCTGCCCCCGCTGCCGATCCCGTAGATTCCGGACGCACTGACCTTTTGCGGAATCCAGGCAAGAAATGCCCAGAGCAGAACCGCAGCCGTGCACAGAATCCCGCCTGCGACGGCAAGCCAGGTTGCGGGCGGTGTCAGCGTCAGCATCTGATCCAGCTGCTCCGGAGAGGATATTCTCTCCAGACTCGTTTTACGGTAAATACTCTTCTGCATAGATCTCCTCGGATGTCGGAACAATACAATTTAAGGCAGAAGGCCCGCCGTCCCTGCGGCGGCGAGCCTCCTCTTTCCTTGCTTCAGAACCGGTTATTCCTCTTCTTCCGCACAGGTAACCCTGATATGCAGCTCCTCCAGCTGACGGTCCGTGACCGTGGAAGGTGCTCCCATCATGATGTCCTGTGCATTCTTGTTCATCGGGAAGGCGATCACCTCGCGGATGGATTCTTCCCCCGAGAGGAGCATCACCATGCGGTCCACGCCCGGTGCAATGCCCGCATGCGGCGGTGCGCCGTAACAGAAAGCATTGTACATGGCCGGGAATTTCTGCTTCACATCCTCTTCTCCCAGGCGAACCATTTCAAACGCCTTGATCATGATCTCCGGATCATGGTTGCGGACCGCTCCCGAAGACAGCTCCACGCCGTTGCAGACCAGATCGTACTGGTCTGCCGTAATGGCGAGAGGATCGATCTCGCCGCGCTCCGCCGCCAGAAGCGTCTCCAGGCCGCCGGAGGGCATGGAGAAGGGATTGTGGCAGAACTCCAGCTCGCCGCTTTCCTCACCGATTTCATACATCGGAAAATCCACAATCCAGCAGAAGGCATACTGTTCCCTGTCCATGTGGCCGGGAACCGCGGCTCCCAGCGTCTTCACCAGAACACCTGCGGTTTTCTGGGCCGCCGCCTTCTTCCCTGCGGACAGTGCGACGAAATCGCCTGGCTGCAGCTGCAGTCCCGTCATGACGCTCTCCCGGATGGGTGCCGCAAATTTGGAAATGCCGCCCACCAGCTCGCCGTTTTCGTCCACGCGGAACCAGTACGGCTTGCTCCCGGCCTGCACCTCAACCTCCGCGAGCGTCTTGTCGATGAATTTCCGGGTGCCTTCGAATCCGGACACCACGACCGCCTTGATGACAACCCCGGTCTCCTCGGTTCCGATGACGTTCCCCGCCTCGTCCGTCACATTCCTGGCCGAGGCAAACGGGCCGAACCCGCAGTCCCGGAAAATCTCCGTGACATCCTGCACCGTCAGGTCAATGCGAAGATCCGGCTTGTCGGAGCCGTATTTCTCCATGGCCTCCAGATAGGGAATCCGGACAAAGGGAGCCGCACTCGCCCGGTTATAGGTGCCGTATTCTGCGAAAATCGGAGGCAGCACATCCTCCAGCACAGCGAACACGTCCTCCTGACTCGCAAATGCCATCTCCATGTCCAGCTGATAGAATTCTCCCGGCGAGCGGTCCCCCCGGGCATCCTCATCGCGGAAGCACGGCGCGATCTGGAAATAGCGGTCGATGCCGGCCGTCATCAGGAGCTGCTTGAACTGCTGCGGTGCCTGCGGCAGCGCATAGAATTTGCCGGGGTGCTTTCTGGCAGGGACCAGATAATCCCTTGCGCCCTCCGGAGAGGAGGCGGTCAGAATCGGCGTCGTAATCTCCAGGAAGCCGTGCTCCGTCATCGCGCGCCGCAGCGCGGCAACCACATTGCAGCGCAGAAGGATGTTCTTCTTCACCTCCGGGTTGCGAAGATCGAGGTAACGGTATTTCAGCCGGACCTGCTCATCGGCCTCCCGGCTGTGGTTGATCTCAAACGGAAGGCTCGCATAACGGCAGCGTCCCAGAACCGTAACGCCGTCCGGCACCACCTCGATGTCTCCGGTGTCCTGCCGGGCATTCTTGGAGCTGCGCTCCCTTACGATGCCGGAAACCGAAACCGTCGATTCTTTCGTGATCGCCTTGAACTGCTCCATCATTTCCTCGGTCTCCACGACAACCTGTGTCGTACCGTAGAAATCCCGGAGCACCGCGAATCCGAGATTCGCGGATACCACCCGTAAATTTTCCAGCCAGCCGGCCAGCCGGACCCTCTGACCGACATGTTCCATGCGGAGCTCCCCGCAGGTATGAGTGCGTGACTGCATACATTCCTCCCTTTCGTCATTCAGACGCAGCGTCAGCCGATCGGATTCTGATAGAATTCCTCAAAGGCCGTGTATCCCTGGGCCTCCAGCTGCTGCTTCTGGAATTTCTTGTTCTTGTTCATGCGAACCACCAGAACGGACCTGCCCTTCGCCCGCTCGCTCTGCGCCCGCTCCATTGCCTCCCTCAGCCGCTCACCGGAGAGGCCCTTCTCCAGCAGGAACGCAGCCCTTTCGCTGCGCCCCGGCACCTCAAAGCCCTGCTCGAGAAGGATCAGAATGATGCGCTCAAAGCCGATGGAGAACCCGCATGCAGGGACATCCTTCCCGGTGAACTTGCCCACCATGGTATCGTACCGTCCGCCGCCGCCTGCGCTGATCCCCAGCTCCGGCATGGCAATCTCGAAGATGGTTCCGGTGTAGTAACTCATGCCGCGCACAATAGTAGGGTCAAAGACCATCCGAAAGTCCGCCTGCCTGGTCGCCTCCACCGTTTCAATGGTCTCGCGAAGGTTCGGAATCACCTCTGCCTCGATCACGCCCGAGAGCTTCTCCTCCAGATAGGAAAGCGGATCCTCTGCGCGGTCCAGGCCCTCGAACAGGGCCCTGTACCGCCCGGCTGCCTCTTCGCCGAAGCCCTCGCCGATCAGCTCCTTTTCCACCCCGTCCAGACCGATCTTATCCATCTTGTCCAGCGTGATGAACACCTCATCAAAGCGTTCCTGCGGGAAGCCGCAGGCCGCCGCCATGGCCTTCAGGATACGGCGCTCGTTGATGCGGATCTGAAAATTGTGAAAGCCAAGGCGCCCCAGCGTCGTCGTCGTGGCCAGGATCAGCTCGATCTCCGCCAGATTCGTCGGCTCGCCGATGATGTCAATGTCACACTGCATGAACTGGCGATAACGCCCCTTCTGCGGACGGTCCGCTCTCCAGACATTGCCCATCTGCAGGGCCTTGAAGGGCATGGGGAGCTCGTTCTCGTGATTGGAGAAATACCGGACCAGCGGCACCGTGAGGTCATACCGCAGCCCTCCGTCCACCAGATCCGCCTCTTCCCTGGCCTCCTCCAGACGGAGCTTCTCGCCTCGCTTCAGAATTTTGAAAATCAGCTTCTCATTGTCCCCGCCGGACTTTGATGTCAGGTTCTCAATGTTCTCCACGCAGGGCGTCTCAATCCCCTGAAAGCCGAATTCGGCATAGGTTTTCTTGATGACCGAGATGCAGTAATCCCGGATTTCCATCTCGGACGGCATGACATCCTTCATGCCGGTGACCGGCTTCTTCTTCAGTGCCATAATGCTCCTTTGTTGCTGTTGTTATGTGTCTCTTCTGTCCCCGTGCCGCCTGCGGCTGCACGGTCATACGGATTTATATTACATTCGCATTCCAAATAAAACAAGTTGCCGGAAGGCTGCGTCCGACAGGCAGAATTCCGGTCGTTACTGCACAGACGCCCGCCGGTGACGGGTCCTGGCGGAGCTGTCCATCCTGGGGACGTTC
>CAVKMX010000096.1:0-8956 GCA_963657295.1 Clostridium sp. CAG:302
CCAGGACGGACAGCTCCGCCAGGACCCGTCACCGGCGGGCGAATGAACTGTAACTCCAGACATGCTGCCTATGATAGCACAGGTGTGCGAGGCTTTACGAGAAAAGTGCGGCGGTTCTATAATGCTGATGTCACGGTTCCGCATCCGGTACATCGTCTGCAGAATAACCGGCCTGCTAACGCAGAACTTTTTCTGAGTGGAGGAAGGGCCGGTGAGCAGGCAGCGGCGGAATCCGGGCTGCAGCACAGACACAGCAGGAATCATGGAGGAATTTCAATGCAGGAGATCAGAACTTCCGCGGGAGAAATCGATGCGGCGGCACTGCGGGACGCCATTGCCGCACTGGCCAGAAAGGCCGGTCAGATCATATTGGAGGGTGCAGGACATGCCAGAAGCCGGCGCAGCAAGGAGGGGCATGCCAACTTCGTCACGGAATATGATGCACGTGTTCAGCGGTTTCTCATGGACCGGCTGCAGGCGCTCCTGCCCGAGGCGCACTTTGTCGGTGAGGAGGACGGTGCCGCCGTTTTCCTTCCGGAATATGCTTCCGGATATACCTTCGTCATCGATCCCATCGACGGAACCTCCAATTTTATGAAGGGCTACCAGCCGAGTGTCACCAGCATCGGTCTGCTTCGGGACGGCCGTCCCTGGATGGGCATCATATACAATCCCTTTTCCGATCAGCTCTTCACCGGAATCCTCGGTGTCGGTGCCTGGGAAAACGGAGAGCCGATTCATACCAGTGAGGACTCCATGGCAGACAGCCTGATTCTCATGGGAACCACACCCTACTATGCGGAGCTTGCCAGGAAATCCTTTGACCTGGCCTATGAATACCTCGCCCGCTGCATCGACATCCGGCGCAGCGGCAGTGCCGCCTGGGATATGTGTATGGTCGCCTCCGGGCGCGTCGGGATGTATTTCGAGCTGCGCATCCATCTGTGGGACTACGCCGCGGCAGCCTGCATTCTCGAGGCGGCCGGCGGAAGAGTGACGGATGCAGAGGGAAATCCCCTGTCCTATCGGGACAAAACCTCCGTCGTGGCGGTCTCCGCCGGGATTGCCGCAGAAGACTACCTCCCGAAGCTTTAGCACCTCGTCCGCAGACAGTGCCTTGTCTGTAAAACGCCGAACAGGCGGACCGAAGCCCTTTTCGCCTTCGGTCCGCCTGTTCGTTTGCACCTGCTCTTCCCCTCTCCTGCAGAAGCCTCCCGCTCATGGCGCGGCCTCCCGCTCCTTTTCGTCCAGCATGGCAAGATAGACCTCGCAGGCATCCGCTGTCCTCTGCAGCTTCTGCTCGATGTACGCTTTTCTTTCGCGGAATCTGCCCTGCGTTGCCGTGCCGGACCGATGCAGCACCGTCAGCTCCGGCCGATACCGCATCCGGTATCCCGCCCGTTCACAGCGTCTTGCAAGGATGTATTCCTCATAATAAAACTGCGTTTCCGGCATGAACAGCTCCGTCTCTCTTTTCAGAAATCCCGGTCCGAAGACAAGGCAGGCGCCGCACAGGACCACCGGCTTCTCCGCCGCATCGCAGGGCAGCTCCCCGGCAGGATTCTCCCGTTCTCCGCTGCCCTGCTCCGCGCGCCGCAGGTATCGATCGGCCAGGGGATACAGCAGCGGCAGCAGCCTTCTCATCCATCGGTTTCGCCGGATGGTGCGCTTCGCCTCCGCCCGCGTTCTGCATCCGGTGTCCAGCGGGTTCTGATGACGTCCCGTTTCCGCATCCAGAATATCCGGTCCCAGAAGATCCGGTGCCCCCTCCTCCTGCAGGATCCGCATCAGCCGCCGGCAGAAATCCTGCTGCCGGAAGATAAGGTCATTGTTGCATGCAATCACCGCATCCGCCCGGCAATGCCTCCGGATCCAAGCATAGCCGAGATTGTTGGCATGTGAGAATCCGCAGGATTCCTTCAGCAGGACAACCCGCACTTCCCGGCCTGTTCCGCTCTCGACCTCCTCTGCGGAGGGTTCTCCTGCAGTCTCTTCCAAGGCCGGGGCGATCCTGTCCCCGGCCTCAGCGTCATAGCGCGAGGCCGGGTCATTGTCCACCACCACGATCTCTGTCTCCGGATCCGTTTCTGTGCCCTTCTCCAACGCCTGAATGGATTCCACGCACCGCCGCGTCACGGAGGAATCTCCGTAATGGAGAATCATAAATACCATTTTCATTCTGCACAGCTGCCCCGGGGCGGCTCTTTTTGCTCATTCACCCCGCTGATCCAGGCCGGCAGCTCCTCCAGGCTCTGCAGAACGGCATCGGCCAGTCCCCGCATCTCTTCGTCTGCCGGAATCAGATCCGGGATCATCACCGTATACATTCCGGCATTGCGGCCCGCGCGCACGCCGTTGAAGCTGTCCTCCGCTGCCAGACAATTCTCCGGCCTCTCTCCCAGCAGCCGCGCCCCTTCCAGAAAGATGTCCGGGAACGGCTTTCCCCGTTCCAGGTTGTTCCCGCTGAGAACGAGAGCAAAATAGGACCTCATATCTGTCATTTGAAGGTATCGTTCGGCCGTCTCCTTCGGGCTCGATGTCGCAATTGCCGCAGAAATCCCCTGTTCCCGCAGCCACTGCAGGCAGGCACGTGCTCCCGGCTTGAGGGAAACTCCCTCCCTCTGCAGCACCTCCTCCACCGCCGCATCGCGGATGCTCCGCAGCTTCGCCGGATCATACCCCCACGATGTCAGCATCGCGTCATTGTTCGTCCGACTCCGCCCGATGAGCTGGCGGTATTGCTCCCTCGTCAGTCCTGCCCTGATCCAGCCCTCCCCGTACAGCCGCTCGCTGTCGAACAGGGTTCCGTCCATGTCAAACAACACTGCCCGTATCATTTTCTCACATCCTATCTGCCGATCAGGCACAGAATCAGCATCGCCAGAGTAATCGCCGCCGACACATAGATGAGGAGCGTCGCCGCAAAGACGAGCCAGGCCCGCCAGTTGTTCCCACGCTGGAGATCCCTCTTCATCTTGATCATCCATTCATATTCCTCGGTCTGCGGCGGTGCCGGATTCAGGATGTAGAAGTGTACGGTGCAGGCCACAACAAGTCCTCCCAGGAGAACAATGATGTCCGCAACGCCCAGAATCAGGAAAATACGCATGGAGATATTGTTCGTACACATCGGCACGATCATTCCCAGCATCAGACAGATCACGAAGATCATCACCGGGATCACCATGGTCAGCCGGTTGACGCTGCTGGAAACCTCGCGGCTGCGTTCCAGCTCATAGCTGTACTGCAGACGCAGCACCTCCGGCGAAGGCGGCAGCACCGTCTGCCGGTTCCTGCCCTTCTCCCGCTGTCCGGCGGCCGGTTCCTTTTCCTTCGGATGCTCTGTGGCTGCGGTGCTTCCGGCTGCGTCCTGTCTGGTCTCCTCTTTCAGTTCTTCCTTCGTCGTATCCTGCCGCCTCCTGGCTGCATCGAGATTGGCCACCGTCATATGCTCTCTGTCCCTTCCGTGTTCCTGCTCCGCAGGGCTGTACCGCCCTGTCCGTTACTGCGCGGTAATCTCCCTGATGATACACTCATTTCCCCTCGACAGCCAGGTCTCCCCGCTGTGGCAATAGGGGCACTCCTTTCCGTAGGGAAGGGTCGGGTATTCCCGCTTGCAATGATCACACCAGGTTACCGCCGGAATGGTCTGAATGAGGAGCTGCGCATCCCTCAGACAGGGGGATTTGATCTTGAAATAATCCCAGCACTCCTCAAAATAATCCGTCATGATGCCGGAAACCTCGCCCACAGCGAGCGTCACAGATCCGATCCTTGTTATGTTGTTTTCCTTTGCCGTCTCATCCAGCACCCTTGCCAGATGCATGACAATTCCCATTTCATGCATACTCCGCCTCTGCCGCTGCGGTTTCCTCTGCGGTGCCCGCTCCCGGTACCCCGATGCAGCCGTGCTTCCCGTCAGTGTTTTCCGTTGAGGAGAATCTTAACCTGCCGCTTCAGTGCGTATCCGGCCACCACCGGCAGCTTGTTCTCCGTCGCCACCATCTGCGAAGCCTCCGGAAGGTCCCTCTCCAGATGAATGGCATCGAACTCGCAGCGCGTGGTGCACAGTCCGCAGCCAATGCAGCGGTTCTCGTCCACCGCTGCCGCACCGCACCCAAGACAGCGCCCTGCCTCGGCCCGAACCTGCTCCTCTGTGAAGGGCTCCCGAAGGTCATGGAACGTTCCCTTGGGATCGCCGGGCCGGTGGCCGGGAATCTGCCGGGAGGTGTTGTCATAGGACGGAAGCTGAATATCGTCCTTATCCAGCTCCGTGAACTCTCTGCGGTCTCGCCCTATGATAAGCGACTGCCCGGGGTGTACATAGCGGTGCATGGATTCGCAGGCCTTCTTGCCGTCCGCAATGGCATCGATGGCGAACCGGGCCCCGTGCCCCGCATCACCCCCGACGAAAACATCCGGCTCTCCGGTCTGGAAGGTGAGCGCATCGTGCACGGCACAGCCCCCGCTCCCCAGCTCGATGCCGGTTCCCTCCAGCAGCGTCCCCCATTCCGCCGTCTGCCCGATGGCCAGCAGTACATTGCTGCAGGGGACGGTTATGGTATCCGCCTCGTCGTACTGCGGATCAAAGCGTCCGTCCGCATCCTTGACCTGCGTGCAGCGCCGGAAGACAACACCCTTCACCTTTTTCCGGCCCGTTCCGTCCGACAGCGGCATCTCCTCGGTCAGGATCTCCTTCGGTCCCCAGCCGTTCCGGATCCCGACTCCCTCGGCCGCCGCCTCGGCCGCCTCATCCGCCGCGGCCGGCATTTCCTCTGCGCTCTCCAGACACAGCATGGAAACGCTGCCGTCCGAGCAGCGCACAGCGGTTCTGGCAACATCCACCGCCACATTTCCGCCTCCGATGACCACCGTATCTCCCAGGAGCCGCAGGGAATCCGCATCGCCTCCCGGCTGCAGGCCTCCTGCCGCCCTCTTCAGAAAGGCAACGCCGGACATCACGCCAACGGCATCCTCTCCCGGCACCCCGGCCTTTCTGCCGCCCTGCAGTCCGATGGCCAGATAAAAGGCCTTATACCCCGCTTCGCGCAGCTCCGGGAGCGTGACATCCCGGCCAACCTCCGTTCCGCAGCGGAATTCCACCCCCATCTGACGCAGTACATCAATCTCTGCCTCCAGGACATCCTTCTCCAGACGGAAATTGGGGATTCCGTAGATCAGCATGCCTCCCGGGCGCTCCTCCTTCTCGAAGACCGTGACATCGTATCCCCGTTCCCGGAGATAGTAGGCACAGGTAAGTCCCGCAGGCCCCGCACCTATGACGGCCATTTTATAATCCGGTCCCCAGAGCTTTCCCTCCGGATTCTCGCAGACGGGAACATAACGCGTCTCCTGCCGCAGCTCTCTCTGCGCGATGAATTTCTTGATCTCATCGATGGCAATCGGACTGTCCGCTCTTCCTCTCGTGCAGGCATCCTCACACCGGCGATTGCAGATGGCGCCGCAGACGGCCGGGAACGGGTTGTCCTGCTTGATCAGCTTCAGTGCATCCAGATATCGTCCCTCACCGGCCATCCTCACATAACCCTGAACAGCAAGATGGGCGGGACAGGCTGCCTTGCACGGAGCGGTTCCGGAATCATAGCAGTTCTTCTTCGCATCCTCCCGGTAATTCGGATTCCAGTTGTCCGCCGTCCATTTTACCGCATCCGGCAGGAGCGTCTTCGGATAGCGGACCTCCTCTCCATTCTTCCGGCACAGCTTCTGTCCGAGCCTGGATGCGCCGACCGGACAGACCTCCGCACACTTCCCGCAGGCGACACATTTGTCCCTGTCCACATGGGCGCGATAGGCCGACCTTGAAAGGTTCGGCGTGTTGTAGAGCTGCGATGTGCGGAGTGCGTTGCACACCCCCGGCGCACAGTTGCAGATCGCCACAATCTTGTCCTCACCGTCGATGTTCGTAATCTGGTGCACAAAGCCGTGGCGTTCCGCACGCTGCAGGATTTCCAGCACCTCCTCGTAGGAAATGTAACGGCCGGTCCCCCGGACAACGCAGAATTCTGCCATGTCTCCGACGCCGATGCAGAATTCTCCCGCCACATCGCCGGAGCCCTCCCCGCGCATTTCCTGCTGTCTGCGGCAGGTGCACAGGCCGACCGAGTATTTATCATATTTGTTCAGCCAATGGGAAATATGCTCCACGCTGACGGACTCATTTCTTGTCTCGATTGCCTTCTCGACAGGGATGACATGCATGCCGACACCTGCACCTCCCGGGGGAATCATCGGCGTCAGGCCCTCCAGCGGCATCTGCGTCATCAGATTGAAAAAGGTTGCCAGCTCCGGATGCTCCTTCGTCAGCGGCTCCTGCATCATCATGAACTCTGCCGAGCCCGGAACGAAGATCGGCACATTGTACTGCCGCTCTCTGTCGCTGTTCTCCCGGTTCATCTCCACCACGCCGATCCAGACCAGATGGTCGAGAATTTTCTGCGCCTCCTCTTCGGACATATGATTCCTCTTCGCCAGTTCCTCCGTGCGGTACGGCACTCTGGTCTTTCCGAAGCTGAGCATGAAGGCCGCTTCCTCCTTCGTCAGAACCGCATCCAGCGCCCAATACTCGGGATCATCGGTCTGCAGAGAATGTGTGAGCTTGACAGCATAGCGGTCTGTGATCATCTCTCCCAGTCTCTTGATCAGCCGCTCCTTTTCCTTGTCCGGCGCCGTATACGCCGGGCTTTGACGGTAATCGTGCTCATTCACCATTCGGTTGTGCTGTTCCTTCATGCAATCCCCTTCCCTGCCGCGGCTGTTCGCGGCATCCCCTTATGATCCTTCTGTGCATCGGTTCCGCACCTGCATGAGCAGGCAGAGCGGTTCCGCACCGGTTCCTCGTTTTACAGTGTCTGATAAAGAATGCCGTACCATTCCCGGATCCAGTAGGTCGGCAGGAACAGCCAGAAGGTCCTGGCCGGCAGAGAGCAGGCCGTAATCCCGTTGTCTGCCGCCAGACTGCCTGCGCGGAAGCAGTGAAAATCACTGGTCACCACCACAGCCCGGCTGCCGAGCCCTTCCCTCTCCAGGATCACCGCTGCATTGGCCAGATTCTCCCTGGTATTCCTCGACGCATCCTCCCGGAAGATGCGTCCTGTATCGATCCCGTGCTCCTCCAGATAGACCGCCATGCACTCTGCCTCTGAAATGAGCTCATCCGGTCCTCTTCCCCCGCAGACAATCACGGCGGACCTCGGATGCTCCTCCAGGTACTGCAGCGCCGTGTCCAGACGTTCTCTCAAAATCGTGCTCGGTTTCCCCTTTTCCACGCCGCACCCCAAGATCAGCACCGGCAGATCCTCCTTCGGCGCCGGTGTATTCCGGAGACCGCGCAGCATCAGAAGGGATTCCAGTGCCCCTATGATGACGCCTATCACGAAAAGGCCCCAGAACACGCAGACCACCCACCGCCGGTTCCCTGAAAAGCTGAGCGGTGCGGCACTCCCGTGCCGCGCAAAGGCCAGAAAAACAGCGGACACCGCCAGTCCCGTGAGATTGCCGAAATTCACGCCGATTCCGAAGAACAGAATCGGACAGGCGAACAGGAGGAGTCCTGTGATCGCCGCCAGGTACAACAGAATCTGCATGCTCCCCCCCTTCTGTGCAGCCGCAGCTTGCGTATCTGCAGACCGCGGCCGTACGGATGACGCGCGGCCCGCTCAAGGCCCGTGTTACCAAAACAGTATAACATGCTATACTTTCTAATGACTTTGTATTCGCTCACACAGACACCGCAGACCATAAAAATCATGCATCAAAGGAGGCATCATGGCAGAGGTATTTTTCACGGATTTTCGAACGCACATCGGCACGCCGCTTCCGCAGAAGCTCCAGAGGCTCTGTCGCAGCGCCGGCATCGGACGCATCGACATGGACGGGCGCTTTGTCGCCATCAAGATGCATTTCGGTGAGCTCGGCAACATTGCCTATCTCCGCCCCCAGTATGCGAAGGCCGTGGCTGACCTTGTGAAGGAGCAGAAGGGCATCCCCTTTCTGACCGACTGCAACACGCTCTATCCCGGGAGCCGGCGGAATGCTCCCGAGCATCTCGACTGCGCCTGCATCAACGGCTTCAATCCCATTACCACCGGATGTCAGGTGATCATCGGCGACGGCCTGAAGGGCACCGATGACGTAACGGTTCCCGTCCGAAACGGCGAGTACTGTACGGAGGCCTACATCGGACGTGCCGTCATGGATGCCGATGTTTTCATCTCCCTGACTCATTTCAAGGGACATGAGGCCACCGGCTTCGGCGGCGCCCTCAAGAACATCGGCATGGGCTGCGGTTCCCGGGCCGGCAAGATGCACCAGCACAACAGCGGCAAGCCCACGGTCAATCAGGAGCTCTGCCGCGGCTGCCGTCGCTGTGCCAGGGAGTGCGGCTCCGATGCCATTCGCTACGAGAACGGCAGGGCCTTCATCGATCCGGACATCTGCAAGGGATGCGGCCGCTGCATCGGTGCCTGTTCCTTTGATGCCATTGCCAACCGCAATTCCAACGCCAACGAAATTCTGGGCTGCAAGATTGCGGAATACTCTCAGGCTGTCTGCGACGGACGTCCCTGCTTCCACATTTCTCTGATCACGGATGTCTCCCCGAACTGCGACTGTCACGGCGAGAACGATGCCCCCATCCTGCCCAACATCGGCATGCTGGCCTCCTTTGATCCGGTTGCCCTGGATCAGGCCTGCGTGGATCTGTGCCTGGCCTCTTCTCCCATTGCCAACTCGCAGCTGGGAGACCATCTGGCGGACCCTCATTTCCACGATCATGGAGATCACTTCATGAACAGCAACCCCAATGTCCGCTGGAGAGAAACGCTGGAGCACGCCGAGAAAATCGGTCTCGGGAGCCGAACCTATGAATTGAAAACCATTCACTGAACCGATATGAAATCCCTGTATGTATCTGTTTAGCACCTGCCATATTTCAACG
>CAVKMX010000097.1:0-8900 GCA_963657295.1 Clostridium sp. CAG:302
CTCTCTCCGCCGCATCCGGCAGCGTCACCTCGGTTCCCTTCCCGAAGGCAGGATAGTCCGCGCTCTCACACACGGACCTCATCCAGCCGGTATTGAGAGGCAGCATCTCCTCCATGCCGCCTTCTCCCGTACTCTCCGTCCTCCTCACGGGAGCTGCTGCCGGGTCTGCACCTTTCCCGGCTTCCCTGCCGTCCCCGGCAGCGGGAATCTCCCCTCCGCCTGCGCCGTTTCCCGCGTCCAGCAGCAGAATCCAGCTCTTCCCGGGCTCGATCCGCACGCGAACCTCCAGCCCGTCTCCTTCCTGCCGGTATTCCGCCGGCTCCAGCCGGTTTGCCCATGCGTCATAGCGACAGCACGTTTCGTGCCTCTCCTGCAGCCGCACACATCCCTCGTAAACTTCTGTTCCCTCATTTACCAGGTACAGGAGCTCCGGATCCGCATGATAGCGGTAGCTGCGCAGCATCCGCTCCGGCGGCTCCGCCAAAAGCTCCGGAATGCTCCTTGCGCGCAGCCTTTCCTCCAGCAGCGCCAGCGGCCAGACCTCTGCCGCCTGCCGCACGGCGGCGATCAGCTGCGCCTCCTCCCCTGCATCCATCCGGCTGCAGATGCCCTTCGGATATGCATTCAGGAAAATGCACGGGAAATCCTGCTGCTCCAGCCTCACAACGGCCTCCGCCGTCTCTCTCGTAATATAGTCCGTCTCCGGAATCAGCAGGCAGCGGTAGCACTGACGGTTCACCCGGAGTCCGTTTTCCATGCACAGGGCATAGGTGTCATCCGTGAATACATCGGAGGGGATGAAGTCAAATCCGATCTGTGCCTCCGTCAATACCCTGGCCGGCTCCTGCACATACATGCAGGTCATTCCGGTCCACTCCGCCTCACCATGGTACAGGACGGCCGCCTCACTCTCGTGATATCCGTCACTGATCAGCGTGCAGACACGATTCATGTACCGCATCAGCACGCCGAAATGCCGGTACTGCGGATTGTTCCCATGTGCATAGAAATGCGGCGGGCAGTCCGGATCCGGAAACGCTTTGGCAGAGAAGGCATGCGGCACAAAATGATTCACACCGCGCACCATGAAATGATCCGCAAGGTATGCCTCCAGCCGTACGCCCTCCATCCAGCCGTAGTTGCCGAAAATCTCGCACATGGAGCGCCCGTTCTTGCGGCGGTCAATGGCCGCGGCGCTGGAGGCCAGCCGGCCGAGCGTGAAATGATAGAAGGCTCCGTCCCGTGGCGTGCCAAGGTGTGAGACCAGGGCAAGATCCTCCCCCTGCGGCAGCACCTGCCCGCCGATGTCGTCGATTCCCGCCATATCCTGACCGGCCAGTCCCCGATAATAATGTCCCAGACCGGAGCCGCACCGCGCGTGCTGGTTATTGTCCTCAATCAGGTGACCGATGTATTGTACGCCGTGAGCCGCGCACCAGTCGCCGATCTGCCTTGAAAAGGCGCGCTCCACGCATCTTGTCACCTGATCCATAAATGCATATCGCACCCTGGCCGTCATTCCATCATCGAAGGATCTCTCCCATAAAAGAGGCAGAAAGCGCCAATATTCCTCTCCCCAGAGCTGCTCCAGCGCACTCTGCAGCGCCGGGCTCCACGGCTGATCACTCACCTCATAGATCTTCCGGTCCATCTCGTAGAGATGCCCGTTCCCGATCTCCGGCTCGTCCGAGAAAAAGCCGGCAATCACTCCGCCGAAATCCTTCCCGTAATGCTCGTAGTGCGGCTCGTACACCGCCTCGATTAAGGTATGGCAGGACTCCTCATCCAGCATATTCATATAATCCCGGTGCGGACCGCGGTTGCGTGTCAGCAGCAGGGAATAAACCCTCCATACACCGTCCGCAGACTGAAAGCGGATTCTTCCGTCCTTTTCCTCCAGCCGGATCAGATCCTCCCCGCCGGCTCCCCCCTTCCGCACGGCAGCGGCCCCCAGCCAGATATCGTCCGAAAAGGTTTCACAGGACAGGTGAAAGTAATTCTCGATCCGGGACGGCTCGAAGGGATCCGGTCTGCCGTATTCCTCCTCGCTCCATTCTCCCGACTCCCCGGGGGCCAGCTCTCCCAGCACCTTATACGTCAGAAACCATCGCCTCCTTGCCGCCGGCTTCTCTCTGACTGCACCGTTGCAGTATCCCGTTGGGAAGTGACTGTCATCCAGAATCCACACCTTCATGCCCCGATTCCTGGCTTCTTCCAGGATAATATCCATATCCTGCCACCAGCCCTGGCCGGCGAAATCCGGATGCGGCCGGCTCTCGATGCAGACGGCTCTCAGATTGGCATCGTAGATCGCCTTCATGTACTCCCGCAGCACCGCTTCCGACTCTCCATGCTGCCAGAAGAAGGGAAAAATACGGTTGCCCGTTTCTCCCTGCAGCAGTTTCTCCAGCTTTGCACTCCGTTGTGTCATGCTCTCCTCCGTATTCCGGAATGAACGTCCGGGGCAGAACCGCTCCGGCTCCCGTCCTCCTTACGAACTGTATTCAAAAGGTCTTCTGTCTTTTCTGCTGCCGGTACGCACTCGGCTTGCAGCCGGTTTCCCGCTCGAACAGCTGATTAAAGTGATTTACATCGCTGTACCCGACCAGCCGGCAAACCTCGCAGATGTGCAGATCCGTCTCCTCCAGGAGCTTCCTGGCCCGGTCGATCCGGTATCCGGTCAGATAATTCTGATATGTCACGCCCGCCTTTTTCTTGAACAGCTGACTGAAATAATAGGGGTTCAGATAAAATCTCTCCGCCAGGTCCTGCAGGGTAATGTTCCGGTTGTAGTGCTGACGAATGTACTCCTTGGCCTCCAGAATAATGTCCTTTTTCTGAGGCACCTTATCCTGCAGCATCAGTTCATTCGCACTCCCCACCATGTTCAGAATCCAGTTCTCCAGCTGCTCCATGGTTTTGAATTTCTCGATGCTCTTTAATGTGAACAGATTCCGTCCGAAGTATTCATTCATCTGCAGCTGCGCCGTCGGAATATTGTGCAGTCCCTCCAGCACAATGTTCAGACTCAGCTTCTGCAGTTCGGGAAGGGACAGCCGGTTTTCCTCCTGCACCCGCCTTAAGATCCCGCGCACGGCAATCCGGAAGCCCTCCTGATCAAACCGATCGATTCTCTCCTTCAGATTCTCGATCTCCTGCCGGGTCAGAAGCTCTGTCTGATTCTCCATGCCGCAGAGCTCTTCGAACAGAATCACGGTTCCGCTTCCCCGCAGAATGCGATAGTTCACGGCGATGAGAGCCTCCTCATAGGCCTTCGGCAGATCTTCATAACTGCCGTAGGTACTCCCCATGCCGATTCCGAACCTCTCCTGCCGGATCTCCCCGCTCACAAGGCTCTGCCAGTCAAAGGTCCGTTTCTCTTCTCTCTCCAGCTTTTCCGCACAGATCACCGCCGCCAGCTGGGTATCCGAAATCCGGAACGCGTAGACGAACCGCCCCTCCTGCCGGATCAGGCCTTCCTTCGGAGCGAACAGCTCTTTCTTCTCCCCTTCAAGCACAAGGCAGGTATATCGGCTGCACGCATCCAGAATTCCCAGCTGCTTCAGGTACTCCCCGACCTTCGAACGACTGCCTGGATTTCCTGCCAGATACTCCCGGAACGCATATTCCCGCATGTCCTCATGAATCCTGTCCATGGAGTCGCGGGAAATCCGCTGTTCCGCGATTTCGCGGCAGAGACCGTTCAGCGTGCGACCAAGCTCCTTCTCATCCACCGGCTTGGTGATGAAGTCCTTCACTCCCAGCTCCATGGCCCGCTTTGCGTACCCGAACTCTGCATAACCGCTGAGCACAACGAACTCCGCGGTACATCCCGCCTTCCGTAGCGCTCCAATCATCTCCAGGCCGTCCATCACCGGCATTTTGATGTCCGTGAGAATAATGTCCGGCTGCTCCTCCTCTGCTCTCCGGCAGCCCTCCTGCCCGTCGAAGGCCAGGAGGACCGGCTCACACTCCGGATTGGACTTCCCGATCAGATAGGCAATCCCTCTTGCCTTCTCCCTTTCATCCTCTACCACCAGCACCTTGTAGGCCATTGTCTCCCCCATCCCGATGCTACTGCGCATACGGTACACGAATCTCCACTGCCGTTCCCGCAGCATCACTGGAAAGAATCCGAAGACTGCCCTCCTCGCCGTAGCGCAGACGCAGCCGTTCTGCGATGTTGCGCAATCCGATGCTGTGGGATCCCTCTGCCCCCTGCTCCTGCGCTTCCTTCTGCTGCCCCTGTGCGATGCTCTCCCGGACCGCAGCGAGCCTCTCCGGCGTCATCCCGGGGCCATCATCCCGGATGGTGAACACCATCTGCCTCTCCTCCGACAGCGTCCCCTCAATGCGAATGCAGATCGGCGTACTGCTCTCCCTGCCCGCATACCGAAAGCTGTTCTCGATCACCGGCTGGAACAGGATGGACGGAATTCTCGCCCCGTGCAGCCGCGGGTCGATCTCCTCCTCCATCGTGATCACATGATCGAACCGGATGTTCTGGAGACAGACGTAGGCACGGAGATTCTCCAGCTCATCCTCCACCGTATAATTCTTTCTGTCGCCCTCCAGGGCGGTGCGGAACAGCCTTGCCAGGAGCTTGACCATCTCCGCTACCTCGTCATCTCCGTTCAGAATGGCCTTGATCCGGATGGATTCCAGGGTGTTAAAGAGAAAATGCGGGTTGATCTGCGCGCGGAGCGCGAGAAACTGCGCATTTTTCTGTCGGATTCCGGCCTGGTACACCTCTTCCAGAAGCTCCTCCATCTGCCCCACCATGTGATTGTAGCTGTCGACCAGGCTGCCGATTTCATCCTTCCCCGCCTGCTCTTCGATCCGCTCATAACGCCCGCACTCCAGACGCTTCATGCTGCTCTGCAGCTTGCGGATCAGATAAGTCATCCGCCGGGTGAACAGAATCGAGGCGGCGATAATGACCGCGATGAGAACCGCCGCCAGCACGGCCGTCACCCGCCGGATGAGGCCCACGCGCAGGTACATGCTGCTCCTGGGGATAACCGTATTGACCTGAATTCCCAGCTGCTGTGTCTCTCCCCGGATCACCACATAATCCGCCGGATTCTTCTCATAGAGCAGGAGTTCCTCCTCATTGATCTCACTGTAATGAAGCCGTCCGCTGGAGAGATCCGAGTCGTAGATCAGCCCGCCGGTCTCATCCGAAATGTTGATCTTAATGTTGTACTGATTGCGTTCCAGAAGGAAGAGGCTGCTGAGCTGGATCATGCTGGCGGGAGAGACATCGATAAGGATCATTCCCGCATAGCGCCCGTCGGATCCATATACCCTGCGGCCGAAGGTGACCAGAATCTGATCCTGGTTCTTGTCATAATAGGGACAGTCATGGAGCGCCGTCAGAAAGAGGACCCCCTCCTTCTCCTGCTCCCGGACGAGCCAGTCCTGCTCCAGCAGCTCCTCATAATGCAGGGACCTCCCATAGCGGTCATACTGATAATATTCTCCCTTGTCATTCATGATGATGACCGACTGCATCCCGCTCTCCATGGTCATCATCTTCAGCACCGTCTCCCGGTAGAACTGCTGGTTCTCAATACGCTTTGAAATTGGCAGCTCCGTATCCAGATTGTTCATCAGATTGTTGTTCACCAGCAGCGATCTGGTCAGCGCGTCATAGTCCTCGATTACGCCGTTCATGTCCGAGGTAATCTGAGAGCTGAAAATGGAGGCCGTCTCCTCCATCGCCTCCTCCAGACTCACCACCGAAATCCGGTACAGGACCGAGCACATGATCAGAAGCGGAACAATGCTCACCAGCGAAAACACCAGTATCAGCTTCATGGTTATGTTCAGATTGTCCCAGAATTTTCTCATCGCACCGCTGTCCTTCTGACGCACCTTCCCGCCGCCTCCGCAAAATGTCCAAGAGGGTCCCGGGGAACTCCGTTCCCCGGGACCCTGCCTTCCTCATGCTCCGGGCATTCCCGCAGCCGACCTGTTCATGTACACCCTACTGTTCCTTGCCGGCATACCACTCTCTTACCTTTTCGGTCACTTCCGTTCCGCCGGATGCATACCATTTTTCCACGAACTCATCGAACTTGTCGATGGGATATTCTCCTGTGATGATCTTGGTCGCATATTCAATGTACAGTGTCCGGTTTCCGATATCAGGATAATCGGAGTAAATGGAATCCGGCAAGCCGTCTCCTGCAAAATCCCTGACGTACTTCTGATTCTCCTGAATGTTCTCGATGGACTGCGCCACCGCCCACTCCCGGTCATCGGTCAGCTGGGAGGACAGCATCTCAATCGCGAAGTCGCTGGTGGCAATGTCGTCATACGGGTGGAGGATCAGCACCTGCTGCGTCGACGGATCGTCGGCCAGACGGACCGTCTTCCCATCCGTCGTCTCGCTGTGCATTCCCTCTACACCGTTGTAGAACGTCGTCCACAGCTCCTGATTGCCGTAGGCATCCAGAACCTTCATGATGTTGTCGATCTTCGCCTCGTCATCCGTATTGGCCACCACAAAGGCCCCGCCGTTCATCTGCCGCATGGTGTAATACCCTTCGTAGCCGGGTGCCGAAATCGCGGGCAGCGTCACAATTTCTGCCTTTACGCCGGTCCCCTCGTAAATGTTCTCCGCATAGCGATAGCTCTCCTGCGGAAGATGTTCCCAGATTCCTACCACGCCGGAATTGATCTTGCCGTCCCAGGCCGCCTTGTCATTGAGCAGAGTCTCCGGATCCAGAAGTCCCTCCGCGTACAGCCCGGACATCCATTCCAGACAATCCCGCATGTTCTGAGTGACGGCGGAATAGGTGATTTCCCCGTCATAGATATCCCACTGCGGATATCCCTCCCACATGGCAATGCCGTACTGGCCGAAGAGCTGTCCCATCCATCTGGCTTCCGCACGGCCGCCCGTCGGGATCTCATCCGCAATGCCGTTGCCGTTGGGATCATCGTTCTTAAAGGCGCGCAGCACCTCAACGAACTCCTCCTGTGTGGTCGGGATATCCAGCCCCAGATTGTCCAGCCAGTCTTTGCGGATCATCGCACCGTTCCTGCCGTAGCTGATCACGCCGGGAATCACATAAATCCGGTTCTGTCCCGTGGGATCGTTGGCCTTTACCGCATCCCATACCGACTCCGGGATCAGGTTCCACAGGTGCGGTGCCTTTTCCGGCAGCAGATCCGTCAGATCCAGCAATGCGCCGCTCTTGATCAGCTCCGTTTCATTGCCGTTGTAGGGCGTGAACATATCCGGCATATCGCCGGCCGCGATGCGCAGGTTCAGCTGCTCCAGATAGGTCTGCCCGCCGTTCCACTCCACATAGGGCTGGACGATTCCGACCCCTGTGATCTCCTTGTACAGATTGTAGAGCTCGCTCCCCGCCTCCACCGGGAGATAGCCGGTGTTGGTGTTCCAGATCTCAATGTCCTCATCGGACGAAGCCGCCGCAGTATCCTGAGTCCCCTCCGCCTTTGTGTCTGCGGAGGCTCCGTCCTTGGTCCCCGATGAGGATCCGCAGCCTGACAATGCGGCCGCGGTCATCGCGGCCGTCACGGCTGCCGCCAGCAGTCTCTTTCCATAACGCCTCTTCATACTATCCTTCCCTCCTTGCAGTTCCTGCAGTCCTTGTTCTGCATGTCCTACTCTAGCAAATCCGCCCTGCCGCATCATCGGTGTTTTTTTAGCTGCCGCTATGGGCTTTTTAGGCTGTTCCGCACCTGTGCTGCAGGATTTTCCGGCAGCTCCCTCGTGCGCATTTCTCCGGCCGTCTTCCGCTTCGCTTCAGCCCTTCACCGATCCCAGCATGGCACCCTTTGCAAAATACTTCTGAATCCACGGATAGGCCGCCAGAATCGGTACGATGGCAAAAACAACCGCCGCCGCACTCAATGTCGCCGAGGTATAATTCGCCGTCTGCGCCATCGTGACGGCCTGCAGCTCACCGCTTCCGTCCACAATGGTCCGAATCCGCATCTGCAGCGGGAACAGGTCCATGTTCTGCAGGAACATCATCGGATGCTCGTACTGGTTCCACATGGTTACACCGTAGAACAGTCCCACCGTTGCCAGCACAGCCTTCGAGGCCGGCAGCACGATCTGGAACAGGATACGGAATTTGCCGCAGCCGTCGATCATGGCCGCTTCCTCCAGCTCCTTCGGGAACTGCCGGAAAAAGGTACGGACGATGATCAGATTGTAGGCCGTCAGAATGTGCGGGAAGATCAGCACCCAGTAGCTGTTGTACAGTCCATAGGCCCGCAGCGTCAGGAAATACGGAACCTTCGGTGCGGAGAACACCATGGTGAACACGACAAAGAGCATGAGATATTTCGCCGGTGTGAATTCCGTCTTGGACAGAGGATAGGCCATCAGCGTATTGATCAGCAATGCGATGACCACCCCCAGCGCCGTGGACGACAGCGAGATCAGAAACGGCCGCCATACATTGCCCTTGGTCAGAATGTACTTCCAGGAATCCAGGGTGAAGCCCACCGGCAGCAGATTGATCTGATTCATCTGCGCCGCCGTCTTGGAGCTCAGGGAAATGGCAAGCTCTGACAGCAGCGGCACGGCTGTAATTACGGCGAAAATCAGCAGAATCAGCGTTATTGCAATGCCGAAGGCCCTGTCCTGCGCCGATTCGCGCACATGTGTTCCTTTCCTGCATCTTCTCATCACCACAAACCTCCGTCCTCGGAAACCTTATTCGCGATCTTGTTGAAGGTCACCACCATGGCAAGACCCACCACCGACTGGAACAGGCCGACCGCTGTTGCAAAGCTGTACTGTGCCTGCTGAATTCCCACGCGGAACACATACGTATCGAAAATATCCGCCACCGAATAGGTCATGGGTGTATACAGGTTGTACACCTGATCAAAGCCAAGGGTGAGGAAGCTGC
>CAVKMX010000098.1:0-8735 GCA_963657295.1 Clostridium sp. CAG:302
AATTAAAGGAAACCATTCAGCTTCTGAAGGAAAACGGCATCGAGGTCATTCTGGATGTTGTCTTCAACCATACGGCAGAGGGCGGAGAGGGCGGCCCGTTTATTTCCTTCAAGGGCATCGACAACAATATTTACTACATGCTGACGCCGGACGGCAAATATTACAATTTCTCCGGCTGCGGCAATACCATGAACTGCAACCACCCCATCGTTCAGAGCTTCATCGTGGAATGTCTCCGGTACTGGGTGACGCGGTTTCACGTGGATGGGTTCCGCTTTGATCTCGCCAGCATTCTCGGACGCGCCGCGGACGGTACGCCGCTGCAGGATCCGCCGCTCCTGAAAAAGCTGGCCTATGATCCGATTCTGGGCAATGTGAAGCTGATTGCAGAGGCCTGGGATGCCGGCGGCATGTATCAGGTGGGCTCCTTTCCTGCCTACAATCGCTGGGCGGAGTGGAACGGCAAGTACCGTGACTGCATGCGGGATTTTCTGAAGGGAAATTATTGGAATGCGCCGGAGGCCGCGGTCCGCATGACCGGCTCCATGGATCTGTATTACGGCGTTTATATGGGGTATACCAGCTCGGTGAATTTCCTGACCTGCCATGACGGCTTCACCCTGTATGACCTGTACGCCTACAACCACAAGCGCAATGAGGCAAACGGCTGGGAGAACTCCGACGGCTCCAACGACAACCGCTCCTGGAACTGCGGTGCGGAGGGGGAAACCGATGATCCGGCGGTGAATGCACTTCGCTTTCAGATGATGCGCAATGCCATCACAACGCTTATGTGCAGCCGCGGGACGCCCATGATTCTGGCCGGCGATGAGTTCGGCAACACACAGTACGGCAACAACAACGGCTATTGTCAGGACAATGAAATCTCCTGGCTGAACTGGAATTTTCTGGAGAAAAACCGCAGCTTCTATGAGTTCTATAAGGGAGTGATTGCCTTCCGCAAGGAGCATCCCTGCATCAGCCGCAAGATGGAGCCGGCCAGGTGCGGCTTCCCGGATGTATCCGTAAACGGCGGGGATCCGGCCTTTCATGAGGTGACGGTGCAGACCAAGACACTCGGCGTCCTGTATGCCGGATATGACACAGACAGGCAGAAGGACGATGTGGTTTATGTCCTGGTGAATTCTCACTGGGAGAACACCTCGGCAAGGGTTCCGGATCTGCCGGAGGGAATGTCCTGGCGTGTCGCCATCGATACGGCAGCCATCAATTGCGGTGAGTATCTCAGCACATCACGGGTGCCGGTCGTGGGAGGAAGAGTGGCGCTGGCAGGACGAGGTGTTGTTGTCCTGGTGGCGGAATGAAAATACTGCGAACGGAATCACACTTCTTTCACAATCCTGTGCTACGGTAGAAGAGCGGGGGCGCAGGTGAGTGCGGCGGGCTTCACTTGTTCCCGGTCTGCAGGCGGAGGCTGATATGTTGAAGATTCTGGTGGTTGACGATGAAGAGCGCATGCGCAAGCTGGTGCATGATTTTCTTGCCAGGTCCGGCTATGAGGTGTACGAGGCGTCCAACGGCATCGAGGCGCTGGATGTCTATGACCGGCACCCGGACATTGCTCTGCTGATTCTGGATGTGATGATGCCGCAGCTGGACGGCTACGGCGTTACGAGAGAGATTCGGAAGACGTCCAAGGTTCCCATCATCATGCTGACAGCGAAATCCGAGGAGCAGGATGAGCTGCAGGGATTCGAGTTGGGCATCAGCGATTATGTGCGCAAGCCCTTCAGTCCGCGTGTCCTGGTCGCCCGTGTGGAGGCCCTGCTGGCACGGGAAGGGCACGGAAAGGATTCAGAACGACTGGAGAGCAGCGGCATTGTCATCGACAAGGCTGCGCATCAGGTCACCATCGACGGCAATCCTGTGGAGCTCTCTGCCAAGGAATTCGAGCTGATGGCGTACTTCCTCGAGAACAGCGGACGGGCGCTTTCCAGAGAACAGATTCTCAACCACGTCTGGAATTACGACTACTACGGGGATGCGCGGACCATAGACACACACGTAAAAAAGCTGCGCAGCAAGATGGGAGAAAAGGGAGATCTCATCAAGACCATCTGGGGACTCGGGTACAAATTCAGTCCTGAACAATCGTTGTCCGCCGGTGATCAGCGGCAGGAAAGGGGAAAATGAAAATCCGAAAAAACGTTCTGTTTCATCAGAAAGGGACAGGTACGGATCTGGAAAAGGATGCTGCAGAGGCGGCATCCTTTTTTTCGATCCAATGGGAATTTGCCGCTCTTTTCTTTGGCCTGATGGCCGGAGC
The DNA here is from genome assembly GCA_963657295.1 of Clostridium sp. CAG:302. Taxonomy (GTDB): domain Bacteria; phylum Bacillota; class Clostridia; order Lachnospirales; family Lachnospiraceae; genus CAG-791. The sequence goes on from CAVKMX010000098.1 coordinate 2,288, forward strand.
GATTGCGCTGATCCTGCTCGTGAACACGGCTTTTCTGGAGCGTTATTACAATCGGGAGAAACAGGAGACGCTCAAGGAAACCTATGAACGGCTGGAGGAAGCGGCCTCCTCCAATGCCATCGAGTCCATTGCCTTCGGCAGAGAACTGACGCAGATTGCCAACAAGGACAACATCAGCATCCTCGTCATTGATGAAGAATCCAAGACCGTCCGTTCCATGTGTCAGGATCTGGACACCATGATGATGCGCATGTGGGACAATCTGCTGGAGAATACCGACCAGCTCCCGGATGATTTTGACGAGACAAGGGTACAGTCCTGGCAGGCAGACCGTCATGCTCCGGATTATTACATCGTGCAGACACTCCTGAATGAGGAGAATACGAGGGTACAGGTGGTGCTCGACAAGGCCTCCGGAACGCAGTTTATGGAGCGCTGGGGATTGCTCTCGAACGGCTCCTATTATCTGCTGCGCACGGCAATGGATTCCCTGCGCACCAATGCCGGCATTGCCAATCGTTTCATCCTCCTCGCCGGAGGCTTCGTGGTCATTCTGGGTTTTGCGGTGGCCCTGCTGCTGTCCGGACGCATCACAAGACCGATCCTGGAGATGGCCGAGCTGTCACAGAAGATGAAACGGCTGGATTTCTCCGCCAAATATCAGGGGACAGCGCACAACGAGATCTCGATTCTCGGAAAAAACATGAATGAAATGTCCGAGACGCTCGAGAGCACCATCTCCGAGCTTAAAAATGTCAACGCACAGCTGCTGCAGGATATTGAGCGTCGGAATCAGACGGAAATCATGCAGCGGGAGTTCATCTCCAATGTTACGCACGAGCTGAAGACCCCCATTGCACTGATTCAGGGATATGCGGAGGGGCTGCAGGACGGTCTGGCGGAGGAGCAGGAGGACCGGGATTATTACTGCAGCGTCATTGTCGACGAAGCACGCAAAATGAACGGAATGGTTCAGAAATTCCTCGCACTGACGCACCTGGAGTTCGGACAGGACAATGAACTGAATTACGAGAATTTTGATCTGCTGGAGCTGATTCAGGGGTACCTTCGAACCTCGGAGCTCCTGATCCGCAGCCATGAGATTCAGGTGCGTCTGGAAGAGACAGACCCCGTTTATGTCTGGGGAGATCCCTTTTATGCCGAGGAGGTGTTTCAGAATTACTTTACCAATGCAGTGAATCACTGTGACGGAGAGAAAGTGATTGACATACGTTTCGAACGAAAGGAAAATAAGGTTCGAGTTTGTGTTTTCAATACCGGGTCCCCCATTCCTGAGGAATCGCTTTCCAGAATCTGGGATAAATTCTATAAGGTGGATAAGGCGCGTACGAGAGAATACGGCGGCTCCGGGGTCGGATTGTCGATTGTAAAGGCCATTATGGAGCTGATGCACGAAGCGTACGGCGTCCGCAATCGGGAAAACGGCGTCGAGTTCTGGTATGAATTCTCCACCCGGTGACGACAGGAGAGAAGGTTGCGCAGCCGCAGCCGGCTGCGGCATACAGAGGTAAAGATGAAAGCTGCGATTATTGATTACGGTGCAGGGAATCTCCGCAGTGTGGAAAATGCACTTCATACCCTCGGCGTCTGTGCGCAGACAACCGCTGATCCGGATGTGATCGCCGGTGCCGACCATGTGATTCTCCCGGGAGTCGGTTCCTTCGGCGATGCCATGCGGCAGCTGCGGGAGCGCGGACTGGAGGATGTGATTCATCATGTCTGTGAGAGCGGAACCCCGTTTCTGGGAATCTGTCTCGGCCTGCAGATTCTGTTCGATGAGAGCGAGGAAAGTCCCGGCGTTCGCGGACTTTCCATCCTGAAGGGGCGCGTGGTACGGTTTCCTTCGGATCTTCCGGATTCCTTTCGGCGTTCCATCGGCGCAGAGCACGCCGTTCTGAAAGTGCCGGAGATCGGATGGAATGCACTGCAGTATCCCGGGACGAAGGCTCCTGATCCGGAGAAAAGAAAAACGGGACGGCTGTTCAGGGGGATTCCGGAGGGGAGCCACGTCTATTACGTGCACTCCTATTACCTCCGGGCGGAGGATCCGTCCATCGTGACGGCGAGATCGGAATACGGCATTGGCTTTGACGCCAGCATAGAGTGCGGGAATGTGTTCGCCTGTCAGTTTCACCCGGAGAAATCCGAACGCATCGGCATGCAGATTCTCCGGAATTTTCTGCAGGTAAACGCCTGAAAGGAGACGAACAGGATGCTGACCAAACGAATCATTCCCTGTCTGGATGTAAAGGACGGACGCGTAGTAAAGGGCGTTCATTTTGTTCAGCTTAAGGATGCCGGAGATCCGGTGGAAATCGGAGCGGCCTATTCCCGCGCCGGCGCGGATGAACTGGTCTTTCTGGATATCACGGCGACCAGTGACGCAAGAGATACGGTGACGGACATGGTGCGCCGTGTGGCGGAAAACGTATTCATCCCCTTCACGGTGGGTGGAGGAATCCGTACCGTGGAAGATATGAAGGCTATCCTGCGGGAGGGGGCGGATAAGATTTCCGTGAATTCCGCTGCCGTAAGGAGACCGGAGCTGATCGCCGAGGGAGCGGAGAAGTTCGGCAGCCAATGCATCACGGTAGCCATTGACGCAAGGCGCAGAGACAATGGAGAGGGCTGGACGGTTTATGTTGCCGGCGGGCGCACGGATACCGGGCTGGACGCCGTAGAATGGGCGGAAAGAGTGCAGGAGCTGGGAGCCGGAGAAATTCTGCTCACCAGTATGGACGGAGACGGCACGAAGGCCGGCTACGACATTGCATTGACCAGGGCCGTTTCCGATGCCGTGCGCATCCCCGTGGTGGCATCCGGCGGTGCAGGAACAAAGGAGCATTTTCTGGAGGCTCTGACGGACGGCGGGGCGGATGCGGCGCTGGCAGCCTCCCTGTTTCATTACAGGGAGCTGGAGATTATGCAGGTCAAGGAATACCTGAGGGGACACGGCGTGCCCGTCCGGCTGTAGAGGAGAAGGAGGAACAGAAGATGGAACAGGATGTCATGCACAATGCCGTTTGCGGTGATGCAGAGCCGCAGCGGGTGCTGCACTTTTTTGAGGAGATCTGCCGGATACCGCACGGCTCCTATCACGTGGAGGAGATCAGCAGCTATCTGACATCCTTTGCAGCGGAAAGGGGACTGGAGTACGTTCAGGATGCGTCCCTCAACGTGATCATCCGAAAGGATGCGTCAAAGGGCGCCGCGAGTCAGGAGCCCCTGATCCTCCAGGGACACATGGACATGGTACTGGAGAAGGAAAAGGGGTGTCCGCTGGATCTGGAGACCCAGCCCATTGTGCTGCAGTGTGACGGAGAGAATCTGTATGCGAAGGGAACCACACTGGGCGGCGACGACGGAATTGCCGTTGCCATGATGCTGGCTCTGCTGGATGACGACACCATCCCGCATCCGCCGCTGGAATGCGTGTTCACGGTCAATGAGGAGGTCGGGCTGCAGGGAGCATCCGCTCTGGATACCGACGTGCTCTCCGGCCGCCGGATGATCAATCTCGACTCGGAGAAAGAGGGCGTTTTCATTGTCGGCTGTGCCGGAGGAGCGGAGGCAAACACGGTGCTCCCCGTCACGAGAAGGAAGCACGCCGGCCGCCGGCTGACCCTTACAATCGAGGGACTGCTGGGAGGCCATTCCGGAGAATGCATCCATCTTGGCAGAGCCAATGCGGATCTGCTGATGGGACGGATTCTGAATAAGCTCCGGGAGAAGGAAACGGTGCGTCTGATCTCTCTGGAGGGCGGGCAGCGTGACAACGCGATTCCGCGCAGCTGCACCGCGGAGCTGCTGCTGAAGAAGAAGGCAGATCCTGTGCGCACGAAGAAGCTGATTTCCGGCTGGATGGAGCAGATTCAGGCGGAATATGCGGAAACGGATCCCGGCATCACCTGGTCTCTGACCTGGGGGGAAACGGACGGAAAACCGGCGCGGGCCATCACCCGAAAGGATACGGAGAGGATCATCACCTACCTGATGCTGGTGCCCAACGGCGTCATGGAAATGGAACCGGGATCGGAGCATCTTCCGAGGACCTCCGTGAATCTCGGCATCCTGAGGACAACGCAGACACAACTGGAGACGGTGCACATGGCCCGCTCCAGCGTAGAATCCCAGAAGGAATACCTGCTGGAAAGAATCCGGCTGCTGGCCTGTGCACTGGGAGGAAGCGGCAGAACCGAGCATTCCTATCCGGCCTGGGAGCGGAAGAGCAGCTCCGCTCTCTGCAGCCGGATGGCAGAGATTTATGAGCGTCAGACCGGAGAAAAGCCGGCGATCGCGGTTTTCCATGCCGGTCTGGAGTGCGGCCTGTTCACGGATAAGATCAAGGGCTTGGACTGCCTTTCCATGGGACCCGATATGATGGGTGTTCACACGTCGGAGGAGAGACTTTCCCTTTCTTCCGTGCAGCGCGTCTGGTCCTTCCTCCTTGCCGTTTTAAAGGAGATTTAGCAAAAGACTTTTGCCTGAGAGGGGAGGCCGTATGGCGGGAATCACGAATGACTGGCTGCCTGCGCTGCAGGAGGAATTCCGGCAGCCCTATTATCGTCAGCTTTATGCCTTTGTGCAGCAGGAGTATCAGACGAGGGTTGTCTATCCTCCTGCGGAGGATATTTTCAACGCGCTGCACCTGACGCCGCTCTCGAAAGTGAAGGCAGTCATCCTGGGACAGGACCCCTACCATGAGCCGGACCAGGCCCACGGCCTGTGCTTCTCCGTGCTGCCCTCTCAGCAGACGCTTCCGCCTTCTCTTGTCAACATTTACAAGGAACTCCATGACGACGTGGGCTGCCGCATGCCCAACAACGGCTGCCTGGTGCACTGGGCCGAGCAGGGCGTTCTCATGCTGAACACGGTTCTGACGGTGCGGGCGCATGCCGCCAATTCCCACAAGGGAAGGGGATGGGAGCAGTTCACCGATGCCATTCTGCGGGCTGTGAATGAACAGGATCGACCGATTGTCTTCATGCTCTGGGGCTCCCAGGCGCAGGCGAAAATTCCCATGCTGACCAATCCGGGACATCTGATTCTCCGGGCGCCGCATCCGAGTCCGCTGTCGGCCTACCGCGGCTTTTTCGGGTGCGGACATTTTTCAAAATGCAACCGCTTTCTGGAGGAGAACGGGGTGACGCCCATTGACTGGCAGATTCCGGATACAGAGCCGGTCAGGGGATGAATGGTTACAGTTCATTCGCCCGCCGGTGGCAGGGCGGCGGAGAATTGCGGGAAAATCACTGGTCAAACAGGATATGCCCGTGCTAAAATTAGCAACGACTAATTTGTATACAAGGATACAATGATGCCGGCTTCTGTGCTGCGCTTTGCAGCACGGGCCTTGCGCATTATGTCTGCAGATGGAGAATTTTATGGAAAAATCAGCATTTCTGACGAAGGAGAAGGCAGAAGAAATCACAGCAGCAGGTCATCCCACGCCGTTTCATATCTATGATGAAAGGGGAATCCGGAGGAACTGTGAGGCTGTGCGGGAGGCTTTTGCCTGGAACCCCGGCTTCCGGGAATATTTTGCGGTGAAGGCAACGCCCAATCCCTATATCATGCAGATCATGCAGGATTATGACATGGGATTTGACTGCTCCTCCGAGGCGGAGCTGGTGCTCTCGGAGGCCGTGGGTGCGGACGGAGCGCACATCATGTTCTCCTCCAACGAAACGCCGGACCGGGAGTATGTGAAGGCCCGGGAACTTGGCGCCATCATCAATCTGGATGACCTTACCCACATCGCCTCCCTGGAGAAGCTGTTCGGGGATGATTTCCCGGAAACCATGAGCTGCCGCTTTAATCCGGGCGGAGTGTTCCGCCTCAGCAACGGTATTATGGACAATCCCGGGGACTCCAAATACGGCATGACCAGGGAGCAGCTTTTCGAGGCATACCGCCGGTTGAAGGCACACGGCGTAAAGCATTTCGGCATCCATGCCTTTCTGGCCTCCAATACCGTCAGCAACGAGTATTATCCGCAGCTGGCGGAGCAGCTGTTCACGCTGGTCAGGGAGATCCGCGACGCACTGGACATTCATTTTGCCTTTGTGAATCTCTCCGGCGGAGTAGGTGTCGCCTACAGACCGGAGGATACGCCGAATGACATCCGGATCATCGGTGAGGGTGTGCACGCGGTATATGACCGGGTGCTGGTGCCGGCCGGGATGGGAGACTGTGCCATTTATACCGAGATGGGCCGCTTCATGCTGGCTCCCTACGGAGCATTGGTGACGCGCGCCATTCATGAAAAGCACATATACAAGGAATACATCGGCGTGGATGCCTGTGCGGCCAACCTGATGCGGCCGGCCATGTACGGAGCGTATCATCACATTACCGTTCTCGGAAAGGAGCATGCCCCGGCAGACCATGTATATGATGTCGTCGGCTCTCTTTGTGAGAACAACGA
>CAVKMX010000099.1:0-8728 GCA_963657295.1 Clostridium sp. CAG:302
CAAGCCGATTTTCGACGCAGCATCGAAACAGACCATGGAGAAGGTTCAGCACTGACTGCCTGATTCTCGTCGATGACAGGAAAGGTCCCCGCTTTTGAGCAGGGACCTTTCCTAAAAATGTTTTCACCACCTATCTGCAAGAAATCAAACCGGAAATACGAGCGCAAGATGAAGCACCGGTCACTTTACTGTCAGAATTGCCGTAGCCTCCCGGCACAGATCCTCCAGCGTAATCTCATTTGTAATATAGCTTGTGAATTTCTTCCCGATGGTCTCAATGCCATCCATTGGATGGTCCGTAAAGGTTCGAAGTGTCAGCGTGCACTCTTTTGCATATCGCTGCATGATTTCAATATCCGGAACATCCAGGTTCTGCTGCAGGACATCCAGTCTTGCCGGCAGCCGATGCATTGCGTTGCTGTAACCTGCAGCTCCCTCATCTCCTGCGGCATACCGAAGAAACGCATATGCAAGCTCTTTATGTTCAGAAGCGTTGTTGACCGCATAACTCCACGCAGCTACGTTGGTTCGTTTTGATCCGAAATCCGGCAGCATTTGCACATGAACCTTTTCAGAACTGTACGCATCAAGCTTTGTCGCCTGATAAATTGATCCGCTGTACAAAAAAGTGCTGCCGATTTTCCCGTCAATCATCTTCTGTATGGTCTGATCATAGCGATCAATCAGCTGCACATCTGAAGCATAATGCTGTTCAACCATTTCGTGCAGATAGATCAGGGCCTTTTGAGTGTTCTCATCATTCCAGTTTCGACAGTCTCCGCCAAAGAGATTGATAAACTCAAAGATGTCGTTATAGGAATATGTCTTCTCCCAGGCTCCGCCGTAGCCATATTTTCCTTCCTGTGCTGCACTCTCCAGAAACGTATTGAAGTCGTCCAGCGTACAGATTTCCCTCAGGCCCGCGCGCTCAAGCTCCTCCTGATTCACCCACAGCATGTAGATGTCCATATAGAAGGGAATGGCATAGAGAGAATCCTCATACGTGCAGATCTCTCGCAGATATTCCTGCGGATAGGAAGCAAGGATTTCTGCATCGATCAGGTCTTCCGGCAGTGGTGCCAGATATCCATCCCCCTTAAATTCGCACAGCATTTCATCATTCAGTGTGTACACATCCACGCTGTCGTCGCCAGTGGAAAGCTGCGTGGAGAATTGTGCCATCCGATTGTTGGCATCCTTATCCGGCACAAGGAGCTGTATCTTTATACCCAGTTTTTCTTCTGCTTCATGGATGTAATTCTGATAGGAAGCTTCCTCTGCATCCAGGCTCATTACCGTCAATACCGGTTCTATTTCCGCCGCAGTTTCATAGCCGGCTGCAGCCTCTGCATTCTGCTCTTCATGCTGCACGCATCCAGGCAGCGAAAGACCGGCAAGAAGCGCAGCGGCCCACGCGAATAACTTCCATCCTCGGTATTTCCCTCGGTATTTCCCCCGGTATTTCATCTGGGCCAACGTTCCTCTGCAGGCGGCAGAACCGGAAAGGCCGCATGCGGATGCGTCTGGTACCAATAAGCCACACTGGCAACATCGTCCTGCCGCTCAAATAATCCGCGATATCCTACTCCGATCTGCTGAATGGTCACCCGCAGGTCTTCCTCGAAATAGATCGGATCCTGAATGTGCCAGCGATAGAATCCTCGTTGCGGCATGGTGTCATCATTGTGGTAGAAATTGTGGATTGCGTCATCGTGATGAGAATAATACGGATATCCCAGGTACGGCGTGCAATAATTTTGCTCCACCGTTTTTCCGTTTACCTGCTGTGCAAAGCTCCAGGATCCGCCAAAATAATCCTCCGTTCCTGTGCTGCAAATGGTGGGATATTCTTCATCGCCATCCATATAGAACTTCATTTCGCCTTCGCCGTACCAATAGCGCTCCAAAGCTGTCAACGCCAGGTAAGTCCCTACGTAATGCCCCCTTCCCTTCACTCCGTCTAAAATGGTGTAATCCTTTCCTTTTTCCGTCAGGCGCTCTCTTCTCCACTGGGCATGAAAATAAGAAAGATCCTCCGGCAGCTCGTCCGTCAGGCCATAATTGATCTGATAGAAAATAGACGGAATAGGATTGACATGCTGGTTCTCTATTGTGATCCGTGCATGCGTCCGGAAAGGCATTTTGAAATACACATTCAGGCCTCTGGAAGGGACTGCAACAATCGGGACTGAATTCACAATGCATTCTCTTCCAAAGCCGCAGCAGAAAAAATCCCCCAAAGGAACCTCTACAGATGGATCCTCCTCATCATCCCAATAGCACCGCAGCACTAAATCCCGCAGGACAAAGCAATCTGCTTCGGTGGTCCGATCCGGCACTGTAAACCACATGTGCTGGATCAGTCCGCTTCCATGAATATCTGCCAGAACAACGGTTTCTCCGGCCGGAACATTTCGCAGTGCTGCACTGCCCTTTCTGGAAGGACCAAGGTGACTTGCAGCCATCGCTGCTTTTCCTTTCTCACCGGCCGGATTCTCTGCGTTGATAGCGCGACTTTGTATATGATGGTTCTGAATCAAATCCGATAACGATCCTGCTGTACTCATTTTTCTTTCCTTTCTGCAATATTGTGCCACATCTTTTATAAAAAGAGTCAATAGGAAGCCTTTTTCTTTTCCTACAGATATGTATTATTCTTTTACACCGCCTGCCATAATGCCATCCATGATCTGTTTCTCAAATACTGCGACAAAGATAATAATCGGAGCCAGGATGATCCATCCCATTGCGCTGGTAAGATCCCAGGGGACACCGTACATATTATCGCGCAGAGGCAGCTCCACGATTGACACCGAAAGCGTCTGAATACTGTTAGAATAATACAATGGAGTAAAAAAGTTGTTCAAACAATTGATGAAGTTGATGATACACACGGTTGCCACAGCCGGCTTCATCAGCGGAAAGATTATGTAGAACAAGCGCTGCGTGAAATTCGCACCGTCAATAGCTGCCGCTTCTTCCAGGGATTCCGGAATTTTTCCCACGAAATTGCGAAGAATCAATATTGTGAACGGAATCACACTGCTGATATACAGAATGATCAGGCCGGGATACGTATCATATAAACCAACACTGCGAATAAATTCGTATAAGGGACGGGCCGTCACCACTTCCGGAATCAGCATTGTAGCGATGATGAAACCGAACACAAGGCTGATAAACTTGTTGGAGGCGTATCGGCAGAAAGAATAGGCGCCGAGCACGCAGATCACAGTACTGATCAGAAGCGTGAATCCGATGATAATCACGGTACTTTTGATCTTTTCAATAAGCCCAACATTTTGAATCAGATAAATATAACTGTCCAGTGTCGGATGGTCCGGCAAATAATCAATCGGCGTCTTGAACAATTCTCCAGGAGGTGTAATGGAGGAAATGAAAATCCAATACACCGGAATCAGGACAACCAATGCAACCATTGCGAACAGAACCCATTTTCCAACTTCCGACAAAATACGATAGATTTTGTATTTATTCATCATTATCTCCTATGCCTCTGTTGTACGGCGGCAGCCTGAGGAGAATTTCGCGAAGGCGTATTCTCCGATAGGATCACCGGCCGTCTAATCCATTTTCTTCTGAATCTTCATGTTCAGGATTGTAAAGGCGATCATGACAATGAACAGCACCACGGCGAGGGCCGATGCGTAGCCGACATTCAGATTGGTGAAGGCCTCTGTGGTGATTCGATAGGCAATCAATGCAGTGTCTTCTCCGGGTCCTCCGGATGTCATGGAATAAACAAGATCAAACGATGTCAGTCTCCACAATGTGAAGGGAATGGTCAGAGTGGCGATATTTCTTGCAATCAGCGGCAGCGTAATCTTCGTAAAGCATTGAAGACCGTTGGCGCCGTCCACCTTGGCTGATTCATATATATCCTGGGAAATAAACTGCAAACCGGATAGAACCAGAATGGCAAAGAATGGCAGGTCCTTCCACAAATCCATAACGATAACTGCGAATCTGGCAGAATTCGTATGGATCAGCCAGCTGTATGAGAAATTCGGATTGATGAATCGGCGGATCAGATCATTCACAAGGCCATATTGATCGTTGAATCCCCATTTCGCTGCCATTCCGATGACAACAGCGGGCATGGCCCACGGAATCAGAATAATGGTACGCAGAAACCGCTGTCCTTTGAACTTAATGTTCAGGATCAGAGCAAGGATGGTTCCAAGGACAATATGGAAAATCATGGATACAACGACAAAAATCGCTGTGAACTGGATGGATATAATAACTTTTGGATCTTTGAAAATATTAAGGTAATTGGAAACCCCGCAGAATTCATTGATGCCGCTTAGCAGTTTTATATTGAAAAAGCTATTCCGAATCGTTGCCAGGATAGGGTATACGGTCGTAAATCCCCGGATCAGAAGGACCGGCAAAACCATCAGCACCGGCACAATTGCTCCTATTCTTTTTTCTCTCCTACTTTTCATGGTCTTATGCTCCTATAAAAACACATGCATCGGCCTTTTCAGTGTTCCGTTAAGGGAAACGCTGCTGCCAGCGTTTCCCTTAACGTATCTGCCATACGCTTCCCGGCAGTTGCTGTTAACTTTTACTGGTACTGCTCTACGTAGCTCTGTGCCTGTGTCAGGAAATCATCGATCGTAATCTGATCGCTGACATACTGCTGGAATATGGTTCCCATTGCACTGATAAATTCCATTGTCTGAGGAAGCATCGGACGACCGGTCACATTGCAGTTTTCTGCATACTCTGTGTACATCGCTTTTGCAGGGTCTGTATCGGGAACTACAGATGCTGCCACGTCTGCTCTTGCAGGATACCGGCTGAAGCATTCATAGGAGGCTTTCATGCCGCCTTCAGAGGCCATGTAGCTGAGGAATTTCTGAGCTGCTTCCTTGTGTTCAGATGCTGCGTTTAACACATAGCTCCAGGAATCTGTAAAGATGTATCTCTGGCCGTCTTCCGAGAAGCACGGAACCATGGTCTGATGAATCTTTGTCTCACCCAGCATATCAGCGTTGGAATACTCGGAACCGGTGCCCCAATAGAACCAGCAGCCGTAATTTCCGTCGATCGCCTTGGGGTTCATCTGCTCATATTTATCTGCCAGCTGATCCAGGGAAGTGTAGCCGTCCGCTACCAGGTCGTGCAGGAATTCAAGTGCCTCCTTGTTATTCGGATTTGTCCAATCGTAATAGTCGCCGCCGAACATGTTGACAAACTGGGCAATTTCATTGAATACATATGTCTTTTCCCAGGAGCCGCCGTAGCCATATCTGCCGTTTCCGGAGGCTGCCTTCATGTATGCCATGAAATCTTCTTTGGTATCAATGGAATCGATTCCTACTTCATCCATGATTTCCTGATTCACCCAGAAGGCCAGATAACCGGTGTAGCCAGGTACGCCGATGATATCGCCGCTTGTGGATGTGATCATCTGGCTGACATATCCTTCTGCAAACTTGCTGGCTATGTCTTCCGTCATCACAGTGTCGTTCAAAGGTTCCAGCCATCCGGAATTCTTGAAGGTAGTTGCCATTTCATCATTGATTTCCAGAATGTCTACGGAATTGTCACCGGTGGAGAGCATGGTCGTCACCTTTTGCTGACGGGTGTCAGAATCCGTAGGTGCCGCAATGACATTGATCTTCAGTCCGGTTCCGGCCTCTACATCAGCCAGCCAGGTATCAAAATCAGGATCTGTGGTCATAATGGAATACAACGTAAGGTCATATTCCCCATCGGCTGCCGCTGCTTCCGATGTAGTTTCTGTTTCTGCAGATGTCTCGCCGCTGCCAGCCGCATCCGTTGAACCAGATGCTGAGCCACAGCCGGCCAGCATTGCTGTTGCCATTGTTCCTGCCAAAATCAAACTCAGAACTTTCTTTTTCATCCTTTCCCTTCCTTCCTCTGCCGCACCCCTTTTGCGGCTGCACGGGGAGAATTCCGCAAAGGCGGCTCTCCGGTGTGTCTCCGGTCAGGCGGAGTTCCCGGCGCCCGGCCGATGTTTTTTGTTAAAAACAAATTATCAAAATATCCCATTGTGCAGAATGCGATATTTTTAGATGCATTTATAAAAAATTCACAACCGTTTGACGGAGTATTGAGATGTGGAGCATGCTTTGTCAAAATAATACTGAAGCATTTTGCTGCATTTTTTCGATACGACGAGGGAATATGAACAACATTTTGCATCGACTGCATCATTGGTTAAGAAGCTATCGCGGGCACTTGTTTCTTGCTATTCTTGCCTGCTCATTCATACCGCTTTTGTTCATGGGATACCTTTCCTATCGCTTTGTGTATCGCCTGGCCTTTCATGAAACGCTGCAGAATGCGGTCCGTATGGATAACAGACTGAACGATCAGCTGGAGACACGCATCCGGCAGGTCGAAACTGTCGCAAACTCCATGCAATACAATGTGTATTCAATCGGACGCAGGTACGACAGTACGGATTCCATCAATGCATTGATCGATGCTCGCAGCACCGTCAGCATGTATATTGATGCCTTTGACTTTTTGCATATTCTGGTGTATCTGCCGGAGGGGAATCCTGCAGCTGCCGAGGGAGTATATTATTTTCCCGCGGATCAGCTTGCAGATTACAGCTTTGCATCTTCTCTGTCCTCGCATAGCGGCACTTCCTCCATATGGTTTTTTCAGGATGAATTGACTCTCCCGGAGATCGTATTTGGTAATTCGCCCTACCGAAATCTTATTGGCTGCGCCAGGATTAACGCCGCGCAGGGAGAAAATACACTCTCTCCCTCCTTCGTAATTTTGCTGAAGACAGAAGAATTCAGTGATATGATTCGTTCTTCTTATGACGACACCGACATCTCCGGTTTCCTGATGGATCCAGAAGGATATGTTCTTGCCCATTCCGATACACAGCAAGAGGGAACGTTTCTCTCTGCAGACGAAACGTCTGCGCTAATTGAGCACGCACAGGATGGCACCTTCCTCTCCGATGGAATCTACTATCATGTGCAGCCTTTGAGTAACGGGTGGTATCAGGTTGCAGAGATTCCCATACAGTATGTTTTCTCCGCTCTGCGAAATACGGTTCTGTCGCTGCTTACCGTTTTTCTTCTGGCGCTTGTGTGCATTCTGGTGGTCACGCAGATTCTTTCGAAAACGCTCACAAAGCGTCTGAATCATCTGTCGAACGCCATGAACAGCTATGTCCCCGGTTCTCAGATTCCGGATACCACAAGGAACAACCTGATTCAGGCGAGATCTCCTTCCCGATATGATGAATTTGATCGATTGGGGAATGCTTTTCTTGCGATGGATGACTCGATTCGAAACAGCACACAATCTCTCATTGAATTGTCGCTGTCAAAAGAGCGGCTGCGTTATCAGCTGCTGCAGTCTCAGATCAATCCGCATTTTCTCTATAACATTCTGGGCACAATACGCACCTGCAATAGTCTGGGGAAAACAGCAGAAGCCAACCAAATGATCGATGATCTGACACAGTTTTACCGGATGACGCTGCATAAATCACAGGAGATGATTCCTATAAAGGATGAAATTCAGATTGCCCGGCTCTATCTCCAACTGGAACAGATTTGCCACAGCAATTCTCTTCACTGGGAATTCAACACAGAGGACGGCATTGAGAATTTCTATATTTGCAAGTTCACATTGCAGCCTTTCCTTGAAAATTCAATTCACTACGGCTACAGTGCCTCCATCAACAGCATCTGCATCACAGTAGACATCGAATATGACGAGGATGTGGTGCAGGTCTCCATCCGTGATAACGGAGCCGGTATTTCCGATGAAAAGCTTGCTGAACTTCGCACAATGTTGGAACAGCATACCGTAAATACGGAAAAGCATTTCGGCATTGGCAGTGTTGCCAGCAGAATTGCCAGCCCGTCGTATGGAAATGGCGTTATTCAGATCGAACAGGTTCCGGAAGGCGGCACACTGGTGCAGATCCGTTTCGCGCAGATTATGGATTTCGAGGAACCATCCGTTTGAAGAATCGATGAAAACGCCTGGTAAATACGGAACGCAGCTGCGAAGCTTTCCTTTTGCTCATTCGGCGTTCATGCCGAAGACCGTTGAAAGAATGAGGGATCAGAAATGAGAAAAATAATTGTGGTTGATGACAACTCACTTTCTGTTGAGGGAATCCTGGAAAACATACATTGGGATGAGCTGCAGGCTGCCGCTGAGAGTGCCTGCGATGGCTATACTGCTATTGAAAAAATAAAAGTCATGAAGCCGGACCTCATCATTTCCGACATTGATATGCCGGGAATTGATGGCATTGCTATGTGCCAGAAGGCACTTGAGATCGTTCCCGATGTCAAAATTATATTGATCAGCGCCTATGACAAATTTGAGTATGCCAAGCGCGCCATACAGATAGGGGTATTTGATTATATCGAAAAGCCCATCAATTATGAGTACCTGACAGAGAAAATCTGTAATGCCATCACATTGCTGGAGGAGGAAGCCGCCAATCGGGAGCTGATTGAGAAAAGCCGTCCTCTTATGACACAGAAATTCTTCGAAGATTTGATGGACTACTCAGGATCCAATGCGAAAGAAACACTTTGGGAATACACAAGCTATCTGCAGATTCCGACAGATTACCACTACTACAATGTCATCAAAATTGAGATAACCAACAGTACTGATGTAGAATCGCGTTACGGCATTGTCCGTTATCAAATGGAAGTTCTGCGGTTGACGGATTATATCC
>CAVKMX010000100.1:0-8619 GCA_963657295.1 Clostridium sp. CAG:302
CGGACTGGACATTCTCCGCCACCCTGTCGCCTGGCGGGCGTCTGTACAGTAACTGCATCAGTTCAGCAGAGCTTCCCGAAGCGGCGGGATCAGCTGCTTCTTGCGGCTCACCACATTTTTCAGGAGCACCCTTCCGCCGGACGCTTCCACGCCGAAGGCGCGGCTCACCACATCGTCTGCTCCCTTTCCGGCGTACAGGAGCTCGGTGCTCTCACTCAGAACGGAAGTCAGCATATAGAAGACCATGGAATTACCCGAGCCGGCCAATGCGTGCGGAAGGTAGCCCTCCACCATTTCTCCGGCCTCCCGATAGGCCTTTCCGCTCATAAAGAATCCCTGTCCGACTGCGAAGGTCTTATCGCCGATATTGAATTCCTTATAATCGGTGTGCAGAACGTCCTCCGCGTCCCGTCCGGTCATGTCTTCCCCGGCCTCAAACATTTTCTTGCCGTATTCCTCGATGTCTTCGCCGCAGATCTGTGCCAGCTCTCCGGCCGCCGCCCTGTCCACGAGAGTACAGGTCGGAGAATGGAACATCAGGGTGTCGGACAGAATCGCCGACAGCAGCAGCCCCGCAATGTCCTTCGGTATCTCCGTGTTCTTCTCGTGAAACATGGCATGAAGAATCGTGGCGGTGCAGCCCACCGGCTCATTGCGGAAGAACACCGGACCGCTGGTCTCCAGCGTGCCGATTCTGTGATGATCGATCACCTCCAGGATTTCCGCATCCTCCAGTCCGTCCACGGCCTGTGACTTCTCATTGTGATCCACGAGAATCACGCGCTTCCGATGCATGTTCAGCAAATTACGTCTGCTGATGACGCCGCAGTATTTGCCGTCCTGATCCAGAATCGGAAAATAGCGGTGCCGCACGCTGGCCATGACCTTTCTGGCCTCCTCAACCGGTGTGTTGACATTGAACCCCAGGAGACCGTCCGTCTTCATGAAATGGCGGATCGGAACGGCCATGCTGACCAGCCTTGCCGCCGCATACGTGTCGTATGGGGTGGAGATTACCGTACAGCCGGTCTCCGCTGCGCGGTCGATCAGCTTTTGAGGAACCGAGGCCCCTACACAGACCACCAGACAGGCGGCGCCGTAGTCAATGGCACACATCTGAGCCTCATAACGGTTGCTCACCATCACAACGTCTCCGTTATGAATCAGCTCCTCCATCGCCTCCGGACTGGTTCCGACGTGAATCTGCCCTCCGGTGATGCATCCCGCGGGGTCACCGGTCAGAAGCTTTCCGTTCAGAACAGACAGCAGATTCTTATAACTGGTGCCCGCCTCTCCCAGCACTTCCGTGTGAAACAGGTCCATATTGGCGTTGGCAATGTCACGCACCGTGATAAGCCCCAGCAGATTGTTGTCCTGATCCGTTATGCAGAGGGTATCAATGTTGCGCTCATTCATTCTCTGCCAGGCATCCCGCGTGGACATTTCCCCGTCCACGCCGGGCTCCTGACGGATATCGATGTAGCTGATCGTGGGGCTCATGTCCACAGAGAGCTTGGGGGTCTTTACGTGGAAATGATCCAGCACGAACTGCGTTTCGCGGCTGATCTCTCCCGCGCGGCGCGGCTCATAGGTCTCCTCCGAGGTCTGATTTTTCAGCCAGGCATAGGAGATGGCGGAACAGATGGAATCCGTATCCGGATTCTTGTGCCCGATCACACGGATGACGCGCTGTTTTCTGGTATCAAACATGATCCTCCTCCGGGAAAGCATAGTCAGCCGCCTCCTCATCGCTCATCATATCCTTGTTTTTCCTTGCTGCAACGATCTTGTCCACAACCTCCGGGACCATATCCACCAGGCGCGACAACGAATTCTGATCCTTGATGTTGACCACCTTTGTATTCCCGTTTTTGATGATGAGCACCGCACTGGGCGACATCTTCGCGGTAAAACCGCCCATGCCGGCATTGTTGTCCTGCCCGTTGTTCGAGCCGGCCGCCGCCCCCACAATGACATCCGAGAGCGGAATAAGGAGCGTGTCTCCCACCTGAATCGACTCGCCGATCACCGTCTTGCTGCTCAGCACACCGCCGGCGCTCTCCATCATGGAATGCATGACCTTATCAAAGCTGTTGCTGCGGGTGCGCACCCCGCCTTCCTGTTTGTTCTCTGCCATTCCTTCCTCCTCCCTGCTGCGTCTTCACAGCAGAGCCCGAAGAACGCTGCAAGAGCAGCCTCTCCGATGCCGTCCCGTGCCGCAGCCAGGGCATCAGCTTTCCCGTATCTGTTTGATCTGTGTTATCAGCTCCTGCACCTTCCGGTTCCATGCAAGAGCAAGGAGCACCGCCAGTATTCTCCCTGCCGAAATTCTGCCCTTCGCACCCGCGCGGACATCCAGCCGATATCCCTCCATCTGCGGCAGAATCCAGACATGCCCGCATACAAAGGGCAGCAGGAGACTCTCTGCCTCCATGAATCTCGCCGTGTTCTCCGGGCCGCCAAGCCCCACTGTCCCCTCGGCCCTCCAGCTCTTCGGCAGCAGAATTCCGATGATCCTGCCTGTCCCACTCAGAATATCACGGAAAGCATCTCTCGTCTCCTTCTTCCTGACAAGCCGGCAGAGGAGCCGGAGCTGCTTTTGAACGCTTCCCTTCTTCCTCTCCCGCGTCTTTTTCCCGGCTTTTGTCTTTCTGCCCTTGCCTCCCGGAATCCGGATCCGGATGAAGAATAGGATCCGAAGGCTCCCCTCCGGCTGCGGATTCCAGCAGAAGCGCCCCTGAACCAGATGCAGCAGCCATGAAAAACGAAGCTCCGCACCGGCCTTCTGCTTCCACACGGAGAAATCCGGAGAGGACATTCCCTCCGGGTCCTCCACCCAGCCCGCCGCCTGGTAGCGGACGGGAACCAGCAGCACCATCAGCACCAGGAACACCAACAGCAGCAGGAGAACCGCCGCTGTCCGAAGAATGCCGCTCAGCACAATCATATGCAGCCTCCGTTCATCCGCACGCTCCTCTCATCCCCCGGCGCCGAGGATCTCGGCAAGCCTTGTATCCCGTTTGGCAAGAAAGGGAAGGAGATCTGCTCCTCCTGTCTTCTCACAGCATTCCCCGAACATAGCCGCCATGAGACGAATCGCAGCTTCTCTTCCCTCCGCCGCCCCGATCACCATGGGACAGTGCTGCCTCAGATAATCCTGCCGCAGATATGCGGCGGGAAAGAACTGCAGCTGTCCCGGAACATCCTCGCACAAGGTGATGACATACAAAGAGAGGCTTCCCGCATGATGCTGAAGCCTCCATTTGATGTTCCCCGGGTGTTTGATCTCCGGCCCGATGTACATGTCGCGGTAGAATTCCATGTCCCGCTCCTATATCCTACGGTGCAGGCTGCTCCGGAGCAGCCGCGGGATCTCCCGTCACCTGTGCAGCGCCCGCCGCATCTCCTGCCGCAGGCGTCACCGCTGCGTCGGTTGTTCCGGTTCCTGCAGCGCCCTGTGCAGCATCTCCTCCGGTCAGAGCGCCGGCATCGGCCGTACCGGCTGCAGCATCCGCCGCACCCGTCGCATTCGTCGTTCCGGCCGTACCCTCCCCGGCTGACGGCGTCGCCGTTGTCTGGGTCGTTTCCGTTTCATTTGTCGTCGTGGTGCCCGCCTGTCCGGACGATGCGGCTGCCGGTGTGCGCGTTGCAGACTCCGGTATGCCGTCTCCGTCCAGATCATAGGCATCTGCTATGCCGTCTCCGTTGGCATCGAACGCATCCATGATGCCGTCTCCGTCTGTGTCCATATTCAGCGTAACCGTGGTCCCGGTGGACTCCGAAGGATCCGACACGGTTGTGGTGGTGCCGTCTGTCCCGACCATCACATAATTGGCATCATCATCCTCTCCGGCCGCCGGAGTATAACCAAAATATTCATCCATGACGCTTCTGGCAACCGGAACCGCCGATACGCCGCCGCTTCCGGCTCCTTCCACGATAACCGTGATCGCAATCTCCGGATTCTCCAGCGGAGCAAAGCCGGTAAACCATGCATGCGAGGTGCTCTGCCCCGTCACAATTTCTGCTGAGCCTGTCTTGCCGCACGGATTGTACGGCCGGGAGCTCAGCTTTGTCGCCGTGCCCTCCAGGACGACATCCCTCATCATTTCCCGCATCTTGGCCGCAACCTCTGCCGTCATAACCGTGCGGTACTCCTCCGTCTTGACGACGGACAGATCCGAGCCTGTCCCGGTCTTGACCGAGGCGATGATCTGATCCCGATGAATGGTTCCGCCGTTGGCAATGGCCGCTGTCACCATATTCAGATGCATCGGCGTCATCAGGGTAGAACCCTGTCCGATGGAAAGCTGCGTGACATTCTCCGTTGTCGTGTCAGAGGTCAGCGAAAAGGAGCTGATGCCGGTCGGCAAATCGTACGGCAGCGACTCTCCGAACATCATTTCCGTCAGAAGATCGGCAAAGGAGGTCCGGTTCAGACTGTTTCCGATGCTGACGAAGGCGCTGTTGCAGGACTTTGCAAACGCCTTTTCCAGATCCACCTGTCCGTGTGCCGTCCAATGATAGCAATGGATCGGCTGTCCGTCCTCCAGCGTATATTCATTGTTGTATCCGATGCAGTCGTAGGAAAAGCTGTTGGCATCCGCCATATTCTCATCCATTAATTCAATGGCGTCGAAAATCTTAAAGGTGGAGCCCGGTGCATACAGTCCCTGCGTCACACGGTTGACCAAGGTGCCGGAATCCGCATCCGCTCCCAGACTTTCCCAGTCCTCCTCGATGGAATTCGGGTCGAAATCCGGCTTGGATACCATGCACAGAATGTTCCCGGTATTCACCTCCGTGACAATTACCGCGCCGTTGTTGCTGCCCAGCGCATCATAGGCAGCCTGCTGCAGACTAAGATCCAGGGTTGTATAAACATCGTTGCCGGGATATTTCTCCCCCGCCGCATCATAGGAGGCCTTATCGGACAGCGAAATGTCCGAGTGCGTCAGCTCATAATCCTTGAGCTGCTCCACACCGCTCCCTCCCTTATATGTGTATCCGATGATATGGGAAAAGAGATTGGCATACGGATAGGAACGGACCTCGTTTCCATCCTGATCCTGAATCGTCTCCGCCAGAATTTCTCCGTCCGCCGTATAAATCCTGCCGCGGACGTTCTGCTCCAGCAGTGCCTCCTCCCGCTTGTTGTAGTCATTTTCAAACAGGGTCTTTGAATTGGAATTCGTATATGTCACGAGATAGACGATCATCACACAGAACAGCGAGGAAACCATCGCGCCCGTGATGAATACCTGCCGCCGGACCCTCGACTTCTCTCTGGCAAGAGCGGCTCTTTTCCTGGCGCCGGCCGTTCGGGGCGACGCCTCACGGGTATCCCGTTCCACGTTCCGCCCGCCGGTTCTCATCCGTCTCTCAGTCATCGTAGAATCCCTCATCGTCCGTAATGTGTACCGCACGCTGCATCACAGATCCTCCGCGCGGCCGCAGATCCATGGTCTGTCCCATCTCGGTTCCGCCCTCACGCCGGCCCCTCTGCGGCGCCTCCCGTCTGCTGTAATTGCGATAGCTGCGCTGTTCACGGTACCGGTCGCTGTTCCTTCTCTGCAGCTGCAGGGCACGGGCCCGCTTCCTGCGGATCTCTTCGATCCGCTCTCCCCGCAGAATGCACATTGCCTCCACCAACGTGAAAATGATCAGTGTGGAGAGGATGGAGCTGCCTCCGTAGCTGATAAACGGAAGCGTAACGCCGGTAAGAGGAATGAATTTGGTCTGCCCTCCCAGGGTCAGGAACATCTGGAAGACATAGCAGATTGCCGCGCCGTAGGCCATAAGGCGGTAGAAGCGGTCCGCAAAGCCGGCCGCCAGCTCGAGCATCACCAGGAAGCAGCTGATTCCGACCAGAATCACGCAGATCCCGACCACCTGTCCCAGCTCTTCGCATACGGCGGCAAATACAAAGTCCGATTCCACAAAAGGAACATCTGACGGTGTCCCCTGGCCGAGACCCACACCGAAGAATCCGCCTGCGCCGATGGCAAAGAGCGACTGTGTAATCTGGTAACCGATGGAATCAATGAGGCTCCAGGGATCCACAAATGCCTGCACTCTTTCGCGAATATGCGAAAACATGAAATAGCACGCCACTGCGCCGATGCCGCCAAAGCCGAAGCCTCCGACCAGCACCAGCCATTCCCCGGTGGCAAGAAATGCCATGAAGAGATATACCACAAAGAAAATCAGGCCTGAGCCAAGATCCTTTGAACCGACCAGCACGAGAACATGCGCCGCCGCAAATGCGGTAACGATTGCCAGATCCCTGAGGTCGCGCACATCCTTCAGCGTGCCGGCCAGGAAGAAAATATAGAGAATTTTGACGAATTCCGACGGCTGGAACGTGACGCCCGCAATGGTATAAGTGATGTTGGCGCCGAGTGTCGTGGCGCCAAGGAGCATGACAACCGCCAGAATTGCAATTCCGACCATGCCGCAGACGTACCCCGCCGACTTCAGAAGTGACAGCTGTTTCCGCAGAATCGGGAGACAGAAGGTGATCACCAGCCCGGCAGAGGCAATGATCATCTGATGTACCGCATTGTCAAAGGACAGCCTCGACTGGATGACCAGCCCCACGGACAGCAGCATGCACATGTTGTCGAACAGAGGCATATTGGCATGCCGGTACAGGGTGCGGTACAGGAAGAAAATAGCGAAAAACGCACCCATTACCAGAAATGCAAAGAGCAGGTACCGGCCGTCTCCAAGAGCAACGTACAGGGTAAAATAGCTGATCAGCTGGAACACCAGAATCAGAACATTCTGGATCAGCGTCAGCCGCCGAACCTCGCTCTCCTCCTTCTGTACCAGAAGGTAAAAGGCCAGAACCGTATATGCAATCATGACGGCCACAATGCCGTATTTGGTCAAAGCCAGGATGTATGTCCGCATGCAGTAAACATGACGGCGCCTCTACTCGGCGCCCTTTTTAAAATGACCGTTGGTGAATTCATCCTTCCACCGAAATTCGGATGACGGCTGTCCGCTCTTCCGACCGTGCTCCTGTGCCCGCAGTCCGTCATAAACATTCAGTACTTCAAGGATTTTCTGCCGATTTTCTGTTGTGAAGCTGAGAAGAAGAGCGCGCACCCCGCACCAAAGCGGGTCCTCGGCAAATTTGTGAAGCGACAGCGGCACACTGTTGTACACGACATTCTGACAATGCCTGCAGTCCGTCCAAACCGGAAACACTGCCCCCCGGCGATCCGCCAGGCCGCAATAACCGCCCTGCTCCTGCGTGTTCCGAACGCAGCTCCCGCCGGTTTTCCGAACACAGTTGGCACTGATCATCAGAGGTGTTCTTCCGTAGACCGGCAGAATCTTGTCTGCAAGATTCCCCCTGACCTCCTCTTTGTCCTGATCCGCGGCGAAAGTGCGGTACAGCTCCTTCCGGTCAAGCTCTGCCGGCAGAACCATCTGCATCTTCCCCGGCCGCCGTACCGAATTTCGAAGGACAGCCTCGCTCTCCCGATTCCAGACGTAGAGTCCACTGTCCACAATAACTTTGTTATCATACTCTTCTTCTATTAAAAATTCCAGTTCTTCCAGCGATCTTGTAACAAATCCGTAAAAAATATCATGATTTTTATCATAAAACTCACGCAGCCACGCGTGATCTGTTTCTCTCAGCACATAAGGGAGCGCCGCCAGGACAGCGATTCTTCCGCCTTCCCGTCGGCTTTCCTCCAGAATCTGTGCACCGTATTCTCTGGCCTCCCCGTCCAGAATCAGCTCCGTTTCCTCTGCATGCTGCCTGCTCCAGTCAAGGACGGCCCTCGCCTGTCCGATGGATTGAACCATGACCATGAGCTGCTGCGGCTGCGCCGCAGGATCAGGGCGTCGCTGCCCGGAGTCCTCGGCTGCCCTGTCCCCGGAGGCCTCGTGCAGGAAAACGTTCGGCGCGGCTCCGCCGGCTTCCTCCAAGGAGGTTCTTCCTTTCGTCCATTCTGCGCAGCATGCCTCCGTCAATTCCTGCAAGGCCTTTCTCCGCAGCTCTCCCAACGCCGAAACCGGCAGAAAGGCGTGACCGTCCGTCGTCACCTTCAGATCCCGGAAGGTGAACGGGGAATCTCCTGTTTTGGACAGCTTTTCATGAATCTCTTCGCGGGTCAGAGCGCGGCTCCTTGCTTCCTGTACCGGAAGCTCTGATGCTGCAAAGCCAGCCGCAGCCGCTCCTGCTGCTTCTCTCTCCGTTGTTTCCGGCAGCGCCCTTCCGTCCCCCGTGCTGCTCTCTTCGGCCATGCGCACGCGAAGGACTGCAGGCCTTCCGGCATAAATTTCCGCCTCTCCGCAGATTGCTCTTTTCCTGTCTTTTCGAAGATATGCGGTGCGGATCCGCTCCAGCTGTTCCGGATCCGCTCCCCTGTATCCCGGTTCCTGAATCGTCACCATCTCTCTTCCGTTTCGGACATGGTAATATCCCCGGCACAGCTCCGTTCGTATGTACAGGCGGTACAGCTTCTGCAGATCCTCCTTTTCGATCTGCCACCTGCCCGGCCGTCCGCTCTTATCCCATGCGTAAAAGCGGTCGATGTATTTGCGGTAGATTGCCGTTGTTCCTGCCGCATATTCCGGCTTTTTCATTCTTCCTTCTAT
>CAVKMX010000101.1:0-5776 GCA_963657295.1 Clostridium sp. CAG:302
AAGAGGTTACCGTAAAGGCAAAGGTTGCCCGCAAGGACAAGGACGGCAAGCGCGTGAAGGAAGTTGTAGACGGCAGGAAGGTTACGGTCTATGACGAAGTCGAGAAGAAGATCACCAAGGATGCTCCCTCCCGTCTTCATGCAAGACGCCAGCTGATGCGCTTCCTGTATCCTGTAACAGAGGTTCCTGCTGCAGGTGCAGGCCGCAAGAAGAACACCAAAGAGGTGGACCTTGTGGAGAAGCTCTTTACGGAGTACGGCAAGAAGTATGCGGGCCGCAACGGCGGTTATACCAGAATCGTCAAGATCGGCCAGAGAAAGGGCGATGCAGCCCTGATGGTTGTTCTGGAGCTCGTCTGATTCTTTCGGACGAATTCCTCGGCAGCCGGAGAGAACAGTCCGATTTGCCGCAATAAGACATGCGAAATCTCCCGGGATGGAAATCCCGGGAGATTTTTTGGTAAAAAACTGGACAAATGGTGTCCGGGGGTGAGAATATTTACCTCGTGTATCTGACAATTGCGGCGACAGCTCTTCTGCAGGAGAACGAAACGTGTTATCCATGATCAGCATTCGAAATTTAATTCATGACTATACCACCCGGGATGAGGAAGGAAACGTCAACGGGTCCGTCCGTGCGATTGACGATGTATCGCTCGATGTGAGCCCGGGACAGTTTATCGCTGTGCTGGGACATAACGGCTCCGGAAAGTCAACGCTGGCCAAGCATCTCAACGCGCTGCTGTTCCCGACGGGCGGAACGGTATGCGTGGACGGCATGGACACGGCGGATCCCGCCCATCTCTGGGACATACGGCAGGAAGCCGGCATGGTGTTCCAGAATCCCGACAACCAGATCATCGGGCAGGTGGTGGAGGAGGATGTTGGCTTTGGACCGGAGAACATGGGGGTTCCGACGAAGGAAATCTGGCAGAGAGTGGATGAAGCTCTGACCACGGTGGGCATGCAGGCCTTCCGGAAGAAATCACCGAACCGCCTCTCCGGCGGACAGAAGCAGCGGGTATCCATTGCCGGCGTGATCGCCATGCATCCCAAATGCATCATTATGGACGAGCCGACGGCAATGCTGGATCCATCCGGGCGGTACGAGGTCATACGTGCAGCGAGGGCGCTGAACGATGTGGAAGGGATTACGATTATTCTCATCACACATTATATGGAAGAGGCCATCTACGCGGACCATGTCTTCGTGATGGATGAGGGACGCATTGCGCTGCAGGGGGCGCCGCACGAGGTGTTCTCACAGGTGGATCGGATGAAGGAGCTGCATCTGGATGTGCCGCAGGCAACCCTTCTGGCCGATGAGCTCAGAAGAGCCGGGATGGATCTGCCGGCCGGCATTCTCACGAAGGAGGAGCTGGCGGAGGCACTGGGACTTTCAAAGTGAAGCTGTTTTCATCCGCGGAATACCGGATTGCCGCGCACCTGTGCTCCGCAATCCTCCGGCTTCTCGGTTCAGGACGAGGAATTTACGTCGAATGGCTATAACAATAGAAGATATTACATACGTATACGATCAGGGAACGGCCATGTCCGCCAATGCGCTGGATCACATCAGCGTGGAATTGCCGGACGGTCAGTTCATCGGCCTCGTGGGGCACACCGGCTCCGGAAAATCGACCTTTGTCCAGATGCTGAACGGAATTCTCCAGCCGACCTCGGGACGCATCTGCTGGGACGGACAGGACATACAGGCGGCCGGCTTTGACCGCAGGAGGCTGCGTGCGAACGTTGGACTGGTGTTCCAGTATCCCGAGCATCAGCTCTTTGAAACGGATGTCCTCGCGGATGTGAAATTCGGCCCGAGGAATCTGGGCCTTCCCGAGGAGGAATGCACGAGGCGCGCGCAGGAGGCACTGCGGCTCGTGAAGCTGCCGGAGGAATTCTGGAGCCAGTCCCCGTTTGATCTGTCGGGAGGACAGAAGCGAAGAGCGGCCATTGCCGGCGTGCTGGCCATGCACCCGAAGGTCCTCATTCTGGATGAACCGACGGCAGGTCTTGATCCGAGGGGACGGGATGAGATTCTGGACATGGTGCGGGACATGAAGATCAGCCTGCACATGACAATTCTGCTGGTTTCCCACAGCATGGACGATGTGGCGGAGTACGCAGACAGGATTCTCGTCATGAATGCAGGGAAGCTCATGATGGACGGAACGCCGACCGAGGTCTTTGCACGCTATAAGGAGCTGGAGTCCTTCGGACTCGCGGCACCGCAGACGGTGTATATTCTGCAGTACCTGCGCTCGCTCGGCCTGCCGGTCGATGTGAACCGGCTGACGCCCCATGCCGCGGCCCGGGAGATCTGTGCGCATATTGAGGAGCTGAATGCCCTGACAGGGAGGAAATTCAGCTGCATCGAGCCCGAAGAGCGCAGCCGCGAGAGCGGAAAAGAGACCGGAACAGACGCGGCGAAACGGAAAACCTCCGGCCGGGACGGCAATGCAGAGGAGGCGGCGCATGTTTAAGGACATCACAATCGGGCAGTATTATCAGACGGATTCTCTTGTGCACCGCCTGGACGCACGGGTGAAGCTGATTGCCACCTTTGCGTACATCATTTCGCTCTTTATCGTGCAGTCCTGGTGGGGATATCTTGCGGCGGCGCTGGCGCTGGTCATTGTGATCCGGCTCTCCCGGGTGCCGTTTGGGTACCTTGTGCGCGGCATGAAGAGCATCTTCTTCCTTCTGATGATCACAGTGGTCTTCAATCTTTTCCTGACGGACGGAGAACCGCTGATACGGGTGTGGAGGCTGACCATCACCTATGAGGGCCTGAATTATGCCTCCAAAATGGCAGTTCGGCTGATCTTCCTGATCCTCGGCTCTTCGCTGATGACGCTCACGACGACACCGAACCAGCTGACGGATGCGCTGGAGGATGTGCTGGGACCGCTGAAAAAGCTGCATGTGCCGGTGCATGAAATTTCCATGATGATGTCCATTGCCCTGCGGTTCATTCCGATTCTCATGGAAGAGACGGACAAAATCATGAAGGCGCAGATGGCCCGGGGAGCGGATTTTGAATCCCGGCAGCTGAGGAAGAAGATTCAGAGTCTGGTGCCGCTCCTGGTGCCGCTGTTCATTTCTGCCTTCCGCAGAGCCAATGATCTTGCCATGGCCATGGAGGCCAGATGCTATCACGGCGGCGAGGGGAGAACGAAGATGAAGCCGCTGATCTATCAGAAACGGGATTATGCAGCCTTTGCGGGGCTGGCAGGATACCTTCTGGTATGCGTTGTAATCGCACTGATCGTATAGAAAACGTATAGAAAATATGAAACGTATTATGCTGGTGGTGGCTTATGACGGAACGGAGTATTCCGGCTTTGCCGCCCAGAAGGATCCCTCCATCCGAACCATAGAGGGAGAACTGAACAGGGCACTTTCCGAGCTGACGGGAGAGAACATCCTTGCGGCAGGCGCAAGCCGGACGGATGCGGGAGTGCACGCTCTCTGCAACTATGCGGTTTTCGATACGAATTCGCCCATCCCTCCGGTGAAATTCGCTCCGGCGGTCAATACCCGCCTGCCGGAGGATATCCGCGTGCGGAAGTCCGTGGAGGTCGATCCGGATTTTCATCCCAGGACGCAGCGCAGTGAGAAGACCTACGAATACCGCATTTACAACGCGAGAATTCCGGACCCCTTGAAGCGGCGGTATGCATACTGCACTTATTTTCACCTGGATATCGGCAAAATGCGGCAGGCCGCGGAATGGCTGGTCGGCGAGCATGATTTTGCCAGCTTCTCCAATCCGGCCCGGGACACGAAGAATACCGTCCGCGAGATCACCGGCATCGAGATCGAAGAGCGGCCCTGTCCGGTGCCGCAGCTGATGCTCTCGCGCCGGCACACCGTCTCAGAGGCGGACGAAGCCAGAGACATCGTCATCCGCGTGCGCGGCAGAGGGTTCCTGTACAACATGGTCCGGATTATCGCAGGGACGCTGATCCGGGTGGGAAGAGGCATGACGCAGCCGGAGGACATTCCGGCCATCCTGGAGGCAAGAGACCGACAGGCGGCCGGCGATACGGCACCGGCCCGGGGACTGTGGCTGGTGGATTACCGGCTGCTGGGGAGAAAAGCAATGAAGAAAACTGCACTGATCTTCGATATGGACGGAACGCTGTGGGATTCCTCGGCGAACGTGGCGGCCTCCTGGACGGAGGAGATCCGGCGTCATGAAGATATTCTGCCGGGGGCGTCGGAATGCGTGATCACACAGGAGGACGTTCGGGGTGTGATGGGAATGACCATGACGGCCATTGCCCGGAAAATGTTCCCGGGGCTTGCCGGGGAAGCACAGCAGGAGCTGCTGGCGGCGTGCTGCGAGTATGAGAACACCTACCTGGGCCGGCACGGCGGGGAGCTGTATCCGGGACTGGAGGAAACCCTGCAGCAGCTTCGGAAGGAAGGATACCCGCTCTACATTGTCAGCAACTGCCAGAAGGGATACATCGAGACCTTCCTTTCTCATTACGGCTTCGCCGGTTATTTTGCAGACATCGAATGCTTCGGCAACAACGGGCTGGGAAAGGCGGACAACATCCGGGGGCTGGCGGAACGCAATGGCCTGACAGACTACTATTACGTGGGAGATATCCAGGCGGACTGCGATGCGGCGCTGGCGGCCGGAGGCAAATTCATTCACGCTGCCTATGGCTTCGGCAGCGTGAGGGAGCCGGTACCGGAGCTGAAACGGTTCGAGGATCTTCCGGAGCTGCTGCGGAGCCTGCAGGAGCAGCACAGCGGTCTTTGAATCACAGATCCTTTTCCCGCGTTATCCGGCCGGTTCTCCTGCAGAGGACGTACGGACGGGCGCTTGCCAGAGGGGAGGAATTGCGCTATATTCGTGTAACTGCGTACAACAATGAATAATTCCCCGGCAGATCGGAAACGCACCGGGACAATGTTAGGAGAGTTCATACAGAAATGTCACAAAGTCTGGTAATTGTAGAGTCACCTGCGAAGGTGAAAACCATCAAAAAATTCCTTGGCAAAAAATATGATGTGGCGGCAAGCCAGGGACATGTCAGAGATTTGCCGAAGAGTCAGCTCGGAATTGATGTGGAGCATGACTTTGAACCGAAATACATTACCATCCGCGGAAAGGGGGATCTTCTGGCGGATCTTCGCAAGCGCGTCAAGAAGGCCGATATGGTTTATCTGGCAACGGACCCTGACCGGGAGGGAGAAGCCATCTCCTGGCACCTGATGGCAGCGCTTCACCTGGAGGATAAAAAGGTCGCACGCATCACCTTCAATGAGATCACCAAGAGCGCGGTGACGGAGTCCTTCAGGAACACGCGGGAAATCGACATGAATCTGGTGGATGCCCAGCAGGCCAGACGTGTGCTGGACCGCATTGTCGGATATCGGATTTCACCGCTTCTGTGGGCAAAGGTGAAGCGCGGACTGTCCGCGGGACGTGTCCAGTCGGTGGCGCTGCGCATGATCGGCGACAGAGAAGAGGAGATCAGCTCCTTTATTCCGGAGGAGTACTGGACGCTGGATGCGATTCTGGATGTGAAGGGGGAGAAGAAGGCCCTGGTCGCTCATTACTACGGGGCCAGGGATGACGGCAAAAGGGCGGAGCTCACCAGCAGAGAGCAGGCGGAAAGCCTGACGAAGGCCCTGGACGGGGCACAGTACCGGGTTACGGAGATCAAGACGACAACAAGAGAGCGGAAGGCACCGCTCCCCTTTACCACCTCCACCTTGCAGCAGGAGGCATCCAAGGCACTGAATTTCTC
>CAVKMX010000101.1:5786-8608 GCA_963657295.1 Clostridium sp. CAG:302
CTCAACGCAGAAGACCATGCGCATTGCGCAGCAGCTCTACGAGGGCATTGAGCTCAAGGGGAGCGGCTCGGTCGGCATCATCACCTACCTGCGTACCGATTCCACACGCATTTCGGATGAAGCCCTGGCCTCTTCCGCGGAATACATCCGCAGGGAATACGGCAGTGAATTCCTGGCAGACGGAGAACAGAAGAAGACGACGGCAAAGATTCAGGATGCGCATGAAGCCATTCGCCCCACGGACATTGCACGTACACCGGCCAGCATCAAGGATTCCCTTTCCAGAGATCAGCTGCGTCTCTATCAGCTGATCTGGAACCGCTTTACGGCCTGCCGCATGGCCTCTGCCAGAATTGAGCAGACCAGAGTGAGCGTGACGGCGACGGAACAGGAGAGCGGGAAAGAGCACCTCTTCACCATGCCGTTTTCCAGAGT
Source organism: Clostridium sp. CAG:302 (assembly GCA_963657295.1). Lineage (GTDB taxonomy): Bacteria > Bacillota > Clostridia > Lachnospirales > Lachnospiraceae > CAG-791. The sequence goes on from CAVKMX010000101.1 coordinate 6,222, forward strand.
CGCATTCGAGGGCTTTCTGAAGGTATACCGGCCGGCGGACGATGAGAAGTCGGAAGGAGCCCTGATGAAGGGGCTGGACGAGAACACGCAGCTGTCGGTACAGAAGCTGGACGCCCAGCAGCACTTCACCCAACCGGTGGCGCATTACACAGAGGCTTCTCTGGTACATGCACTGGAGGAGCAGGGAATCGGCAGACCGTCCACCTATGCGCCGACCATTACCACCATCCTTGCGAGACGATATGTCACCAAGGAGAACAAAAATCTCTACATGACTGAACTCGGCGAGGCGGTAAATAGTATAATGAAGACGTCCTTTCCTGCCATCGTGGATCCGGCCTTTACCGCGAATCTGGAGTCCCTTCTGGACGGCGTGGCGGAGGGAAAGGTGAAATGGAAGACGATCATTGAGAACTTCTATCCGGATCTGGACGAGGCGGTGAAGAAGGCCGGCGAAGATCTGGAGAAGGTTGAGATCCGGGACGAGGAGTCCGATGAGGTCTGCGAGAAATGCGGACGGCGGATGGTCATCAAGTACGGTCCGCATGGACGGTTCCTTGCGTGCCCGGGATTCCCGGAATGCCGCAATACCAAGCCGTATTTCGAAAAGATCGGCGTGAGCTGTCCGAAATGCGGCAAGGACATCGTGATCAAGATGACCAAGAAGGGGCGCAGATACTACGGATGCCTCGGAAATCCGGAATGTGACTTCATGACATGGAATCGTCCCTACCGGAAGGCCTGCCCGCAGTGCGGAGGCCTTCTGGTGGAAAAGGGCAGCAAGCTGGTGTGCTGCAGGGAAGAGTGCGGCTTTGTAACAGATAAAAAGAGCATGGAGGATTAGAATGAGCACGAATGTGAACAACGTACAGCTGCTGGACAAAACCAGGAAGATCGAACGGCTCCTGCACAACAACAGTACCGGCAAGGTGGTGTTCAATGACATCTGTGCCGTCATGAGTGACATCATGAACAGCAATATGCTGGTGCTCTCCCATAAAGGAAAGGTGCTGGGGGTGTCCAACAGAGAGGGCATCGCACCGCTGAAGAATCTGATGAAGGATGATCTGGGCGAATTCATCGATCATGATCTGAACGAACGGCTGCTGGCGGTCCTGTCCACGAATGAGAATGTCATGCTCTCGACCCTTGGCTTTGATGCGGAGGATTCGGCCCACAATGCCATCATCTGTCCCATCGAGATTGCGGGCGAGCGTCTTGGAACGGTGTTCATTTATAACGGCGGGAAGCTTTACGACATTGACGACATCATCATCTGTGAGTACGGCACAACGGTGGTGGGCCTCGAGATGCTCCGTGCGGTTACGGAGGAGTCGGCAGAAGAGAACCGTCGGACAGCCATCGTGAAATCGGCCTTCTCCACCCTGTCCTATACGGAGATCCAGGCGATTCTCCATATTTTCGAGGAGATGGACGGCAAGCGGGAGGGAATTCTGGTTGCATCGAAGATCGCGGATAAGGCCGGAATCACCCGGTCGGTGATCGTAAATGCCCTGCGTAAATTCGAATCTGCCGGCGTCATTGAATCGCGCTCCTCGGGCATGAAGGGAACCTATATCAAGGTGCTCAACGATGCGGTGTATCATGAGCTGGACACCATGCGCAGCCGGATGGATGTGTGAGACGGCCGGTGCGGCACCCCTTTGCCCGTTACTGTACAGACGCCCGCCAGGCGACAGGGTGGCGGAGAATGTCCAGTCCGGGGGCCTTGCGAGGCCTCGGTGCTTGCGAACGTCTTATGTGAGCTTAGCACCGCTAGGTCCTCGCACGGAGTGAGAACGTCCCCAGGACGGACAGCTCCGCCAGGACCCGTCACCGGCGGGCGAATGAACTGTAACCTTTGCCCGGCGCGGGGGAGCTCCGTGAAAGATGCCACTTGCAGGCGGCTCGGTAAGTGTGATACAATCTGATGGCTGTGCGGTGAATGCACGGTGAAGGACTATAAAGCACGCATTTTCAGCAGGTGCCGGTGGCCGAAAGGCTGGCATGGGTCCTTGAGGAGTCACCTCTTTGAGAAGAGAGAGGTTCCTTGCTGCGGAGAGGATGCGGACGGCCGGGGTTGCCGGCATACAAACCAATCATGGAGGATGAAGCAATGAGCGTAGTATCAATGAAGGATCTGCTGGAGGCAGGCGTACATTTCGGACATCAGACCCGCCGCTGGAATCCCAAGATGGCTCCCTATATCTTCACGGAGCGCAACGGAATCCACATCATCGACCTGCAGAAGTCTGTTGTAAAGGTCGATGAGGCGTACAAGGCTGTTTTTGAAATTGCAGAGCAGGGCGGAACCATTCTGTTCGTCGGCACCAAGAAGCAGGCACAGGATTCTGTAAAGGCTGAGGCAGAGCGCTGCGGCATGTACT
>CAVKMX010000102.1:0-8247 GCA_963657295.1 Clostridium sp. CAG:302
AGGATTTGCGAATGCAAGGAGAAATCCGCGTATGCGGTTTCTCCGCGGCACGGACGTCCGCAGAACGGCAGGGAGATTTCCCTGCGCTGCAGCGGATGCGGGAACAGCCGTCTATTTGACGACAGGCGAAAGTCTTGTCAGCAGCACCCGCTGCGCCTGTCTGTCTGCCACCGACAGTACATGGAAGCGAAAGCCTCCGTAATCTGTCGTAAAGTGATCACTGGAATCCGGAACCTTGTCCATCTGGGCCATCAGAAAGCCGTTTACCGTTTCGAAGCGATCGTCCTCGAATACAATGCCGAAGCGCTCTGTGAGCTCACGCAGCGGCGTCTGCCCGTCCAGAATGAACTCATTTTTGTTCCCGGTTGCCGTGATGTGATTCTCATCGACGTCGTATTCGTCCATGATGTTGCCGACGATTTCCTCCAGAATATCCTCCATGGCAATCAGGCCGGCTGTCTGTCCGTACTCATCGATGACGATGACCATCTGGGTCTTGTGCCTCTGCATCTGCCGGAAGAGATCATCGATGTCCTTCGTTTCCGGGACGAACTCCGCCTCCCGCAGAAGACCGTGAAGAGAACCGATGGACTGCCCGCAGGCCTGCGGATGCTCCTCGCGGAACCGCACCGCATCACGGAAATGCAGAATCCCGATGATGTCATCGATGTTGTCCCGGTACACGGGGAAACGGGAATTGTGCAGCTGCAGCATCTCCGAAAGGACATCCGAAAGGGTCTTCGCGCCGTCAAGCGCGATCATGTCTCTGCGGTGCGTCATGATGTCGCAGGCTTCCTTGTCGGAGAATTCGAAAATGTTGGTGATCATTTCCGCCTCCGACTGATCGATGACGCCCTGCTCATGCCCTTCGTTGAGCATGGAGCGGATCTCCTCCTCCGTCACATCGCCCGCCAGCGGCGTTCCGCGGATCCCCATCAGATACAGACATCCCCTGGCCGCGAGATTCACCAGCCTTGTCAGCGGCAGAGTCACCAGCATCAGGACATGAAAAACCGAGCCGGCCCGAACGATCCACTTCTCCGGCTGTGCGCTTCCCAGACGCTTCGGAATCTGCACTCCGAAAACCAGGAGCACAAAGAGAACCAGGAGCCATGCAAGAACCGCCGCCAGCACCCGAACCGCCGAGGCTGCGGTGCCCGCCGCCATCCCTCTCGTCAGCCGCTCCTGCAGCAGTCCGGTCACGGCCAGTCCGTAAACAGCTCCCACGATCATATTGACGCAGGCCGTCACCAGCTGCACGGTATCGACATAATCGGACTGGTCCCGCAGGACCTTTTCGAGAACGCGCTTTCTGCGAAGCCGCCGCCTGTACTCTCCTGACGCAGGGCTTCCGTCATCCGGGGCCTCTCCCGGGTCTTCCTCCTCCGCCCCGGAGCGGGTCGACCGAAGGGCAGAGCCGAAGCCGTATACAATGGCATCCAGAATCAGCAGTACCACCAGCATCAGCAATAAGTCGGGTACCGTTATATTCTCCATATGAGAAGCATCACCTCCTGCAGGCATCCCTGTATGCTACAGTAGGATATGATAGCATGAAAATATGTAACTGTTCAGCCCTCATCTCGAATTTGCTTCGCAAATCCTCGATGCGACTGGCCAGAGGCGCTTCGCGCCTTGGCCACCTGTCGATTTCAATCATGAATTCGTCCGCAAGCAGCTGATTCCTGTTGAAATCGACAGGTGCTGAACAGATACGAAAATATTATTTTGGCCAACTGCTGCTCTGCACCTCCGCAAGGACGGAGGGGAGCAGCCGGATCAGATCGGAGGCCGTAAGGGCGCCGGCAGCGTACTGTGCGGCATATCGCTCGGCCAACCGGCCATGGAGACAGGCGGCAGCGCAGGCGGCGGCAAATGCAGGGGATTCCGCCTCCTGGATATGGTTCCGCTCCTGCGCCAGAAATCCTGCCGTAATTCCGGCCAGGACATCCCCGGAGCCTGCGGTCGCAAGGCCGTCATTGCCGGTTGTATTCAGATAAACCTGCCGGCTGTCCGGTGCAAATACACGGGTCCTCGCATCCTTGGCAAGAACCGTGCAGCGGTACCTGCGGACAAAGTCTGCGTATCTTTCCTCCGCATGCTCCTGCAGCTCCTGTATGCCGGTATGCAGGAGCTCCGCGCCCTCTCCGGGATGCGGAGTCAGAACGACAAAAGACTGCTCTGCCGCAGCCTGCAGCCTGTCGTAGAGATCGTGCCGGGCGAGCAGCCGGAGCGCATCGGCATCCAATACAAGGCCGCGCCGTGTACCGGTTCGCTCGCTCCCCCAGGCCAGAACCTGACGCAGCATCGCTTCCCCGGCGTCTGTCAGTCCGATTCCGGGACCCGCTGCCGCAACATCCGCCCAGTCCAGAGCTCCGGCAAGAAGCTCTTCCGCCTCATCAGCACTTTCGTAAACGGTGCACATCGCCTCCGGAACGGTTTCCTGCAGAATCACGCGATTGGATGCATGCGTGAAGATCCGCACCATTCCTGCGCCGCTGCGCAGTGCCGCCTGTGCACAGAGGATGCAGGCCCCGCAGACTCCCCTGGAGCCTGCAATGACCAGCACCTTGCCGAAGGTACCTTTGTTCCCATCCGGACGCCGGGGCGGCAGGAGTGCCTCCCCTTTTGTCCGGGGCGGCAGGGTGTCCGTTTTCTGCCAGCGGAAGGTAAAGGCAGGCGACTCTCCCACGAGAGACCGCGGCGTAATGCCGATGGGACAGAGGATGGTCCGGCCGCAGTGGCTGCAGCCGGGATACAGAAAATGCCCCCGCTTGTAAAAGGCGAAGGCTACGGTCACGTCGGCCTCTGCCGCAGTCCCCAGAACGGCCCCTGTGCCGGCACAGATGCCGGAGGGAAGATCCATGGCATAGACTCTGGCCCCCGTGTCCCTGCGGAGTGTGCGGATGCAGGAAATGATCCTTGCCGGAATTCCCTCGACCCTTCGGGACAGTCCCGTACCGAAAATTCCGTCGATGATCACCTGCGGGCAGAACCTGGTCAGGGGACCCAGATCGTCCGTCAGCGGCTGCACCGCTGCGCCGTAGGCTTTCAGAATATGCAGCTGAATTTCCAGAGAGCTTCGTTCCGCGGAGCAGTGAGAGGTTCCGTCCGCCGGGGGACAGGGAGAAGAATGGGAATCGGATTGCAGCGGAAAGGTGAGATAAAAGGAAACGCAGAAGCCGGCATCCAGCAGCAGCCGGCCGGCGGCGAGGGCATCCGCCCCGTTGTTCCCCTTTCCGGCGATGACGGCAACGCGAACCGGAAAGGGAGCCGCGGCATAATCCTGCTGAATGATGCGGGCCGCAGAAAGGGCGGCCCGCTCCATGAGAACAATGGACGGAATGCCCAGCACGCTGCTGGTATACCGATCCGCCCTTGCCATTTCCTCTCCTGTCAGCACATATTCCCTGGTGAACATGGACGCTCCTTTGCCGAAAGACTTTCCCTATGTCTCATGCTGCTTGATGTTGTAGGACAGGCGCATCAGAGAATCCGAAAGATGCACGTTTTCCACCTGTATTCTGGACGGCACGTGCAGATCGGTGTGGGCAAAATTCCAGATGGCCTTGATCGGATAATGTGCGAGCTGTTCTGCAACCTTGATGGCCTCCTGCTTCGGAATGGTCAGAACGACAATGTCAACCTCGTTGTCCCGAAGGATCGACTCCAGATCGTCCATGGAATAAATCCGGATTCCGCCGACCGTCTGTCCGACCAGATCCTCTCTCCGGTCGAAGGCCGCCTTGAAGAAAAAGCCGCGATTGCGGTAGTTCATATAATTGATCAGCGCCGATCCGAGGTTTCCTGCACCGATCAGAATCATGCTGTGTGCCCGGTTCAGGCCCAGAATCTTCGCAATTTCATTGTACAGGTACTGTGTATTGTAGCCGTATCCCTGCTGTCCGAAGCCTCCGAAATGATTGAAATCCTGACGGATCTGGGAGGCGGTCACATGCATGATGGATGACAGCTCCTGTGAGGAAATCCGCTCAATCCCCTCATCCTTCAGATCTCCGAGGTAACGATAATATCGCGGGAGACGACTGATCACCGCCTGCGAAATCTCTCTATTGTCCAACGTTTCTTCTCCCTATCTGCGAAAAATATACGAAACAGCCATTACAGTATATAAAATTGTTAAATTTTAGTCAAACCGCGGTTTGAATCTCCTGCATTTTTCCGTTACTATTGTCTCTGTTCACTTTTCAAAGCAATGGTCCGGGAAACGGGGAATAAAGGAGCAGCTATGATTTTATCCGTACAGCATGTCAGCAAGTCTTTTCTGGAGGTTCCGGTTCTGTCGGATATTACCTTTCACCTGGAAAAGGGAGACCGCTGTGCCGTCATCGGCATCAACGGAGCGGGAAAGTCAACCCTTCTCAAGATTATGACCGGCGAGCTGCGGCCCGATGCCGGTTCTGTTTCCTTTGCGCGGGATACGACGCTCGGATATCTGGCCCAGCAGCAGGACATCGGCTCGCACGGCACCATTTACGAGGAGCTGCTGTCTGTGAAAAAGGAGCTGGTGGAGCTTGAGAACCGGATTGCTCTGGACGAGGAGCTGATGACAAAGCTCTCCGGAGAGGAGCTGACCGCCCTGATTGAGGAGTACAACGAGCGGCTGAGCCGTTTTCAGAATGAGAACGGCTTCTCCTACAAGGGAGAGATCACGGGAATTCTCCGGGGACTGGGCTTTCGGGATGAGGAATTCGGGCAGCCGGTGCACACGCTCTCCGGCGGACAGAAAACACGGGTTGCCCTTGCCAAGCTCCTGCTGGAGAAGCCGGACATTATCCTGCTGGATGAGCCGACCAACCATCTGGACATTGCGGCCATCCGCTGGCTGGAGACCTACCTGGCCAATTACCGGGGAACCGTGCTCATTGTCTCGCATGACCGCTATTTTCTGGATAAGACCGTGAATCAGGTTGTCGAGATCGAGAATACAAGGGCCGTCATGTTTCACGGAAACTATTCTTTTTATGCCGCAGAAAAACAGAAGCTCCGGGAGCAGCAATGGCATCAGTACCTGAACAACCAGGCCGAGCGCAGGCACCAGGAGGAGGTCATCGCAAAGCTGAAGCAGTTCAACCGGGAGAAGTCCATCCGCAGAGCGGAAAGCCGGGAGAAGCAGCTGGCCAAAAAAGAGGTGATTGAAAAGCCCGTCGAGCTCCGGGACGATATGCGTCTGCTGCTCAAGCCCTGCATTCGCTCCGGCCGCGATGTCATGCAGGTCCGGCATCTGTCCATGGCTTTTGAGGACAAGCGCCTGTTCGATGACATCACCTTTGATCTGCAGCGGGGGGAGCATGCTGCCATCATCGGCGACAACGGAACCGGCAAATCCACGCTGCTCAAGATCATCATGGGACAGCTGCAGCCGCTTTCCGGTGCCGTGCGTTTCGGAACCAATGTACATGTCGGATATTACGATCAGGAGCACCATGTCCTGAATGATGCCAATACCGTTTTTGAAGAAATCTCGGCGGCCTATCCGGACATGACCAATACGGAAATCCGCAATCTTCTCGCGTCCTTTCTCTTCACCGGAGAGGATGTGTTCAAGCGGATCGGTGATCTTTCCGGCGGGGAAAAGGGACGGGTTTCCCTGGCCAAGCTCATGCTCTCCGAGGCCAATCTCCTGATTCTGGATGAGCCGACCAACCACCTGGATATGGTATCCAAGGAGGTGCTGGAAAATGCGCTGGACAGTTACGAGGGGACGGTTCTGTATGTCTCCCACGACCGGTACTTTATGAACCGGACCGCGAGCCGCATCCTGTCCCTGACCGGCGGCCTGATGCTGAATTATCCGGGAGGACGGGGGAACGAACCGGCGCCTGCCTGCTTCTATGGCAATTACGACTATTATCTGGAGAAATCGGCCCAGGTAGAGGATGCCCTGCGCCGCGATGAGCTTCAGCGTATTTCGCAGACCGCAGGAAGGGATGGCGCGGCTGTCCCTTCCGGTGCCGAGACCCCAGGGGAAAAAACAGCGAGTTCTTCCGCGGAGTCCTCTCCTGCCGCCGGCAGCTCGGATTATAAGAGGCAGAAGGAGGAGCAGGCGAGGCTGCGCAAGCTGCAGAGCGATCTCAAGAAATGCGAGGCAGAGATTGCAATGCTCGAGGAGCGCAATGCCGCTCTGGATGAAGAGATGGCTTTGCCGGAGAACTGTACGAATCTGGGAAAGCTCGCCGAGCTTCAGAGAGAAAAAAGTGCAAATGAAGAGCGTCTTGAGACGCTCTACCCGAGATGGGAGGAGCTGTCTGAGACGCTCGCATAAGACACTTACATAAGAGGCCTGCCACCGGGCGCTTTGCACGGTGCAAAGCGGCGTTACAGGCTTTTCTCCAGTTCGTCGCGGATGGCGAGAATGAAGCCCTCGGTATCCAGAACCTCTACCTTCGGCAGGGTGGCGATTCCCGCCAGATCCCCTGTCATCCTGCCGGATTCAATGGTATCGATGGTCGCCTTTTCCAGCTTGTCCGCAAAGGACACCAGGTTCATCAGCCCGTCCAGCCGTCCGCGCTTTCTCAAGGCCCCCGTCCACGCGAAAATGGTGGCGACGGAATTGGTGGAGGTCTTCTCACCCTTCAGATACTTGTAATAATGCCGCTGTACCGTTCCGTGGGCGGCCTCGTATTCGAAGGCACCGGTGGGAGAAACCAGGGTGGAGGTCATCATCGCCAGGGATCCGAAGGCTGTCGCCATCATATCTGACATAACATCCCCATCATAATTCTTCAGAGCCCAGACGAAGCCGCCTTCCGAACGAATCACACGCGCCACGGCATCATCGATCAGCGTGTAGAAGAACTGAATTCCGGCAACATCGAATTTCTCCTTATATTCCCGTTCGAAGATCTCCTCAAAGATTTCCCGGAAGGTGCCGTCGTAGGTCTTGGAGATGGTATCCTTGGTGGAGAACCACAGATCCATCTTCTTATCATACGCATAGCTCATGCAGGACCGCGCGAAATTCCGAATGGAATCATCCTTGTTGTGAACGCCCTGCAGAATGCCGGGTCCCTCGAATTCATGGATCAGACGACGATGCTCAACACCGGTTTCGCGTTCGGTATAGACCAGCTCTGCCTTTCCGGGACCGCCGATTTTCATCTCGGTATTCTTATAGATGTCGCCGTAGCCGTGCCTGGCCAGAACAATCGGATGCTTCCAGGTTCTTACATAGGGCTGCACGCAATTGAGCAGAATCGGGCCGCGGAAAACCGTTCCGTCGAGCATGGAGCGGATGGTTCCGTTGGGGCTCTTGTACATTTTCTTGAGATGGTACTCCTCCACCCGCGCACGATTCGGAGTAATGGTGGCACATTTGACGCCGACACCGTACTTGAGATTCGCCAGCGCAGCATCCTTCGTGACCTGATCGTCCGTCTCGTCACGGTGCTTCAGGCCAAGGTCATAATACTCGGTCTGCAGGTCCACATAGGGAAGAATCAGGTGCTCCTTGATCATCTTCCAGATGATGCGGGTCATCTCATCTCCGTCCATCTCCACCAAGGGGGTTTTCATTTGAATTTTGCTCATTGCGTGCTCCTCTCTGCATGGTTATCTGTGCCTTCTGCCGAATCCCCTTCCGTCTGATAGAGATCGTACAGTCCGTTCTTCACCATATTATCATAGGCATTCTTCATGTGCTGTGCCGCACGCTCCTCGGCGGCTTCCGGATCCTTGGCCTTGATGGCCTCGAGAATGCCGCGATGCTCCAGATTGGAGGCAACGGCGCGCTCCGGCGTGGCCAGCGTCCGCATCCGGATCCGCATGACATACTGGTGATAATCCACCAGCAGATGCTCCAGCATCTTCGAGGCTCCTGCCTCATACAGCAGCAGATGAAAGCGATTGTCCAGCTCGGTCATCTGCTCCATGTTGCCCCTTTTCGCGTGAAACTCCGCCAGATAGACATTCTCCTCCATTTCATCCGTGAGCTCCTTGGTGATGTGCTCACAGGCCCAGCGTGCGCACAGGCTCTCCAGCCTGGCCCGGATCATATAGATATCATGGACATCACAGGCCTGTATGCCGGTGACAAATGCACCCCGGTTGGGAATGATCTGCACCAGTCCCTCCAGCTCCAGCTGGCGCAGCGCCTCCCGGACCGGCGTTCTGGATACGCCCAGCTCCTGTCCGATGGAGACCTCCTTGAGCTCTTCGTTTTCCTTATATTTTCCGCTGAGAATGTCCCCCCGGATTTTATGGAACACTCTCCCCCGCAGCGAGTAC
>CAVKMX010000103.1:0-8172 GCA_963657295.1 Clostridium sp. CAG:302
AAGAGAAAGCGGGATAAGGCACAATATGGTGGTACCTGTACACACAGCAAACGAACGCCGAGGGATCGGCAGGGACACAGACCGCCTGCAGTATGTATATGCGCGGCTGTTTCGGGCGTCGGAGGGCTTTTCCGGTGCAGAGGCAGCCGCATGGATTTCAGGCATTCCCTTCGCGGCGGCTGATTTCAGCGGAAACCAGCCGCAGGCGGATGGATGCGGTTCCATCTGTTTATCATATCCGGCTCTGTGAATCCCCTGCTGCAGCCTCTGTTTCCGGACAAGGACAGAGGAGCGATGTTCCGGCTTTCGGACACAGCGAGGTAAATGAATGAGCAACAAGATCAGGCTTCATTCCGTTGGAAGCGGTAAGAGCATTCGCATGAGCTATTCCCGCCAGAAGGAAGTGCTGGAGATGCCCAACCTTATTGAGGTTCAGAAGGCATCCTACCAGTGGTTTCTGGATCAGGGTCTTCAGGAGGTGTTCGATGACATTTCTCCGATCGAAGACTACAGCGGGCATCTGTCGCTCTCCTTTGTGAGCTATCGGCTCTGCGAGGATGAGATCAAATATTCCATTGCCAAGTGCAAGGAGAGAGATGCCACCTATGCGGCTCCTCTTCGCGCCAAGGTCCGCCTGTATGACAAGGAGAACAAGAAGGAAGTCAAGGAGCAGGAGATCTTCATGGGAGATCTGCCGCTGATGACCCGGACAGGAACCTTTGTCATCAACGGTGCGGAGCGCGTCATCGTTTCTCAGCTGGTCCGTTCTCCGGGCATTTATTACGGCATTGATAAGGATAAATACGGCAAGGAACTCTATTCCTGCACTGTGATCCCGAACCGGGGTGCATGGCTGGAGTACGAGACAGACTCCAATGATATTTTCTACGTCCGCGTGGACCGCACCAGAAAGGTGCCGGTCACGGTGCTCATCCGCGCGCTGGGCGTCGGAACCGATGAGGAGATCATCGACATGTTCGGCGACGAGCCGAAGCTTCAGGGGAGCTTCACCAAGGATCCGGCCCACTCCTACGAGGAGGGCCTTCTTGAGCTGTACAAGAAGATCCGTCCCGGAGAGCCGCTTTCGGTCGAGAGTGCGGACAGCCTGATCAACGCCATGTTCTTTGATCCCAGAAGATATGATCTCGCCAAGGTCGGACGCTACAAGTTCAACAAGAAGCTCGCGCTGCGCAACCGCATTGCGGGCCACGTTCTGGCGGAGGATGTCGTGGATGAGGCGAACGGCGACATTCTGGGCAGCGCCGGCGAAACGGTTACCCGTGAGATGGCCGATGAGATCCAGAACGCGGCCATCCCCTATGTCTGGCTGCAGACAGAGGGACGCGACAGGGTAAAGATTCTCTCCAACCTGATGGTCGATATCACGCATTTCGTGGACTGCGATCCGAAGGAGCTGGGAATCACAGAGGATGTTTACTATCCGGCACTGCGCGAAATTTTGATTCAGTATCAGGACAACGAGGATCCGGAGGCACTGGCGGAGGCGCTGCGCAAGAGCGTCCGCGAGCTGATCCCCAAGCACATCACGAAGGAGGACATCCTCGCGTCCATCAACTACAACATGCATCTGGAGTACGGCATCGGAACGGACGATGACATTGACCATCTGGGCAACCGCCGGATCCGCAGTGTCGGCGAGCTGCTGCAGAATCAGTACCGCATCGGCCTTTCAAGACTCGAGCGCGTGGTGCGGGAGAGAATGACGACACACGATGCGGCGGAGGAGATTTCCCCGCAGGCGCTGATCAACATCAAGCCGGTGCAGGCGGCGGTGAAGGAATTCTTCGGCTCCTCCCAGCTGTCTCAGTTCATGGATCAGAACAATCCGCTGTCGGAAATTACGCACAAGAGACGTCTGTCGGCCCTCGGCCCCGGAGGCCTTTCGAGAGACCGCGCAGGCTTCGAGGTGCGTGACGTGCATTACACGCACTACGGACGCATGTGCCCCATCGAGACACCTGAGGGCCCGAACATCGGTCTGATCAACTCGCTGGCGTCCTTTGCCAAGATCAACCAGTACGGCTTCGTGGAGGCACCCTACCGCAAGATCGATCAGAACGATCCGAAGGGACCGCGCGTGACGGACGAAGTGGTGTATATGACGGCGGACGAAGAGGATAACTATCATGTGGCTCAGGCCAGCACGGTGCTGGACGAGGAGGGCTACATTGTGGACAGCTATGCATCCGGACGTTACCGTACGGAGACCTCCTCGTATCCCAGAACAGCGTTTCAGTACATGGATGTGTCGCCGCGCATGGTATTCTCCGTGGCCACGTCCCTGGTGCCCTTCCTGCAGAACGATGATGCGAACCGTGCACTGATGGGATCCAACATGCAGCGTCAGGGTGTGCCGCTGATTTCCACCGAGGCACCCGTTGTGGGGACCGGCATGGAGGAGAAGGCAGCCAGAGACTCCGGCGTCTGCGTCATTGCGGAGAAGGCCGGTACGGTTCTGTTCGTCGACGGAACAAAGATTTCGGTCCGTTATGACGACGGAACGGCAGAGGAAATCGAGCTGACGAAGTATCTGCGCTCCAACCAGTCCAACTGCTACAACCAGAAGCCGATTGTGAACACAGGAGATCATTTTGAGGCCGGCGATGTTCTGGCAGACGGTGCCTCCACACAGAACGGTGTTCTGGCCCTCGGCAAGAATCCGCTCATCGGCTTCATGTGCTGGGAGGGATACAACTACGAGGACGCTGTCCTTCTGTCGGAGCGTCTGGTGCGTGATGATGTATACACCTCCATCCATATCGAGGAGTATGAGGCAGAGGCCAGAGACACCAAGCTCGGACCGGAGGAGATTACGCGGGATGTGCCGGGCGTCGGCGAGGATGCTCTGCGCGATCTGGATGAGTACGGCGTGATCCGTGTCGGCGCAGAGGTTCGTGCCGGGGATATCCTGGTCGGCAAGGTGACGCCGAAGGGAGAAACCGAGCTGACGGCAGAGGAGCGTCTGCTGCGCGCCATCTTCGGCGAGAAGGCAAGAGAGGTTCGCGACACCTCCCTGAAGGTACCGCACGGTGAGTACGGCATCATTGTCGACACCAAGGTCTTCACCCGCGAGAACGGCGATGAGCTGGCACCCGGCGTGAACAAGGCGGTCCGCATTTACATCGCCCAGAAGAGAAAGATCTCCGTCGGCGATAAGATGGCCGGCCGTCACGGCAATAAGGGTGTCGTTTCCAGAATCCTTCCGGTGGAGGATATGCCGTATCTTCCCAACGGACGGCCGCTGGACATCGTGCTGAACCCGCTGGGCGTGCCTTCCCGAATGAACATCGGACAGGTGCTGGAGCTGCATCTGTCGCTGGCCTCCAAGGTCCTGGGCTTTAATGTGGCCACGCCGAACTTCGACGGCGCAACCCATGAGGACATTACCAAGCAGCTGGAGATGGCGAACAAATACGTCAACTGCAGCTGGGATGAATTCGAGGCGGAGTACAGGGACAAGGTTGAGCCGGAGGTGATGCAGTATCTGTATGAGCATCTGGATCATCGCGAAGAGTGGAAGGGCGTGCCGATTACCCCGGACGGAAAGGTCCAGCTGCGCGACGGCCGCACCGGTGAGAAGTTCGACAATCCGACCTCCATCGGCTTCATGCACTATATGAAGCTGCACCATCTGGTGGACGATAAGATTCATGCCCGTTCCACGGGCCCCTATTCCCTTGTTACCCAGCAGCCGCTGGGAGGCAAGGCCCAGTTCGGCGGACAGCGCTTCGGAGAAATGGAGGTATGGGCGCTGGAGGCATACGGCGCTGCCTACACGCTGCAGGAGATCCTGACCGTGAAGTCGGATGATGTGGTGGGCCGCGTGAAGACCTACGAAGCGATCATCAAGGGCGAGAACATTCCGGAGGCAGGCATTCCGGAGTCCTTCAAGGTGCTGCTGAAGGAGCTGCAGTCGCTCGGACTGGATGTGCAGGTCCTTAAGGAGGACGGCACCGAGGCGGAGATCAAGGAGGACATCGACTACGGGGAATCCTCGATCTACAAGTTTGCCATGGCCAACAACTTCAAGGACTCCGGCGATACGGACCGCGATTCCCTGGCCAAGGGCGGCATGTCTCTGCAGGAATTCAACGCAGAGGGAGAGCTGCAGGAGGCAGAGGAGGAGACGCCGGAGAGCGAAGTGCAGGATCCGGACAGCTTCGATGACCTGAACAACGACATGGACAACGATGTTTTCACTGATGCAGAGGAGTGATGATAGATGCCTACGAACAAACAGCAGAGTTATCAGCCTGTGACCTTTGATGCAATCCGCATTCGGCTTGCAGCTCCGGAGCGCATCCGTGAGTGGTCCTACGGCGAGGTCACCAAGCCGGAAACCATCAACTACAGAACGCTGAAGCCGGAAAAGGACGGCCTGTTCTGCGAGAAGATTTTCGGTCCCACAAAGGACTGGGAGTGCAAATGCGGCAAATACAAGAAGATCCGCTATAAGGGCAAGATCTGCGACCGCTGCGGCGTTGAGGTCACCAAGTCCTCGGTCCGCCGTGAGAGAATGGGGCATATCGAGCTGGCGGCACCGGTGTCTCATATCTGGTACTTCAAGGGAATTCCGTCCCGGATGGGTCTGATCCTGGACATGAGCCCGAAGGTGCTGGAGAAGGTTCTGTATTTTGCCAATTACATCGTTCTGGACAAGGGCACCACGGATCTGGAGTACAAGCAGGTCCTCACGGAGCGCGAGTACCAGGATGCGAAGGATCAGTGGGGCAATAAGTTCCGTGCGGGCATGGGTGCAGAGGCCATCAAGGAGCTGCTCCTTGCCATCGACATTGAGAAGGAGTATGAGGAGCTTTCGGAGCAGATGGTGGAATCCACCGGCCAGAAGAGGGCCCGCATCATCAAGCGGCTGGAGGTTGTGGAATCCTTCCGCGAGAGCGGCAACCAGCCCTCCTGGATGATCATGGACTGCATCCCGGTCATTCCTCCGGATCTTCGTCCCATGGTACAGCTTGACGGCGGACGCTTTGCGACATCCGACCTGAACGATCTGTACCGTAGGATCATCAACCGCAACAACCGCCTGAAGAGGCTCCTGGAGCTGGGCGCTCCGGACATCATCGTCCGCAATGAGAAGAGGATGCTGCAGGAGGCAGTGGATGCGCTGATCGACAACGGCCGCAGAGGCCGCGCCGTGACGGGTCCCGGCAACCGTGCGCTGAAGTCGCTCTCTGACATGCTCAAGGGAAAGAGCGGACGCTTCCGCCAGAACCTTCTGGGCAAGCGTGTCGATTATTCCGGCCGTTCGGTTATCGTCGTCGGTCCGGAAATGAAGATCTATCAGTGCGGCGTGCCGAAGGAAATGGCCCTGGAACTGTTCAAGCCCTTCGTGATGAAGGAGCTGGAGAAGCGCGGCATCTCGCAGAACATCAAGAATGCCAAGAAGCTTGTGGAGCGCGTGAACCCGCAGGTCTGGGATATCCTGGAGGATGTCATCAAGGAGCATCCCGTGATGCTCAACCGCGCACCTACGCTGCACCGCCTGGGAATTCAGGCGTTCGAGCCGATTCTCGTGGAAGGCAAGGCAATTAAGCTGCATCCCCTGGTCTGCACGGCGTTCAACGCGGACTTTGACGGCGACCAGATGGCCATCCACCTCCCGCTGTCGGTGGAGGCGCAGGCGGAGTGCAGATTCCTTCTGCTCTCTCCGAACAACCTGCTGAAGCCCTCGGACGGAGGCCCGGTGGCGGTTCCTTCGCAGGATATGATCCTGGGAATTTACTACATCACGCAGGAGCGCGAGGGAGACATCGGCGAGGGCATGGCCTTCACCTCGATGAACGAGGCGATTCTGGCTTATGAGAATGAATACATTACCCTTCATTCCAGAATCAAGGTGAGACTCTCCAAAAAGGACGCCGAAGGAAAGCTGGTGTCCGGCATGGTGGAGACGACGCTGGGACGCCTGATGTTCAACGAAGCCATTCCGCAGGATCTGGGCTTCGTGGATCGCTCCAAGCCGGAGAACTTCCTCCTTCCGGAGGTTGATTTCATGGTCAAGAAGAAGGATCTGAAGAAGATCCTTCAGAAGGTCATTGACAAGCACGGGACCTTCAAGTGTGCTGAGGTCCTGGATCTGATCAAGGCGATGGGATACAAGTGGTCCACCATTGCCTGCCTCACCATCTCCATTGCGGACATCACCGTCCCGAAGGAGAAACAGGAGCTCCTGGAGGAGGCACAGAAGACCGTTGACCAGATCTCCAAGAATTACCGCAGAGGCCTTCTGACCGAAGAGGAGCGCTACCGCGCTGTGGTGGAGACCTGGACCAAGATCGACAACCGTCTGACGGATGCCCTGCTGAATTCGCTGCATAAGTACAACAACGTTTACATGATGGCGGATTCCGGTGCGCGCGGATCCAACCAGCAGATCAAGCAGCTGGCGGGCATGCGCGGACTGATGGCGGACACAACGGGCCGCACCATCGAGCTGCCCATCAAGTCCAACTTCCGTGAGGGACTGGACGTTCTGGAGTATTTCATGTCGGCCCACGGCGCCCGGAAGGGTCTGTCCGATATTGCACTGCGTACGGCGGACTCCGGATACCTGACCAGACGAATGGTGGATGTGTCCCAGGAGCTGATCATCCGTGAGATCGACTGTGCAGAGGGAAGAGATACCATCCCGGGCATGGATGTGAAGGCATTCATGGACGGAAAGGAGAACATCGAGAAGCTTCAGGACCGCATCACCGGCCGTGTCTCCTGTGAAGACATCAAGGATGCCGAGGGGCATATCCTGGTGCAGAAGAATCACATGATCACACCCAGCCGTGCCGAGGCGATCATGACGAAGGGCGTCAATGCAAAGGGTGAGCCGATCGATCCGGTAAAGGATTCCATCCGGATCCGTACCATTCTGACCTGCCGCAGCCATCTTGGAATCTGTGCGAAGTGCTACGGTGCCAACATGGCGACGGGTGAAATGGTGCAGGTCGGCGAGGCGGTCGGCATCATTGCCGCAGAGTCCATCGGTGAGCCCGGCACACAGCTGACCATGAGAACCTTCCATACGGGAGGCGTGGCCGGTGCGGACATCACTCAGGGTCTTCCCCGTGTTGAGGAGCTGTTCGAGGCGCGCAAGCCCAAGGGTCTTGCCATCATCTCGGATATTCCGGGAAAGGTTGAGGTAAGGGACAGCAAGAAGCAGCGCTCAGTGGTTGTCACCAACGATGAGGACGGAGAGGCAAAGGAATATGCCATTCCCTACGGCTTCCGCATCAAGGTGGCGGACGGCGAGGTGATCGAAGCGGGCGATGAGCTGACCGAGGGCTCGGTGAACCCCCACGATCTGCTGAAGATTAAGGGAATCCGGGCAGCGCAGGATTATCTGCTCCGTGAGGTACAGAGAGTGTATCGACTGCAGGGCGTGGATATCTGCGATAAGCACATCGAGGTGATCGTGCGCCAGATGCTCAAGAAGATTCGGATCGAGGAGGCGGGCGATTCCTGTTTCCTGCCGGGAAGCCTGGTGGATTTCCTGGACTTCGATGATGAGAACGAGAAGCTGGAGGCGGAAGGTAAAAAGCCGGCGGAGGGCACCAGGATCATCCTGGGCATCACGAAGTCGGCACTGGCCACCGATTCGTTCCTGTCCGCAGCCTCCTTCCAGGAGACAACGAGGGTTCTGACGGATGCGGCGATCCGCGGCAAGGTGGATCCGCTGATCGGCCTGAAGGAGAACGTCATCATCGGTAAGCTGATTCCGGCCGGCACGGGCATGAAGCGCTATCGCTGTACCGGGCTGAACACGGATGCCAGACTGGCGAGCCAGACGGCACTCCTGGAGCAGGATGTTCTGGGGGCAGAAGAGGACGATGCAACGGCAACGCTGAGCGATGCCGGAGTGGAGAGTCTGATGGATGCCGTGACGGACGCAGGCGATGCGGCAGATGCGGAGCTGGAGTAGAATGGGCTCCGGACTGCTGCTCCAACTTTTGATTGACAGCGACAGTCAGAATGCGTAAACTTAGAGCGATGTGCGTAAATGCACATCGCTCTTTTGCTGTCCGTGACGATCAGACGGGACGGCAGAGGAAGACACGTAATGTCCGGTCTGGGTTAACAGACGGATAAATCTAACAAGGAGGTAATCAGAATGCCGACATTTAACCAGCTGGTAAGAAA
>CAVKMX010000104.1:0-8163 GCA_963657295.1 Clostridium sp. CAG:302
AGGTACATGATGAGCATGGGAATGACGCAGATGGATACCGATGCGAAAATTGCCCCCCAGTTCTTCGAGCCGAATTCATCCGAGAAATACAGCAGACCCGTCTGCACAGTCTTGAGCTTCTTGCTGCTCACAAATGTCATAGCTGCCATCAGATCGTTCCATTTAAAGAAGAACTGGATGACCAGATTGGTGATGATGGCATTTTTTATCAGCGGGATGACAATGCGGAACAGCAGTCCGTGAATCCCGCAGCCGTCAATCACCGCCGCCTCCAGAATGTCATCCGACAACGACCGCATGTATCCGCTTGTCAGAAAGACCGAGAAGGAAATGGAGGTCGAGATGTAAATCAGAATCAGGCAGGTCCTGGTGTTGATCAGATTCATCTTGCTGAAAATCTGGAACAGCGGCATCATCGCCGTTGTAAAGGGCACCATGATGCCGAAGGCGATGTACCGATCCGCGATCCGGCGCAGCTTCCAATCCATTTTGACCAGAGCAAACGACATCGTCACACTGATGGCAATGATGAATACCAGGGAAACACAGGTATTGATCAGGCTGTTGCGGAAGAACAGGGCCATGCTGCCCTTGGTCCAGGCATCTATGTAATTCTGGAAATAAAAACCGCTGTTCAGGGCATAGGCCGGCTTTGTGACGAACTCGGACGGTTCCTTCAGTGAGGCCGTTACCATGAAAAAGAGCGGATAGATATCGATGATCACAATCAGCAGGATGATCAGGCCCTGGAAAAATCTGCTGATTTTCTTTCTCAGACGATAAGCATTATTGGAACGCATATACCCTCCTTCCTTTTTCCTTCTTTCTTCACTCCGTCACATCCTTATCCAGGTGCCGGATCAGGAAGGAGCCTGCCACGCAGAGCAGGAAGACAATGATTGCAATCACGCTGGCATAGCCAACCTTACTGTAGGTAAAGGCCACATTGTACATGTACAGCGAAAGAGAATTGGTTGCTCCGCTGGGTCCGCCGCCCGTGAGGGTCAGTGCCGATTCAAACATCTTCACCGTTCCCGTAAAGCTGAAGACCATGCAGACGATCATGATCGGCCGGATCAGAGGCAGCAGGATGTACCGCAGCAGCTGAAAGGGTCGGGCTCCGTCAATCCGTGCCGCCTCAACAACATCCTGCGAAACGTCCAGCAGCGCCCCGTAGAAGATAATCGCGTAGAAGCCGATGGAGGTCCAGATATCCATCACACACAGCGAGCCAAGTGCCGTACTGCTCTGCCCGATCCAGGGCTGCACCAGATTCTGAAGTCCAAGTCCGCTGAGCAGACTGTTCAGCAGCCCGTAATAGGGTTGAATCTCGTAAATCTTGATGAACAGCTGTGCAACGGCAACCACCGGCAGGACCACCGGAAAGAAAACGATCGTCCGGACCAGGGATTTGAAATGCCGCAGCCAGAAATGGAACATCAGGGCCATCGCCAGCCCCAGCAGGATCTGTCCTGCCATCACAATGACAATGTATTTGCAATTCACCACAAAAGCCTGATGAAACTGCTTATCCGAAATCAGCTTGACGTAATTGTCAAATCCGCAGAACTCCCACTTGATTCCCGGACTCCCGTTAAAAAAGGTGTAATAAAAAGACCAGATCACAGGGATTATTAAAAAGCAGGTATAAAGGATCAGCCCCGGCAGCATGTACAGTGCCAAAGCCTTTTTGTTTTGCAGGACTTTTTTCATTGCAGCTTCACTCCCCTTCCGTGATGCGTAAAACGAAAAACGCAGGCGGCTTCCTTCGGAGCCGCCCGCGTCCACTCACTTACTTGGTCTCCTGATAGCACTCTTCCAGCTGCTCGCAATACTCTTCTGCCGTCATATCTCCGTTAATCAGAGACTGTACGTTCTGCTGTGCCATAGCAGACAGCTCACTCGTCATCAACGCTTCAAACCAGTTCCCGGTGCCGGTAACCTTGTTCATCTCCTCTGCGATCATCTTGGTATAAGACGGCATGTCCGCAGAGACGGTCTCATCCACCACATATCCCTTCAATGCGCCGAAATTGGACATCGAGTAATCGCCGACATTGGATACAAAATACTTCAGGAAGGAAGCCATTGTTGCATCATAGGTCTTGGAATTCAGGCAAAGGATCGTGCCGCAGTTCATCGGGTACTCGGTGATGGTGCCGGCTCCTCCTTCCACTGCAGGAACACTGAAGAAGCCAATGCCGTCCTCTCCGGCCGGATTCGTATCTGCATTCAGTGAGGAAGTGTACCAACTGCCGTTATAGATGATTGCCGTCTGACCGGACATCAGCATATCGGCTGCCGTATTCTGATCCACCGTGGTGGCACCTTCTCCGAAATATCCTGCCAGATTCATGTCCTGAATCATCTTCGCTGCCTTGATGAAGCCCTCGCTGTTGTACGCCAGCTCTCCGTCTGCCGCCTTGTTCATGCAGTCGCTGCCCATCTCGCGAATGGCATACGCATGAATCAGTCTGGTTGTAGGCCACATATCCGCAGCACCGGTTGCAAACGGCTGAATCCCTGCTGCCAGGAGCTTATCTGCATCCTCCAGCATCTCCTCCCACGTCGTAGGAGCCTCCTCAATTCCTGCCTCTGCGAACAGCTCCTTGTTGTACCAGAAGCCTTCGATGTTCAATCCAAGCGGAAGGTCGTAGATGTGATCCGTCCCGGTCAGCGCTGCCAGATAGGTCGTTGCGCCGTTGTCCAGCGTATCGTAAGCATCCATATCCTCCAGAGCCTGCGTAATGTCCAGAACCAGTCCCGCATCAATCAGATCAACCAGCGGAGTCCCTGCATCATAGGCGAAAATATCCGGGAGATCGTTGGAGGCTGCCAGCGTCTGCACCTTGGTGCGCAGGTTGTCGGAGCTCACATACTCGTATTCCCAGGAGAAATTCGGATCCACCTCTTCCTTGTACTTCTCACACATTGCTGTGATAATGGCTCCGTTCGCGGTCGTTTCCTCATCGTCCTCCGGCCACATCGACAGAATGGTGATCGGTCTGGACTCTGCCGGTGCCTCACCTGTCTGCGCCTCGGAGGCCTCTGCCGTTGTCTCCTCTTCCGCCTCTGTCGACGCCGGAGCCGTGTCTGCTGCCGTGCTGCTGCCGCAGGCAGTCAGCATGCCGACCACCATGGTGAAGCCAAGCGTCATTGCCAACATCTTCTTTTTCATTGTCTCTTCCTCCGCTCATTCCCCTTGAACAATTCATGAAGTAATGGAAAGTTTCGATGATCTATTTATATCGCACCTAGGATTCCTGCGGCAGTGACTGCTTTTATATATTTTGTCTTATTTTTTCATATCTTCCTGTATTTTTGTCGTTATTATTCACATAATGTCAGGATAATTCAGTTCCCGCCCGCCGCATGAGCAAAAGGACAGCTGCGCAGCAGCGATTTTGCGAATGGGTCCTGCATCGCTGCGTGAAATGGAAAGTCCGCTTCCGTTCTCTTATCTTCTCTTATCTGCGCAGCACCTGTCGGACAGCGTCCTGCCACCCGCCGTATCGAAGGCTGCGCTCCTTCTCCTCCATGGCGGGTTCATAAACGGTGTGCTCCACATGATCGAAAATATGCTCCCTGTCGTACAGGCCGATCGCGATGCCTGCGGCATAGGCCGCGCCCATGCCGGAGAGCTCCTGCAGATCCGGAACCCCCACCCGTGCGCCGGTCAGATCGCTCTGCAGCTGCATGAGATAATCGCTGGCGGTCGGACCGCCGTCTGCCATCAGCGTTTCGATCCGCATTCCGGTCTCCTGATTCATGAGCTGCAGCAGATCCGTAATCTGATAGGCGATGCACTCCAGTCCGGCCTTCACCAGCTCCGCGCGGCCGGTCGTGCGCGTGATCCCTGTGAACATTCCCGTCGCCCGGCTGTCCCAATACGGTGCCCCCAGTCCCGTAAACGCAGGGACAAAATAGGTTCGGTCCTGCGGATTGGCCGCCCTGGCAAGCTCGGTCGCCTCCGTATCCTCCGCGATGAGTCCCACTTCCTTCCTCAGCCAGGTGATGACCGCACCGGTATAATTCAGATTGCCCTCATACACATACTCTACGGTTCCGTTCAGTCCCCAGGCAAGGCTCGTGGCCAGCCCCTTCTCCGAGAATCCGGGCTTCGTTCCGATGTTCATCATCACAGACGAGCCCGTGCCGTAGGTTGCCTTTACACGCCCCGGCATCCGGCAGTTCTGCCCGAACAGCGCACCGTGGCTGTCGCCGAGGACGCCGTGAACAGGAATCTCCTCGTCCAGCCAGCCGCCCAGCGTGGTGTGCCCGAACAGCGAGTCCGACATGCACACCTCCGGGAGAGCTTCCATCGGAATGCCGAACAGCGCGCAGAGGGATGCATCCCACTGCAGACCCGTGATATCAAAGAGCTGGGTGCGCGATGCATTGGAGTAATCCGTCCGGAAGCTGTGCTCCCTCGTCAGATTCCAGATCAGCCAGGCGTCTACGGTGCCGCAGCACAGCTTCTCCTCCTCTGCCAGTCTTCGCGCCTCCGGCACATTCTCCATCAGCCAGCACAGCTTGGCTGCAGGGAAAAAGGGAGACAGCGGAATGCCGGTGCGCAGCCGAATGACATCTGCATACCGTGCGATTTCCGGACGCTCACAGATGGCAGCGGCCCTCCCGCACTGCCATACGATGGCGTTGTAAACCGGCTGTCCCGATGTGCGGTTCCACATCAGAGAGGTTTCCCTCTGATTGGAGATCGCAAGGGCTGCAATCTCCGCTTTATCTATCCCCGCCTTTTCCGTCACACGCCGGCATACCTCCAGCGTATTGCGCAGGATCTGCTGCGGGTCATGCTCCACCCAGCCGCGCTCGTTGACGATCTGGTCGTGTGCAAGATCCGCCCGGGCTCTCAGAATCCCTTCCCGGTCGAACAGAAGACCCTTGGTACCCTGGGTGGATTGATCGATTGCCAAAATGTACTGTTTCATTTCAGGATCCCGCTCACCTTTTCGGCGATGCCCTCGCCGGTCAAACCATAGTATCCGAAAACCTCCGCCGATGTTCCGGTGATCACCGGTGCATCCGGCAGGGACAGCGTAATACAGCGCCTCGGGCAGGCCTCGCCGACGACCTGCGCCACCATGCTCCCCAGGCCGCCGAAGGGTGCATGCTCCTCCGCGGAAACCACCAGCTTCGCCCTGGATGCATAACGGACAACTGCGTCGCGGTCCAGCGGCTTTACGCAGTACATATCCAGCACCGTCGCGGTAATTCCCTGCTCCTTCAGGAGCTCCGCGGCCTCCCTGCACGGACGGACCATCTCGCCGCAGCCGACGAGCAGAACATCCTCGCCCTCGCACAGAACCGTTGCCCTGTTCATTTCAAAGGGGCAGTCCTCCTCCGTATAGATGTCCTCCACCGGATTGCGTCCCACCCGGATGTAGGCGCCCTGCCGATCCTCCAGCAGCGCCTCCACCAGGTGTTTGGTCTGATGTCGGTCGGAGGGAAGATAGACCCGCATGCCCGGGATGGCGCTCATCGCCGCAATATCCTGCGCAGAATGGTGGCTCATGCCGAGAGCCCCGTAGCTCACTCCCCCGGAAATCCCGATGATCTTCACATTGGTCCGGGAATAGGCAACATCCACCTTGCACTGCTCATAGCTCCGGGTGGAGACAAAGGAAGCCGGCGAAGCGCACCACGGCTTTTTCCCGCAGGCGGCAAGACCTGCCGAAATCCCCACCAGATCCTGCTCCGCAATGCCGACCTCCACGGATTGCTCCGGATACGCCGCGAAAAACGGTGCCAGCGACGCCGAGCCTCTCGAGTCCGAGCAGAGCACGACAATGTCCCTGTCCTGCGCAGCATGCGCCATCAGCGTCTCACAGATCGCCTGACGATTCGGAATCTTATTCATGGATTGCAGCCTCCTTCCTTGCAGCAAAATCGCTGATGATCTGCTGATATTCCTCCTGGGTCGGCACATGATGATGCCAGCTCGCCTTGTTCTCCATGACAGCGGAGCCGAACCCCTTGACGGTATTGGCGATGATCATGGTCGGTGTTCCCTTCGTCGCTGCCGCTTCGTCAAAGGCAGCAGACAGGGCATCGTCGTCATTTCCGTTCGTCACAATGACATGCCACCCGAAGGCTCTGAACCGCTCCGCCAGATCATCCAGATGCATCACCTCCTCGGTGGTTCCGGAAATCTGCAGGCCGTTCCGGTCCACGACGGCGCAGAGATTGTCCAGCCCGTACTGGGTTGCGGACATGGCCGCCTCCCATACGCTGCCCTCCGCCAGCTCTCCGTCTCCCATGACCGTATACACGCGGTAGGAGGCTGCGTCCATCTTCCCCGCCAGTGCCATCCCGACCGCCACCGGCAGGCCGTGTCCCAGGGACCCGGAGTTCATCTCGATCCCGGGGAGCTTATTGTTGGGGTGCCCGATGTACGGAGAGCCGAAGCGGGAATATTCCCGCTTCACCTCCTCCAGCGACAGGAAGCCCTTCCTCGCAAGGACCGCGTACAGAGCCTCCACGCTGTGTCCCTTGGAGAGTACAAAGCGATCGCGCCCGGGATCTCCCCAGTTCTCCGGAGAAACGTTCATCACCTTGAAATAAAGCGTTGTCAGGATATCCATGACGGACATATCTCCGCCGATGTGGCCGGTCTTGCCGGCCATGATGATATCCACCGCATCCCTGCGCAGATCGTAGGACAATACCCTTCGTTCATTCATGGCATTCCTCTCCTCTCAGATAAGCCTTGACCTTTTCCTCAATGGGGTCGTACAGATCCGGCTGAACGCCGATGTATTTGCACGCCTCGTACAGCACCGGAACCACATCCTCATGCACTGCCACGCAGTGATGGATATACGGTCCCTCCACGATTTTGGCCTCCAGACGCCTGAGGTTCTCGACCTCGATCCAGACATACGTCCCCTTCGTGTAGGGTCCGTCAATGCCCCTGGCATTGCCCAGGAGCAGGGAATACTCTCCGCCGTCCCCGTCGAAGCGGCAGATGGTCATCTCGCCGTGCCGGGCCTCCGCAGACAGGGAGCCGTTGTAGTCCGGGAAGGCGACCGGCGTACAGAGCGTCGGCTTTTCTCTCGCAACGGAGACCGGCCACGGACCGCAGTGCTGCAGCAGCTCGCCGTTTTCGTTGTCCGGATGCCGGACCGTCCAGTCGGCAAAACAGGCCCGGTGCTCGCCCAGCGTTGCCGCCTCCGCCAGCAGCGCGGTAACGGCGCCGTGAATATCGGTTTCACACACCGTCGGAATTCCCTCCTCATTGAGAAGAGAGTTGGCCGCGCAGGGCATGATGCCGATCTCCCCCTGCAGTGCGTTCCAGCATTGAATCGCGATCGCATTGCAGCCGTATCTGACGGCAAGCCGTTTCATCGCAACCTTCATGGCCGCTACGGTCTCCAGCTGCTCCTCGCTGGCGCAGATGGTCCAGGTCTCCCGGCAATGTGCCGCGACCGCCGCGGTTTCGGTGCCCTCCGCCTTCGCCTTCTTCACCTCGTCAATCAATTCCGGAATCGGAATGGGGGAGAGCTGTATGCCGAATTTCTCCAGCAGCTCGCCCTCATTGCACATCGTGCTCCAGAAATCAAAGGGGCGCGGTCCGATCTGCAGAATTCTGGTATGGCGGAAGGTCTTCACCACGTTGCACACCTTCCGGAAATCCCTCACACCGCGTTCGAATTCCGGATCCTCCAGACGGCAGTTCGTCATGTAGGTAAAAGGAATTCCGAACCGGCGAAGAACCTTGCCCGTTGCGAACAGCCCGCACTGGGAATCCCGAAGGCGCATGCCGTTCGGCTCCGGGCGCTCGTCCCTGGGGCCCCAGAGCAGCACCGGCACATTCAGGTCCCTGGCCAGACGGGCGCACTCGTATTCCGTTCCGAAATTCGCATGCGGGAGGAACAGGCCGTCAACCCCTGCCTCCCTGAACTTGCGGGCAATTCTCACCCGCTGTTCCTCGTTGTACAAAAGGCCATCCTCACTGATGTCGTCGATGTCAACGAATTCAATGTTCATTGCGCGAAGCTTCTCTCTGGTAAGATTCGCGTATTTGACCGCATCCGGCGCACTGAAAATGCTGCGCCGCGTAGGGGCAAAGCCGAGAACAACCCGATCCATAGATACCCTCCTTTTCTGAATCTTCCTGCACGTTCCTTTTCCTGTCCCCCTCGT
>CAVKMX010000105.1:0-8025 GCA_963657295.1 Clostridium sp. CAG:302
AGCAGGGACGCAACCAATACCGCGTTTCCGGCACCTACCCGGTAGGGACAAAGAGTAATCCTGTCACCTATGTTTTTTCGCTGACAAAGACCGTTACGTTCCGGATAGAGGGTGAAAGTATTTCGGTTCCGATTACGTTCACCTCAACATTTACTTATTTTGATGAGGACAATCTCTGCCCCGGAATTCATGGTTCCCACGATCGGGTATACGATGGATCCGGCATGGATTTCATGCTCGGCGAAGGCAGCGGTGAAGAGTGTCGCGTGAACATCCAGAAGGATGTACGCGATACGGAAGGAAATCTCCTTGCTGTTTCCGGAGATGAGGCAAACTTCGAGTTCAAGGTCGTAAACGGCAATTCGGCACAGCCGGTGTCTGTTAAGACAGAGAACGGAATCGGCTTCGGCTCTGCGGAGGTTGGAGCGGGCGATGTTTACATTGAGGAAACAGAGCCGGCAGAAGCTGTAACCGTGGACGGTGTGGAATATACTTATGTAAAGACGACCATTCAGGCGGGGAGTTCTGCTGCAAAGGATGGGCGTGTAAGTGATACACTGAAAAACGGCGGATCTTTTGTCGTGACAAATGTTTATGAGCCGTCCAAAGAGGAGACCACCAGCGTTTCCGTACAAAAGGAGTGGGATGACGGCGACGATCAGGACGGAAAGCGTCCGGAATCCGTAACGGTCATCTTATTTGCAGATGGGGCTGCAACGGAGAAAACAGTTGTCCTCAGCAAGGACAATCAGTGGAAGGGCGAATTTACAGATCTTCCGGTGAGTAAGGACGGCAGGAACATTGACTACACCGTACAGGAAGGATCGGTGGAGGACTACACCTGCGAGATTACAGGCAGCGCGAAGGAAGGATATCTCATTACCAACAAGCATACTCCCGAGGTGGTTTCTGTTAAGATCACGAAGACATGGGAGGACAACAAGGATGCGAAGAAAGCCCGTCCGACATCCATTACGGTGAATCTGCTGAAGAACGGGGTGGTAATCAAGTCCCAGACGATTACGGGTAAATCAAAGGCGGCGACCTGGAAATACGAATTCACAAATCTGCCGAAGTACGAAAAAGGGCAGAAGATCACCTACACGATCACCGAAGATTCCGTGGAGGATTACACCACCAAAATAGAAGGTTACAGCATCACGAATACGTATGCGCCGGGCAAGACCAGCGTGAACGTGACAAAGGTATGGGACGACTGTGACGATCAGGATGGAATCCGCGCAGAGAGTGTCACCGTCAGGCTCTATGCAGACGGAAAGGGTACCAGCAACACGGTTACCTTGAATGCCGACAATCATTGGACGGC
Source organism: Clostridium sp. CAG:302 (assembly GCA_963657295.1). GTDB lineage: Bacteria > Bacillota > Clostridia > Lachnospirales > Lachnospiraceae > CAG-791. The sequence continues at coordinate 1,328 of CAVKMX010000105.1, forward strand.
CACGTTCAATGATCTGGATGTGAAGAGCGGCAAAAAGAAGATCACGTACACTGTTAAGGAAACGAAGGTGCCGGACGGATACACCAGTAAGGTGACAGGAGATCAGGAAAAGGGTTATACCATTGCCAACAGCCATACACCGGAAACCGTGGAGGTTGCGGGTACGAAGAGCTGGGATGACGGCGGCAACAACGACGGCAAGCGCCCGTCCAGCATTACCGTGAGGCTTCTTGCCAACGGCATTCAGAAGGCTTCCGCAACGGTGACGAAGGATGTGGACTGGAGTTATCGCTTTGAAAATCTTCCGAAGTACGAAAAGGGCAGCAAGATCGTCTATACTGTGGCAGAGGATGCGGTAGAGGATTATTCCGCCACGTATGACGGATACAACATCAAGAATACGCACACGCCCGGGAAGACCAGCATTTCGGTGACCAAGAGCTGGCAGGATGAGGGCAATAAGGATAAGCTTCGTCCGGAAAGTGTTACCATCACACTTCTTGCAGACGGCAAGTCCACCGGCAAGACGGTTGTACTGACGGAGAAGAACAAATGGAATGCACAGTTCCAGGATCTGGATGTGTATAAGGACGGGAAGCTGATTACGTATACCGTCAGCGAAGAGCGCGTGAAGGATTATGAGGAGCCGGTTATCAGCGGCGATGCGGTGCACGGCTTTGTAGTGACGAACAAGCACACGCCGAAGGAAAGCACAACACCTCCGCCCAGCGGCGGCGGGGAGACCACTCCGGAGCAGTCCGTGACGATCACCAATACAACGAACGTTGCGGTCGGCAAGGTGTGGCTGGACAGCAACAACCAGGACGGCATCCGTCCGGCCAGCGTTACCGTGCAGCTGTATCGGAACGGAGAGGCCTACGGCAGCCCTGTTACGCTGAGCGATGCCAACGAATGGTGGTATCGCTGGGATCACCTCGATGCAGCCTCCAGCTGGACCGTGGATGAGCTGAATGTGGCGGAAGGGTACACCAAGTCCATCAGCAAGAATGCGGTCAATGCCTGGGTGATCACCAATGCCCACACACCGGAGACGGTGGCACCTGTGGAGACATCGGATACGACCGTGACGCCTGAACAGACGGCGGCCCGCGGCACCGGGACAGGTGATGAGGGACATATGCTGCTCTGGCTCGTCCTGATGCTGGCATCGGGAGCCGGCATTGCGGCCGCAGCGGTTGTCCGGAGAAGACCCGGCCGCAGATAAGTGCATCAGGCAGAGGACCGGGCTTCGGACGCAGACGCGGCAGCTGCAGAACGGGCATCGGAAGACAATCAGAGAGCAAAGGAATTGAAGAGAGCAGCCGATCGGAGCAGTCCGGTCGGCTGCTCTTTTGGCGGGATGGACGGACAGCGGGGAGAAGAAAAGAGCGGAAGAAGAGAAGAGTTGAAGAAGAGAGTTGAAGAAGAGAAGGACACAGCAGGGGAAAGGGGGAACGTGTCGATGATACGAATTGCAGTGGTGGAGGATGATGCCGGATACCGCAGTCAGCTGCGGGATTATCTGGATCGGTATCAGCAGGAGTGCGGCGAGGAGCTGCACGCAGAGGAATTCTCGGACGGACTGGACATCACGGAAGGGTACCGTGCAGATTACGATATTATCTTCATGGATATTCAGATGCAGCATATGAACGGCATGGAGGCCGCGCAGAGCATACGCCGGCAGGATCGGAATGTTGTCATCATTTTCATCACGAATCTGGCCCAGTATGCGGTCCAGGGCTACAAGGTGGAGGCCCTGGACTATGTCCTCAAGCCCATTCAGTATTTTGCATTTTCCCAGGTTCTGCAGAATGCGCTGAAAAAGGTACACGAGAGGAGAACGGTTTTCCTGCATCTGATGCAGAAGGGGTCTATGGTCCGGCTGGACATCGCGCGGATTTATTACATCGAAAGCCGGGGACACAACGTCACCTATCATACCGAGGATGAGGATTACACGGAGAGAAAATCGCTGAAGGAGCTCGAGCAGAAGCTCCCGGCCAGGTATTATGCCAAGTGCAACAGCTGCTATCTGGTGAATCTGGCGCAGGTAGAAAGGGTGAATAAGGATCTTGTCACCGTGGGCGGAACGGATCTTCAGATCAGCCGTGCCCGGCGCAGGGGGGTTCTGGAGGCACTGGCAGCCTACGTGGGAGGGGAATGATGGCAGTCATACAGGATATACCGAAGCTTTACACGGCACTGGCGGAGTGGCTTTCCTGCCTTCTGTTCATCCTGCTGCTGCCGAGGCGACGGGCAGCGCTTCTGACAGCAGGAATTCTGGCAGCGGCCCTCGCCTGCCTTGCCGCGATCCAGCTCTTCCTCGGCGTGGGACCGATCAGCCTGTGGATTCCGGGGATGATGCTGGCTGCAGCGGTCATGTACGGAACCATCTGCCTCTGCTGCCGGGTACACACCCTCGATGCGGTATTCTGGCTGTCGCTGGCCTTTATTTTCGCCGAATTCATTGCCTCGCTGGAATGGCAGATCTATTCCTTTGCCGCACAGAGCCTGACGGAGAGCATGGGAATGCAGGCGGGGCTGCTCGTTCTGTTCTACGGCGGGAGCTTTCTCCTTATGTATGATCTGGAGCGAAGGCGCCTGGACGGAAAGGCGGATCTCCATGTGAACCGGAGAGAGGCACTGTCCGTGGCCATGATCTCCGTCGGCGCCTTCCTCATCAGCAACCTCAGCTACGTCACGGACAACACACCCTTCAGCGGACGGATGAGCCACGAAATTTTCTGTATCCGTACCCTGGTGGATTTCGCCGGCGTGGTGCTGCTGTTCTCCATGCAGGACCGCTGGCAGGACATCCAGACCAGACGGGAGCTGGACGCGATGCAGACGCTTTTCCGCCGGCAGTACGAGCAGTACCGGATCAGCCGGGACAATATAGAGACCATCAACCGCAGATACCACGATCTCAAGCATCAGATTCAGACCATCCGCATGGAATCCGATTCCGTGCGCCGGGAGGAATACCTGCAGCAGCTCGAGGCGGGAATGCAGAGCCTCGGAACGGAGTACCGCACCGGCAATGCAGTTCTGGATACGATCCTCTCCAGCAAGCAGCTCTACTGCAGCCAGCACGACATCTCGATGACCATCGTTGCAGACGGAGAGCAGCTGAACTTCATGGAAACCATGGACATCTGCAGCATCCTGGGCAACGCGCTGGACAATGCGCTGGAAAGCGTGCAGAAGCTGCAGGATCCGCAGCAAAGGCTCATCCGGGTTGCCATCTATACACAGAATTCTCTGCTGATGATCCGGGTGGACAATTACTGCGCATCGCCGCTCTCGCTTGTAGAGGGAGAGTACCGCACCACCAAGCGGGATCAGAAGGCTCACGGCTACGGCATCAAGAGCATCCGCTATGCCGCGGAGAAATACGGAGGCTCGCTTTCCGTGAACAACGAAGATCATTGGTTCCATTTAAGGGTTCTGATCCCGCTGCCGCAGGAAGAGTGCAGGCAGCCCCGCCGTCTCCGTGAGAGCTTCTCCGCGGAGACCGTTGCCGATTATGCCGTGACAACGACGGATTATGCCGCCGACGACCGTCAAAATGACGGACTGCGCTAAGATATGTCTGTGATCGTCGTGACAACTGCTGCGGGTCAGCTGCGGCATGGAAAGGAGAAGATGAACGAACAGGTGTTCAATCCGTATCTGCCCTCCTGGGAATATGTGCCGGACGGAGAACCGCATGTTTTCGATGGGCGGGTCTATGTATACGGCTCACATGACCGCTTCGGGGCGCCGATGTTCTGCGTGAACGACTATGTCTGCTGGTCCGCCCCCGTGGAGGATCTGTCGGACTGGCGCTGTGAGGGCGTGATTTACCGCAAGAGGCAGGACCCGAGAAATTCGCTGGGGCTGCACCTTCTGTTCGCGCCGGATGTCTGCCGGGGAGCGGACGGAAGATATTATCTCTACTATGCGTTTGATTTTCTGGGACTCATGGGAGTGGCCGTCTGCGATACCCCGGCAGGGCAGTATACGTTTCTGGGACACATTCATCACGCGGACGGAACCCTCTGGGGACGGCGAAGGGGAGATGCCTTTCCCTTTGATCCGGGCGTCCTGGCGGATGATGACGGGAGAATCTGGCTGTATTCCGGCTTCTATACGCCGGTGCCTGCTCTCCTGACGGGAGGACGCCGTCTTCGGAACGACGGCGGCGTGGTGCTGGAGCTGGAGCAGGATATGGTGACCATCCGGCAGGAGCCGAGGCTCCTGTTCCCCAAGAAGGGTCCGGGATCCTTTGAAAACCACGAATTCTTCGAGGCAAGTTCCATCAGAAAGGATGGGAGCACCTACTATTTTGTCTACTCGTCGCGGCACAATCATGAGCTGTGCTATGCCGTGAGCCGTTTCCCGGACCGGGACTTTGCCTACGGCGGCACGCTGGTGAGTCAGGGAGACCTGTTCCTGAACGGAGAGGAATGCGAGAGGTCTGCGGCCAACTATCTCGGCAACACCCACGGCGGCCTGCTGCATCTGGGAGAGGACTGGTACATTTTCTATCACCGCCAGACCAACCGTCATTCCTATTCGAGGCAGGCCTGCGCGGAACGGCTCCGCCGCGGTCCGGACGGGAGCTTTCTGCAGTCCGAGGTCACGAGCTGCGGCCTGAACCGGGGACCGCTCCGGGGCAGGGGACGGTATGAGGCGCGGATCGCCTGCAATCTCCGGAGCAGAGACGGCACAGGACGGTGCGACGGTGCATTTTCGCGCTGGCGGCTGCGGCGGCATCCGTATTTTACGCAGAGCCGGCCGGACCGGGAGAGGGACGGAGATCAGTACATCGCCAACATGCGGGACGGTGCGGTGGCCGGATTCAAGTATTTTGCACTGGAGCAGCCGGTGTCTGTCCGTGTCGGCACGACAGGAACGGCGCGGGGGAAGATGCAGGTCTCCGGGACGCAGGATTTCGCATCGCTGTGGGCGGAAATTCCGATCACAGGAGATGCGGAGGCGTCGGAATCTGTTCCGCTTGGCGCACCGAGGGGCGTTCATCCGCTCTATTTCCGGTTCGTCGGCAGCGGAAAATTGAATTTTCGCTGGTTTGAACTGCAACAAGACAATATGGAGGGAGAAGGAAAATGAAGGACAGGAAGCGCCTGATTCCATGGATCATTGCCGCTGCGGTACTGGCAGTGCTCGCAGGAATCGGCAAGAAGGTGTACGATCTGATGTTCGGCGGTACGCTGGGCGTCACGACAGAGGATCTGAAAAACGGCATTCTGGCCTGCAGCCCGGCGATCGCAGCCATTGCCGTGGTGATCATTGCGGGCATTGTTGTGTCTGTTCTGGCCGGGAAGCTCCGGCAGCCGGTGCGCTCACTGGTGCGCGTGCAGGTGCCGATTGCCATCCTGCTGACCGTGACGCTGTCCGTGAACTGGGTGGTCCTCGGCGTGGAGTACTCCGTGGTGAACAGTGTGTTCGCGGAGAATGTCACGGTTTCGGAGGAAACCCTGGCAGCCGGAGAGGCCATTGCGGAGCAGATTGCCTCGGAGGGCATTGTGCTGCTGAAGAATGAGGATCAGGCATTGCCGCTGGCCGCAGGAACCAGGCTGAACCTTTTCGGCTGGTCGAGCGTTCGTCCGCTGTACGGCGGCACCGGATCGGGCGACAGCAGCGACAGCGATGCGGTTACGCTGATCGAGGGACTGCAGAATGCGGGATATGAGGTCAACGATGAGCTGGTGCAGTTCTACGAGAATTTCCGCAGCGAGCGCCCGGTAGGCACCATCCGCCTTCGTGAGATCGGCAGCAAGAGGGGTGATTTCACCATCCCGGAGCCGACCATGGAGGAGTACGACGAGGCCGGAGTTTTCGAGCAGGCAGAGGCGTATTCCGATACGGCCGTGATCGTGGTCAGCCGCACCGGCGGCGAGGGCTTCGATGTGCCCATGAGCATCACAGGCACAGAGGAATACAACGCACAGTACGGCGGCCTTGCACAGTTCTACGATTTCTCCACGCAGGAGGATGACATCGACGCCGGCAAGAGCTATCTGGAGCTGAGCAATCGTGAGATTGCCATGGTAAACCGGGTCTGCAGCGAGTTTGAGAACGTCATTGTCATCGTCAACTCCTCGAATGCCATGGAGCTGGGATGGCTGGATGAATACGACAGCATCAAGGCAGCCGTGCTCTGCGGCGCTCCCGGACAGATCGGCTTCGATGTCCTGGGCAAAATCTTAAGCGGAGAGGTCAACCCGTCCGGACATCTGGCGGACACCTATGTTTATGACCTGCTGGCAACGCCGACCGCCAACAATTTCGGCGGCTTCAGCTATGACAATTACGCGGAGGCAACGGGCAGCGAGGACAACCGCGCCATGTATGTCGACTACAACGAGGGAATCTACGTCGGCTACAAATTCTATGAGACGGCTGCCGCCGAGGGCCTGATCGATTACGATGAGGTGGTGCAGTATCCGTTCGGCTACGGACTCAGTTATACAACCTTTGATGCATCGATTGCGGACGTCGAGGATGACGGGAGCAGCATCACGCTGCACATTGCGGTAACCAATACCGGAGATACGGCCGGCAAGTACGTCGCTGAGATTTTCTACAATCCGCCGTATACCAACGGAGGAATTGAAAAGGCCAGCGCGAACCTCCTTCAGTACGGCAAGACCGATACGCTGGAGCCGGGGGCATCGCAGACACTGGACATC
>CAVKMX010000106.1:0-7999 GCA_963657295.1 Clostridium sp. CAG:302
TGGTGCCGTGCTTCAGCTCACCGGCCGCATAGGCCTCCGAATGAATGTAGCTGATTTCCTTGAGCTTCAGCGAACCCTCCAGCGAGATGGCATAATCGATGCCGCGGCCGATGAAGAAGATGTCCCTCGCATTGCTGCGTTTGGCGGCGAACCACTGAATTCTCTCCTTATCGTCCAGGGCCTTTTCAATTTTATCCGGAAGCGCCTGAATTTCCTCGGTACACTGTGCCTTCCGGCTCTCGTCGATCGCACCTCTGGCTGCCGCCAGCTCTACGGCAAAGGCATATCCGGCCACCAGCTGCGTGCTGTAGGCCTTGGTCGTTGCCACGGCAATCTCCGGTCCTGCCATGGTGTAGAACACATAGTCCGCTTCCCGGGCAATGGAGGAGCCCACGACATTGACAATGGCCATGGTCTTCATGCCGTTCTCCCTGGCAAGACGGAGTGCTGCCAGCGAATCCGCTGTCTCACCGGACTGACTGATGATGATGGCAAGGCTCCCCGGCAGGATCAGGGGATTCCGGTAGCGGAACTCCGATGCCAGCTCCACGCGGACCTGCACGCGGGCCAGATCCTCGATGACGTACTGGATGGCAACGCCCACATGATAGGCAGAGCCGCAGCCGATGATGTACACCTGCTGCAGACCGGCCAGCTCCTCTCTGGTCACGCCGACCTTGCTCAGATCCAGCTGACCATCCTCGCCGACCACCGAGCGGATGGTATCGCGGACCGCCTTGGGCTGCTCGTGAATTTCCTTCAGCATGAAATGCGGGTAGCCGCCCTTCTCAGCCGCCGCCGCATCCATCTCGACATGCACCGGCTCCTTCTTAATCTCCTCCTGGTCGATGTTGTAGAAGGTTGCCTTGTCCTCCTCCAGCACGCCGACCTCCATATTGTCGATGTAGTACACATCCCTTGTATATTTCAGAATCGCCGGCACATCCGATGCCAGGAAGGTCTCCCCCTTGCCGACACCGACAATCATCGGCGCATCCTTTCTCGCCACGAAGATCTTCCCGGGATAATCCCGGAGCATGATGGCCAGCGCGTAGGTGCCGCGCACGCGCATCATCGCGTGCGTAATGGCATGAACCGGTCCGAGGTTGTATTTCTTCATGTAGTAATCGACCAGATTCAGCGCGATCTCGGTGTCTGTATCGGAATAAAAATGATACCCGCGGCACAGAAGCTTGTTCTTGACATCCAGATAGTTCTCAATGATGCCGTTGTGCACACCCACCACCGAGCCGTCATTGCTCACATGCGGATGCGCATTGTTCTCGCTGGGCTCTCCGTGCGTTGCCCACCGGGTATGTCCGATGCCGCAGCAGCCCTCCATGGACAGGCCGTTGTTGGTCTTCTCCGCAAGAGCCTTCAGTCTGCCCTTTGCCTTGACAATTTCAAAATTTCCCTCCGCGGTGCGCACGGCCATACCGGCCGAATCATATCCACGGTATTCCAGCTTGGATAAGCCATCCAGGAGGATGGGTGCTGCCTGCTTTCTTCCAACGTATCCTACGATTCCGCACATAATATCTCTCCGCTCTTATTCCCTGCTCTGTTTTCCCTGCGACCAATAAACCTGATTGTCCGTGCACCGCTTCACCAGCCACTCCGGCAGCCTTTCATACCTTCTGCCCAGACGGAAGCCTGTCAGCCGCGCCGCACACCTCAGAAGAAAGCCGGGGATCTCTCCCGTCTTTCCCTCCTGCCGCAGCTGTGCTGCGACAGCCCTTACATAGCGGAAGCCCTCCTTCTCCGAGGTCAGGCCCCCGAAAACATCCGGATTCTGCGCCTGGGAAACACCGAGATCAAAATTACGGTGAAACTGCTGCCGTGCAGTGTATGTATGCGAGTGGAATACCCTCGCCTCTGCCGCGTAGCAGATCCGGTTCCCCGCCTGCAGCGCATGGCAGGCATAAATCATATCCTCATTGAAAATGGCTCTCTTCGGAAATCCTCCCAGCAACAGCCACAAATCAAGCCGATACAGAGCACATACGTCCGAGCAGAAAAAGGTCTTGATCCCCAGTCTTTCCCGGTCCTCCCAGGATTTCGTGCAGGACTCCGCCGGATAATTAAAGGACCGAGACAAAACCTCCTCCGGCCTGGCCCCCGGATTCGGAATCTGCCTGGCATAGCTGACCGCCGCTCTCCCGTCTCTTTCCAGGGGGCGCAGCAGCTCTTCCAGGAGGTGCTCATCCGCCGGCAGCGCATCCTGTGTCATGGTCAGTACGAAGTCCGCACCGCTGCATTCACGAAAGCCCTCTGCTCTGGTCGCGGCGTGATCAAAGGCCGCCGCCTCGATGTGGCGAATCCGAAGCCCCGGATATTCCGCGCGCAGCTCATCCAGGCTCATCCCCTCCTGCGCAAGGAAATGCCGGAAGCCTTCCTCCCCGGTGTTGATGATCCGTATGCAGCGGACCGGCACCGTCTGCCTCTGCAGCATCCTCAATATCTCAGCCAGCCGCTTTCCCGGATGATAGGCCGGGATCACGACATCCACAATCTTCTCTCTGCTCATCCGCCATAGTATAGCATAAACCGTTCCGGTTCACACACCGATCGGTATGTCGGGAGGCTGCGCACAAAGGGGGAGAACCGATCGGCTCTCCCCCTTGAGTTCTGTCTGATTCCGCGCCGCCGTCCGCCTGCGGGTGGAAGGCACTGCAGTGCAGAATTCTCTGTATCTCTGTTTATGTGTGGTCCGCGTCGGTCATCTCCTCCGCCACCGCGTCCTTGGTCATTTCGGAAATGTGCCGGCTGTATTCCTCTACGGTGGAGGATGTGTCGTAGCTGCTGTCGTCGAACAGGAACTGGTGCAGCCACTTGACGTTGTCCGTCAGATCTCTGGGAATGACGCAGTCTCCCAGCGCACCGCCGAGGTTCGCCTGAATACGGTTGTCCTCCTGCGGGAAGCCGTTCTGCATGGAATCAATGCTGTCCTCAGCCTGCACGTTGTAATTGGCAATGGCCTGCACATCATTGATCAGAGCGCTGACGCTGTAGGAGGTGTAAATCTCTCCCGAAACCTTGTTGACGATCTCCGTCAGCTGTGCCACATTCGCACTCTTTGCCTTATCCATCACGGCATACAGCACTGCTCTCTGCCGCGCCGCACGCTTATAATCCCATCCTCTCGTATACCGGATTCGGCAATATGCCGTCGCCTGCAGACCGTTGAGCGTCTGCGTTCCGGCCTTCGTCACCTCGGTATATCCGCTCTTGCCAAGCTCCTTGGCCATTGTGGACTGGTAATTGTTCAGGTGCGAAATCTCATCCTCGGTCACATCGATGGTAATGCCGCCCAGCGCATCAACCACGTCCGTCAGACCGCCGAAGCCGACCGTGATGAAATCCGTGATGTTCATGTCCAGATTCTGGTTCAGCATGTTGATGGCCTGCTCCGCTCCGCCCTGGGAGTAGGCCGCATTGCACTTCGTATAAGTCCCGTCGCCGATGTTCAGCAGGGTATCGCGGTACACGGAAACCAGCTTCACATCCCCGGTGTCCTCATTGATGGAGCAGATCATGATGGAATCACTCCGCGTATTCTGGTCCAGCTGACCCTGCGTGGAGTCCACACCGAAGAAAGCGATGTTGCGGTATCCCTTCATGGCGCCGGTCTCGGTATCCTCGATTACCTCCTCCGACATGTTGTTCACAATTTCCTCTGTGGGAAGATTCACCTTCTCGACCTTGCCCAGGCTGTTGATGACATACCAGCCGATGAGGACACACAGGAGAACCGCCACCTCCGCAACGATCACGGCAATGCGTATCTTCCTGCGCTTTCCGCCGTTCTCCTTTCTCTTCCCGCCGCTGCGGGCCTTTCCGCCGCCTGTCCTGCTGCGGCCCGCACTGCGCCGTTCCCGGCGATCATAGCCGCTCTCGTAATCCTCCGCGTAATCCCCGCGGTAACCGTCATCGTAGCGGTCATCGTACTCCTCTGCATAACCGTCATCGTAACGGCTCTCGTAGGAGTCCTCGTACTCTTCGCTGTAGCCGTCGTCATAGGATCCGGACCGCCGGTCATCATAGCCGTCATCGTACTCCTCCGCATAGCGGTCGTCGTACCCGTCTGCATATCCGTCATCGTAACGGCTCTCGTAGGAGTCCTCGTACTCTTCGCCGTAGCCGTCGTCATAGGATCCGGACCGCTGATCCCCGTACCCGTCGTCATAGCGGTCATCGTAATCCTCATATCCTCTTCTGGACATTCCACTCCCCCATCTGCCAACCTGCCGCCCCCGCCGTTCCGGGCACCGCCGATCTGTTCCTAACCGTCTGCTCTGTAAAACGCTTTTTTCTCAGGACAACTGTACTAGACAGGATACTACACTTCCCTCACCAGAACAACACCATCTTGTACCTCAATATGCGTTCTTGTTCACAAATCCCTTGAACACCGTCAGGAACAGAATGCGCAGGTCGAATCCGAAGCTCCAGTTCTCAATATAGTAAATGTCGTGCTCAATCCGTCTGCGGATGGAGGTGTCCCCCCGGTATCCGTTGATCTGTGCCCAGCCCGTAATCCCGGGGCGCACCTGGTGCTTGACCATATACCTGGGGATCTCCTCCCGGAATTTCTCCACGAACTGGGGCCTCTCGGGTCTGGGGCCCACAAGACTCATTTTCCCGGTGAGCACATTGAAGAACTGCGGCATTTCGTCGATGCTGGTGCGCCGCAGGAAGCTGCCGAACGGGGTCACTCTGTCATCTCCGCGTGTGGTCCATCCGGATTTCTCCTCCTCCGCGGACTGCACCCGCATCGTGCGGAACTTATACATGGTAAACGGCTTGGAATGAAGGCCGATCCGAGTCTGCCTGTATATCACGGGTCCCTTGCTGGTCAGCTTCGTGCCGACGACCGCAAAGAGCATCACCGGCGAGAACAGGAGAATGCAGAAGACGGCGCCTGCAATGTCCATGCCGCGCTTTAAGACGGCATTCCAGGTGTTGGTCAGCGGCACATACCGGATGTTGATCACCGGCAGTCCCATAAGGTCCTCAGTGTAGGGTCTGGAGGGAAACAGGGAGCCGTAATCCGGAATGAATTTGGTATGGACGCCGGACCTCTCACACTGATCCACAATGTGCTCCAGGCTGTGATAATCCTCCAGCGGGAGCGTAATGGCGATCTCGTCCATTTTGTTCTCCGGCAGGATGATCTCCAGATTCCCGAGCGTTCCCAGGACCTTTACTCCCCGGTAGACCGTCCCTCTCGGCACATGGTCATCCAGTATGCCGTGCACCACATAGCCCCATTGCGGATTGGCACTGATGCGGTCCAGATAGGACTCCGCCGCCCTGGAATAACCGACCAGAATGACGTGTTTGAGATTGTTGCCGCGCCTGCGGATATAGTAGAGAAAGCGGCGCACCGCCAGCCGGTAGAAAAAGGTCAGCGCCGTATTGATCAGGTAGAAGAGCAGGATCAGGCTTCTCGAGAAATCCACCATCCCGGTAACGCTGGTAGAGAGCAGGAAGAAGCTGATCATCACCAGCCCGATGCCCACCGTGTTGGCCTTGATGATGCCGGCCAGCTCCGCGCCCGCCTTGGAGGAGCGCTTGGACGAATACAGGTTGTAGATGCCATACAGAATCAGATATCCGGGCACAATAAAATACAGAGTCCTGAAATAGGTCTCTGCCGACAGTGCTGTGATCCCCGGCGTGTAATCCGCCCGCGGCGTGAGGAACTTGATCGCCCAGGCCGCAAGGAAGCTGACGATGGTCACCACTCCGTCCAGCACAATGTGCATTCGGTTGAAAAAGATCTGATTGTCCTTGATCATCTGTATTCTCAATGCGCCGGGAGCTCAATACGGCAGGAAGCGCCGCACCAGGCCGGCCCACAGCTGTCCCTGAATGGAACAATAGTGTCCCAGGTTCCGCAGCCGAAACGGAATTCGTTCGCCCAGATACAGCGGCAGAGTTTCTGCCAGCTCCTCCGCCGCTCCCTCCAGAAAGGCCTCCTCCGGAAGGCTGCCCTTTCGAAAGGGCAGCTCACAGCGCCGCAGCAGCGTCTCATCGTGTGCCATCGCCTTCAGGTACCGTCCTCTTTCACAGCCCTCCCGGTAGGCGTCTCCCAGCCCTTTTCCGGCAAAATATCGTCCCTTCACCCATGCGCCGAGGGCCCAGAGCGGCGCATTCAGCCAATATTGGAGAAAGGGCATATTCTTATACAGCAGCAGCGCGTTGTTGCCCGCCGTCATGACCTCCTTGAACGCATTGTAGCGTGAGCCCGTCGTCGCACTCCCCGCATGACAGACGGCTGCAGACGGCTCCAGGAAGCTGCGGTAGCCGTGAATCTGCGCGCGCCACCCGATGTCAATGTCCTCCAGGTAGCAATAATGCCGCTCATCAAACCACCCGATCTCCTCGAAGACGCTCATGCGGTACAGCGCCGCCCCGGCGCAGGCCGCGAACAGGGGTCTCCGGCGGGTCTCCGGCCGCCTTCTCCGGCCCTTCCCTCTCGCAAAGGCCCAGCCTGCCGCGCTGTAGAAATCTCCCGCATCGTCCACTGTCTCCGGGTCGTTCATCGATACCATGAGCGCCTGCAGTGCAAAGCAGCGCGGCATTTCCTCCATTCCGGCCAGCAGCCGTTCCAATGCCTCCGGTTCCACCGCCGTATCGTTGTTCAGCAGCATCGCATAGGGTGTCCGGACCAGATGCAGGCCTGCATTCACGGCATGACAAAAGCCGGTGTTGGCCGAAAGTCTCAGCGTCAGCACCTGCGGATAATCCCTCTCCAGCATTGTGCAGGAATCGTCCCCTGAACCGTTGTCCACGACGATGATGTGCGGCACCAGCGTCCCTGCCAGGACAGAATCCAGACAGATTTTCAGCCGCTCCGCTCCATTGTAATTCGGAATGACAACGGTCATTCTGTCATCGGCAGCTCTTCTCAACTTGTCTCTCCAAGAACCTTTGTCATAAAAGGATCCCACACAATCAGATAACCCTGCTGCCGTACCTGCCGGCAGAATTCCAGGCTCTTCTCCTTTACGCCGTCGGTCTGCTCCATCCCCTTTTTATCATAGGACACGTTGAAAACAGCCTGATAAAGCGGACGGAGCTCATCACGGATTTCCATGCACCGAACGTCCACCGCCGCCGCATCCTGCATGGTGTCTGCCCGATGCATCGGCCCGCTCTCCATCTCATGGAGTCCTTCGAACTCCACCCTTCCGTTTTCGTCCATCATACCGCCCACGATGCGGCGGCTCTCCGAGAGAAGCTTGCCTCCCACAACTCCCACCTCCGGGCGCTGTGCGAAAATATCCGGCCGGTACTCCACGCGGAAAAAACCGCTGTGCCGGGATTCCGTGACCACCGCATCGATGCGGCAGGACCGGAAATAATCCTGCAGTGCGGCCTTTCCCGCCTCATAGGCATAATTCTTGCTGCCGGGGTTCCCCGCTGTGGAAGAGGCATGGGTCCGCCAATGATACAGCACCTTGCCGATGTGCACGACGCCCGACCACGGGGCCCGCAGAATCAGATCGTAGTCCTGCGCACCGTCGTACTCCGGGCGCAGCTGCAGTGCCAGGAACAGCTCCCGCTTCATGACCAGAAGATGGCAGATGTAGTTGTTGGTCAGCAGATAGTCCGGGTTGAAATCCGGCTTCCGGTTCGGCTCGAAAAAATGCTCCGCGGACGCATCGCACTTATCCTCATCGGAATACAGGATCTCTGCCCCGGTGCGTTCGATCTTGTGCGTGAGCTCGAACACAGCATCCGGTGTCAGGAGATCGTCATAATCGAGGAGCGCCACATAATCCCCTTTGGCGTAGCTCGCCGCCGCATTGGTGTTCCTCGAGATTCCGCCGTTGGCTCCCAGATCCCGGTAGAGAATTCTGTCATCCTTCCAGGAGGCCGCCAGATTGGCCGCTGCCCCGCAGCTGCTCCCGTCTGCAAGAATCAGCTCCCAGTTGCCGTAGGTCTGCCGCTCTGCCGATTCAAGCATCTCCCGCAGGAAGCAGAGATTGGG
>CAVKMX010000107.1:0-7891 GCA_963657295.1 Clostridium sp. CAG:302
GTATCCTGCTGTCCGGCCTTGTGATGCAGCTGGTGGGTCTTGGAGAGTCAATCATTCCGTCAGGGAGAACTTTGAAATATGGTGAGGTATGCTTCACAGCGGCGGCAGCGGCATTGACCGTTCTGCTGTCCGGAAGCGTTATAAATTTGCGGGATTGCTTTGCAAATGCACTGGATGGCTATCGCGCATACACAGAGATGCATCAGGTGGCCGAAGAGTATCAGAACGCAGACTGTCTTTATGTAGCCGGCAAAGAGGATAACCTTCTCGAGAGCCTGTGGTTCGAATTCGGTGAGTATGATGAATTCAAGAGAATTTCCGCGGAAGAGTATGAGCAGGTGTCTTCAGAGGACGAGTGGTCGGAAATTCTGAGGGGAAGAGAAACAGAGAATATGATCATTCTCTATTTGCCGGAGCAGCTGGCCCTTCCGGAGGGAGCAGAATTGTTGGCTGTCAACAATGGTTTTCAGGTGGCTTTGATCGGGAACGACGACCATTGAATGATCATTGAGGACAAGAGGACAGGAAAGGGAGTACGGGCCGGTGCATTGGCCTCCTGAGGTAGATGGGTGTGTGCAGAATGAGCAATCACAACGTACGGCACGGAACAGAGAGAACAGGATATTGGCGTGAGCTGCGCAGGAGCTGGAGGGAAATTCTGTGGCTGACAGCTGCATTTGGCACGGTGTTTTCCTTAAAGGGCGCCTCGGTGGAATCTCTGGTGCGTGCAAACGCAGAACGTTCCGTTCCGGGTCCGGAGGATGCAGGGGTCGTCGTACCGATGCTGACAGGACAATTCGAACTGGCATCGGATCAGAATCTCTGGTACAGCTATCGATATGCCTTATGCGGAATTGTGATCGGATTGGCGGTCTCTGCGATGTTTGTATTGGTAAGACAATGGATCGGAAACAGGAAGCGATTGCATGAAGCAGAGTAGGACAAAATCCATTACTTTCGAAAGAGTGTGTGCTGCAGCTGCTGCAATGCTGTTCCTGCTCTCTCTCCTCCCCATTGCGATGGTGGCACCTTACGCGCGTTCTACGGGAGATGATCTGAACTACAGTGCCGGGGTGCATCACGCCCTGGCCGGAGGAGAAGGATGGCGCAGCGTGCTGGCAGCTGTCCGGATGACGGTGAAGAACACCTGGCATTCGTGGCAGGGGACCTGGTCCTCTGTGGCCCTGTTCAGTCTGCAGCCGGGAATCTGGGGAAACCAATATTATCCCATCACGGTTCCGGTCGCTCTGGTGTGCATTCTGGGAGGCACCGGATATTTTCTCCATGTGGTGGGCAGCCGAAGGGGGATCACGAGGAGCGGCGGGGCCGCAGTTTTCTCTCTGACGGGACTCCTGCTGGTTCAGTATATGCCAAATATGCAGTGCGGCCTGTTCTGGTGGACCTCCGTGGCGCATTACTGCATTCCCTATGGGGTGACGCTGTTGTGCATGGGCTGGAGCCTGCGCTTTCTGGATACAGGGAGAGTGACTTTTCTTGCCGGCTGCTGCATCGGCATGGCCTATCTGGGCGGTGCAGGATATCCGGAGGTGGTGCTGGGAGCGGTATGGCTCTTCCTGCTGATGCTGGTGCAGGTCTTTCGGCCGGTGACGGCAGCACGGCGGCAGTGTGCACCGGAAGGAGAAAAGGCAGCCGACAGATGCAGGATGCACGGGCCGATTTCGCAGGAGCAGAGGCCCGAGGAGAACGTATCGGACAGAAGGAATAGATGGAATAGAAGGAACAGAGCGGGCAGGATGAGCCGGCGCTTCTGCTGGCTCATCCTGCCGTTTGCCTTGGAAATGGCCGGCTTTGCAGTGAGTGCTGTCGCACCGGGGAACCGGAACCGCGGCGGCGAGAGCTTCGGCTTCAGCGTCGGAAAGGTGCTGTGGACACTGGCCGCCTGTATGAGGGAGGGCATCACGGAGACGGCCGTGTATTTCGTACGCGTACGGCCGCTGCTGCCGCTCCTTGTGATCCTCGTGCTGCTCCTGCTGTTGGATTCCGCCAGAAACGGAAGAGATGAGAAAGGCACCGGGAAAGGCGTCGGAGAGGATGCCGATAAGAACACCGGGAAGAGCCTTGAACCTAGGACATGGGAGCAGGGCGCGGCAGGCCGGAAGTGTAACCTGGGAGCCATTCTGGCGGCGGGCTTTGTCATCTGCATCGTGCGGGCACCCGTTCTCTATGCAGGGACCGATGCCTCCGGCGGAGTGCCGGATTCCTATTGGTTCATCACGGTGACGGCGCTGGTCTGGCTGCTGGAGACCATTCTCGGGCCGCAGAGGAATCCGAGGAGAGAAGCTGTTCCGTACGGGAATCCGAGTGAGGAGGCGTCACACGCAGCGGCATCCGGGAATCCGAGTGAGGAGGCGTCACACGCAGCGGCATCCGGGAATCCGAGTGAGGAGGCGTCACACGCAGTGGCGTCCGGAACTCTGAGCGAGGAAGCAGTGCACACATTGGCGGCAGGGAAACGTGCGGATGACGCGTGCCGGGAGAGCCGAGGGGGAACAACAGGGAACAAAACAGGGGGGGAGACAGGAGGCAAACAGATGCCGCGGCAGAGCCTGTATCAGGCAGGCATCGTCGTGATCAGTGTGTTCCTGCTCCTGATGCTCCGGCATCTTGTCGGTTCCACGGTGGATTATGCCTGCGTGCGGTTCGTGCGCAGCGGTGCCCTTGCGGATTACCATGCGCAGATGGAGGAGTGGCTGGATATCCTGGAGGATCCGGACATTGCCGAGGCAGAGCTGCCTGCCATGAACGATGAACAGGGGCCCTTTATGCTGATGGTCCCGCTGGACGATCCGGCGGCCTGGTCGAGCAGTGTATACGCAAGATATTACGGCAAGCAATCGGTGGTTTGTGTACCGAGAGAATGACGGAGGTTAACCGTTGGATCGATGCAATATCCATAGCTTCACGTTGAAGAGGCATCGGGGTACATGGGAGAGCTATGCGTAGCAAGAAAACAATAGCGCGGCGGGTGCTGCAGCTCCTGCTCTTTGGCGCTTTATTTTATCTGGGAGAGGGAGTGCTGGCCCTGCTGCTGTGCAGGGAGCCGTCCTCCTGGGGGCGGCGGATCCTGAATCAGGTTTATCAGGAGAGCAGGATAGACAGCTGCTTCGTCGGCGGGTCGCAGGTGCTGCAGGGAATTGACCCGGACGTTGCATCCGGGTTGCTGGGCGGAACGGCGGTGAACCTCACGTCCTCGCAGCAGCCGCCTGCGGCGACGGCGGCGCTGGTGCGGGAGGCGCTGCGGGAGCATCCGGAGATTTCGAAGGTATACGTCTCCCTGGATTATTCACTGGTGATGGCGGAGGATGTGAATCTGGAGAGCATCTACATCGTGTCGGATGCCATGAAGCCGTCCTGGAACAGGGTGCGGTATCTGCTGCGGGCAACGCCGCAGGAATATTATGTCAACAGCTTTCTGCCGCTTCGGAAGGGGGAGAGCTATGCCTTCTCCCTGTCGGAGATCCGATCGAACCTTCAGACGCTGTTCTCCGAGGATTATCGGAGTCGGCGCGCCGTGCGGGGCTTTGCGGACAATGCGGGGATGAGCGAGGCGGAGTTCGAGGCACTGGCTTCGAGGATCCGGGAGGGGGATGAGGTGCAGCCCCTGGCAGACGAGACGGGAGAGGTCGTATTGCCGGAGCGCTCGGCGCGGGCCATTCGGGACATTCTGGCGGCCTGTGAGGAGAACGGGATCCGTCCGGTTTTCTTCGCGACGCCGATGCCGGCCTTCGTGACGGAGAAGATTTCCGATTATGATCAATATGTCCGGGCAGTCGAGGAACTTCTCTCGGCCGCGGGCGCAGCGTATTATGATTACAACACCGATGCCTCGGATGCGGCTGCGGAGAGCGTCTCGCAGTTCGACCGGTGCGCGGCGGAGAATTTTACGGACGAATATCATCTGAGCGGCGAGGGCGCCGGACGGTTTACGGAACTGCTGCTGGGATCCGGATGAGCATCGTGCAGACAGGAGAAGGCGGCAATGAGAAATTTATTCATCACAACCTATGACGGAGAGTGGAAGGGTCCTGCGGGAGTTCTGCAGGAGCGCCTGGGGTATGAGCTTCTGGAGCTGCACGGGAAGGAATACGGCAATTTCCCGACGAAGGGGGAGTTGCTGGGGAAGGAGCTCGGCAATTCCCGGAACCTGTTCCGGCACCGGCGGGAGATTGACGGCGCGGGGACGGTGATCTGCTCCAATTACTGCGCCCTGGTGCTCCTCCTGATGAAGAAGCTCCGCCTGGTTTCCTTTGACCGTCTCCTGTGGTTCGGCGTCTATGTGCATCGGCCGAAGATGATCGGGGTCTGCCGGCGGCTGATCCATTTTGCACTGCCGAGGGAGGAGCTGTCCGCCGGGGGCGAGGCGGTGAAGTTCAGGGTGGTGGTGTTCTCCCGTCCGGAGATCGGGCTGTATGAGAAGGGCTTTTCACTGAGCAGAGAGCATTTCCTCTACGTCCCGTACGGGGAATGGAACCCGGCGAAGCAGCTCGCACCCGGGGGAGATGAGGGGTATTATTTCTCCGGCGGATATGCGAATCGGGATTTCGTCACGCTGGCGCAGCTGTTCCAGGATCGTCCCTGGAGGCTGGTCATTGCGGCATCGAGGGCCAACACGGACTTCGTGCGCTACTGCGGGGAGCACACCCTTTCCGACAACATTACGGTGCACTGGGACATTCCGGCGGAGGAGTTCAACCGGCTCCTTCGCTTCTCGCATGCGGTGATTCTCCTCATGAAATACAACACCGGCGCCAGCGGCCAGGTGGTGCTGCTGACGGCGCTGGAGCACGAAAAGCTCATCATTGCCTCGTATACCGACGTGGTGGATGAATACGTGCAGGATGAGAGGACCGGGCTGATCCTGCGGGAGAAATCGCAGAAGGCGCTGGAGGCGGTGATGAAGCGGGTCAGCGATCCTGCGCAGCAGGAGCACATGGCGGAGCTGGCAAGGGCCGGACGGCGGCATTACGAGGAGACGTTCTCTTACCGGGCTATCGCGGATTATCTGGAAAGAGAGCTTTCCTGAGGGAGAGAAATGAGGGTTCGTGAGAGTGTGATTTCCATATGCCGGGAGGAGGGGAAGCCCTTCCGGCGGCTGTATCTGTACAGCCTTTTCCTGTATCTGCCGCTGATCGTTCTGCGGCTGACCAACAGCATGGACGGCATGTGGGATCAGGACGATCACGTGACGGGGGCAGCGGAGCTGCGGATCGGACGGTGGTTCTGGCCGTATCTGGATCGGCTGCGGCTGAACATCTCCCTGGATCCGTTCCCGGCGCTGGTCTCGCTGGCACTGTTCACGGCGGGGTTCCTGCTCGCGCTGTCCGCGCTGCGGCTGCGGAGGACCTGGATTACCTGCGGCGCCGGCCTTCTCTTTCTCTCATCGCCGGCGGTGCTGTGCCAGCTCTCCTACAGCTATATGTCCATTACGTTTGCCGTCGGATTCCTCCTGGCGGTGCTGGCCGTGCGGGTGCTGACAGGGGACGAGGACGCGGCGTCCGGCCCGGTGCAGCACCTGCTGCGGAATCCGCGTATTCCGGCATCGGCGGTGTTCATCGCGCTCATGATGGGGTGCTACCAGGCTTTCCTGGGCGTCACCTGCGTGCTGGCGCTGTTCGTCTTCCTCCTGCTGCTGAAGCGGGAGAGAGAGGTGCGGCGGGCCTTCTCCTTTGCACTGCAGGTGCTGGTGTCTCTGGTGCTGGGAGCGGTTCTGTATGAGCTCTGTCTGCATGCCTGCCTTGCGTATTACGGGGAGACGCTGTCGGACTACAACGGTGCCGATGCCATTACCTTCTCCGGCGTTCTGGGGAATCTGCCGGCGAGCCTCCGGCATACCTACGTTTCCTTCCGGTATTATTACGGGCAGAGCGGGAGCCGCTTTCATGCCCTGCAGGGACAGGGCTGGTTCCCGGTGCTGTATGCGGTGCCGGCGGCCGGCGCCGTGCTGCTCCTCGGGCAGACGGTCCAAAGCGGAGGGGAACAGAACCGTTCGAAGGACGGCCGCCTCAGGAAAGGCGCAGAGGCAGGGGAGGACCGGCAGGGGAGCAGGAGAAACGGCTCCCTGCTGCGTGCCGGCCTGATGGTGCTCGCGCTGGTGCTGATCCCGGTTTATGCCAACAGCTTCTTCCTGCTGGCTGCCTCCTCGGAGACGCAGATGCAGATGACGGGAGGCATGGCGTTTTCCCTTCCGCTCCTTCTGTGCCTGTGGGAGGAGGTCCTGCACGGGGAGATGCAGATGGGAGAAACATCCGGGGTGTTCGGAAGCGGCAGCTTTCCTGACAGAGCGGGCAATCCAATCGGAGCAGGCCGCCGCGGAAGGCTCCTTGGCGGGATCTGTGCGGCCGGGATGGCAGCGCTTCTGTACGGCGCGGCCGCACAGGCGGTGACGGATGAATATGCCATGTACGCGGGACGGCAGGTTACCGCGACGCTGGCCGGACGGGTACTGGATCAGCTCGCCCTGGCGGGAACCGATTATACGGAGCAGGTGGTCATGGTCTATGGACAGCCGGCGCAGTCGCCGCTGTTCCGGCATACGGAGCTGTATGACAGAGCCAATTACTACGCGCAGTACGGGAACTGGGCGGCCGGAACGGAGGCCAACCGGCTGTGCTGGTCCAATTTCTTCGGAACGCAGCTGCGGGTAAACGTGAACTATGCGCAGGGAGACACGCTGGAGACCATTTATCATTCTCCGGAGGTGGCGGCCATGCCGGTGTATCCTGCGGCCGGTTCGACCGCGAGCGTGTGGGGCGTGACCGTGGTGAAGGTCAGTGAGTAGACACAGGCTTTGATTTTCGCACCGTCGGGACCGGGGATTGTGGAACGGGAGTTTCCTGCGGACACGATCGTAAGCGGCAGGATTTCGTGAGTGAGGAGAGGCGGGGGAGATGATTCCGCATAAGATTCATTATTGCTGGTTCGGACACAACAGGAAGCCGGGACTCATCGAGAAGTGCATCGCATCCTGGCGGCGGTATCTCCCGGACTGGGAGATCATTGAGTGGAATGAGAGCAGCTATGATGAACAAGAACGCCTATATCCGTGAGGCGTACCGGCAGAGAAAGTGGGCCTTCGTGGTGGATTACGCGCGGTTCGATATCCTGAACCGCGAGGGCGGCGTTTTCCTGGATACGGATGTGGAGCTCCTGCGCCCGATTCCGGAGGCGTTCCTGCAGCATGCGGCCTTCACGGGATTCGAGAGCAGCTCCACGGTGAATCCGGGGCTGATCTATGC
This sequence comes from Clostridium sp. CAG:302, assembly GCA_963657295.1. Classification (GTDB taxonomy): domain Bacteria; phylum Bacillota; class Clostridia; order Lachnospirales; family Lachnospiraceae; genus CAG-791. Next base: position 7,257 of record CAVKMX010000107.1, read on the forward strand.
GTCGGAGCCGGGACAGCCGATGCTCGCGGAGATCATGCGGGCCTACGAGGGACGGCAGTTCGGAACGCAGGTCGACGGCCGGATCGAGAACATCGTGGACATCGTGACGGGGGTCCTGAGGGCAGGGGGCCTTCGGGAGGACAATTCGTATCAGATCGTACAGGGAGTCGCCGTCTATCCGAAGGAGGTGTTCTGCTGCTTCAATCACGAGGTGCAGGCCTTTGAGGTGACAAAGGACACGGTTTCGGTGCATCACTATTATGCCAGCTGGTCGCCCTGGTACCGGAAACTGTATTTCCGCTGCATCAAATATGCGGCCAGGCTCCTTGGAAAGGAGCGGTATCTGCGGTGGAAGCGGGTACTCCTGAGAAGGGGGAGCAGGCCGCGGCAATGATCGCGGTCGTACCTTAACCCTTCTTCACTTGAAACTTGGTGCATATGATAACCAACTTTCAAGTGAACGATACCGTTGTACGCAGCAAAAAGCAATCTGGGATCTGTTCAGCACCTGCCGCATTTCAACATGGCTGTTACTGTACAGACGCCCGCCGGTGACAGGGTGGCGGAGAATGTCCAGTCCGGGGGGCCTTGCGAGGCCTCGGTGCTTGCGAGCGTCTTATGTGAGCTTAGCACCG
>CAVKMX010000108.1:0-7848 GCA_963657295.1 Clostridium sp. CAG:302
GTATTACGGCGAGGGGCTGGACGGCATTCTGAACGCCAGAGCCCATGATCTGCGGGGAATTCTCAACGGCATTGACTATGATGTTTTCAATCCGCAGACCGACGGAAGAATTCCGCATCCGTACGATGCCTCCAACTGGCGCAAGGTGAAAAAGCAGAACAAGACGTCCCTGCAGAGGGAGCTCGGTCTGCCGGAAGATGACAAGTGCTTCATGGTGGGCGTGGTATCCAGACTGACGGATCAGAAGGGATTTGATCTGATTGCCTATGTGATGGAGGAAATGCTGTCACAGGATGCGCTGCAGATTGTTGTTTTGGGAACAGGGGAAGAGCGGTACGAGAATATGTTCCGTTATTTTGCCGAGAAGTATCCGGGAAAGCTCTCTGCGAACATTTTCTATTCCGAGGATCTTTCGCACAAGATTTATGCGGCCGGCGATGCCTTCCTGATGCCTTCGCTGTTCGAGCCCTGCGGTCTCAACCAGCTGATGGCCCTGCGCTACGGAACACTTCCGATCGTACGTGAGACCGGCGGCTTGAAGGATACGGTGGAGCCGTACAATGAATTCGCCCAGACGGGGACCGGCTTTACCTTTACGAATTACAATGCACATGAAATGATGCATGCGGTTCGTTATGCAGAAAAGATCTATTATGACAAAAAGCGAAACTGGAACCAGATCGTAGACCGCGCCATGGCTGCGGATTTCTCCTGGAAGGTTTCGGCAGGTCAGTATCAGGAGATGTACGACTGGCTGATCGGATAAGGGCAACATGACAGGAAGAAACAAGAGCAATGATGTCGTAATTCAGGCCGGAATACTTGCGGCCGCCAGCATGCTGGTCCGTGTGATCGGACTTCTGTACCGGGCACCGCTGACGGCCATCATCGGTGATGAAGGAAACGGTTACTACGGGACCGCTTACAACATTTACACGATCATTCTGATGGTGTCCTCCTACAGCATGCCTTCGGCCATCTCCAAGCTGATGGCACAGAAGATTGCGCTGGGGGAATACCGGAATGCCTCGAGAGTATTCCGGTGCGCACTTTTATACGGCATTTTGGTCGGCCTCGCGGGGAGCGGCCTGCTGTATTTCGGTGCAGGCATTCTGGTTCCGGATGTGGCGGTCGGTGTTCTTCGCGTATTTGCACCGACGGTATTCTTTTTCGGTATTCTTGGTTCCTTTCGGGGATATTTTCAGGCAAGGGGCAGCATGCTGCCCACCAGCATTTCGCAGATTCTGGAGCAGCTGGCCAACGCAGCGGTCAGCATTGCGGCGGCGTGGGTTCTCATGCGGACGCTCGCGGGAGATGACCCCACAAGGCAGGCTCAGCTCGGCGCGATGGGGTCTGCACTCGGAACCGGCGCAGGGGTCCTTGCTGCTCTTGTTTTCATGCTGTATTGCTTCAAACGGGATCAGAAATCCGCGCAGGCGGTGATCCGTGCGGATTCGACAGGCAGCACCGGAAGGTACCGGCAGTTCTTCAGGGAAACGCTGCTGGTCATCACGCCGTTTATGCTCAGCGGCGTCGTCATGAACCTGACGACAGCCCTGAATCAGACGATCTACATGCGGATCATGATTTATCTGCGGTCGGTCAGTGCTACGACGGCCACTACGCTGTACGGGATTTTCTCCAACAAGGCGGTGGTGATCTCCAACATTCCCATTTCCATTGCAACAGCGGTGAGCTCCGCCATCATTCCGGGCATTTCGGCGGCCTTCGTGCAGAAGGATCTGGAGCAGACGAGGGAACGCGTCAGGAATGCCATCCGGGCTACGGCATTGATTGCCATTCCATCGGCCGTCGGGCTGACGGTGCTGTCCAAACCCATCACAATGCTGATGTTCCCGCAGATGTCCTCGCTGGATCTGGCGTCCCGCATGCTGTCTCTGCTCGGCGTGACGGTGGTGTTCTATTCCATTTCCACGATCACCAACGCGGCGCTGCAATCCATTGGAAAGATGAATCAGCCCCTCATTTCTGCCGGAGCGGCTCTGATCGTGCAGACGGTGGTGCTGGTGGTGCTGCTGGTGAATGTCGGACTGGACGTGGATGCACTGGCCATCGCCAGCATTCTGTATTCCGTGATGATTTTCGCTGTCAATCAATTCTATCTGCGGAGGTATCTGAAGCTGCGGCAGAACATATACAGCGATTACCTGCGGCCGCTGGCCTGCGCCGCCGTCATGGGAGGGGTGGCAAGGCTTGTCTATGATCTGGCCGACAGGCTGCTGTTCGTCATGGAGGCGCTGCCAAAGGGATATTATCTGAGGAATATGGCGGCGCTGCTCCTGGCCCTTCTGGCGGCGGTGGCGGTGTACGCCTTCCTGCTGGTTGTCACGGGAACCGTGACAAGGCAGATGCTGCAGGGACTGCCGCGGGGGCAGCAGATGATCCGGATTCTGGAGAAGGCGCACTGTCTCCGGAGGGAGTAGATTGGACGATGGCATTTGATGGATTCACAACGAGAGCACTGCAGAAGGAGCTGTCCGGGAAGCTGGAGGGGGCCAGAGTCTACCGCATTGCACAGCCCGAACCGGATGAGCTCCTGCTGACGCTGCGCCCGGAGGTATCAAAGGGCGGCGGACAGATAAGACTGCTTCTGTGTGCCGATGCGACGCTTCCGCTGGTGTACCTTACACAGGAGAACAAACCGGCACCGGATACGGCTCCGGCCTTCTGCATGCTCCTTCGCAAGTATCTGCTGAACGGCAGGATTACAGCGGTCACGCAGCCGGGGCTGGAGAGAATTCTGCGCTTCGAAATCGAACATCTGAATGAGATGGGAGATCTGTGCCGCCATGTGCTGGTCATTGAACTCATGGGCAAGCACAGCAATATCATTCTGCTGGATGCGAGATCGGCGGAGGAGACGGTTCTGGATTCCATCAAGCGAATCTCGCAGATGGTCAGTTCTGTCCGGGAGGTCCTGCCGGGACGTCCTTATTTCGTTCCGGAAACCCAGGGGAAAATCAATCCCTTTGAGGAAACCGAGGAGCATTTCAATGAGCGGCTGCGCACGGAGAGCATACCGGCCTCCCGCTTTCCGGCAATGCATTACAATGGCTTCTCTGCGGTGATGTCCGAGGAAATCGTGTTTCGTGCGAGGCTGTCTCAGGATCGCTGCGTGTCGGAGCTGACCGAAGAGGAGAGAGGACGGTTCTGGGATGCCTTCCGTGCCGTGCTGCGGCAGGCGGAGCTGGGGGATTTCCGGCCGACTGTCTACTACCATGTGGGCGCCGCCGATCTGCTCAGCGGCGGCGAACCGGTGGAATTCTCGGCGGTTCCGCTGACCATGTACCGTGATCTGCCTGAAAAGCATTTTGATTCCATTTCAGAGCTGATCGAAAGCTTTTACCGGGAGAAAAATGCACTGACCCGCATCCGGCAGAAATCGGCGGATCTGCGCAGGATCGTGCAGACAATCCTGGAGCGGGATCTGCACAAATACGACATTCAGCTGCGGCAGCTCAAGGATACGCAGAAGCGGGATAAATACAAGGTCTACGGGGATCTTCTGACAACCTATGGGTACAGCATTCCGGAGGGAGCATCCAGCGCGGAGCTGACCAATTATTATACCGGAGATACCCTCGTGGTTCCGTTGGACAGCACCAGGACGCCGTTGGAGAATGCCAAGAGATATTATGAACGATATACGAAACTGAAACGGACCAGAGAGGCGCTGGAAGGACTGATGAAGGATGTGAAGGCCGAGATCGATCAGCTGGAGAGCATCAAGGAGGCGCTGAATCTCTCCAGAACGGAGGGAGATCTCGTACAGATCCGCATGGAGATGGAGTCCTCCGGCTTCGTGCGGCATCATGCCGGCCGGGAGGAGAAAAAGGGAAGGAGCGGGAAGGCAAAGAATAAATTTCCTCAGTCGCTGCCGTTTCATTACCGCTCCACCGACGGATATGACATCTACGTCGGCAAGAACAATCTGCAGAACGACGAGCTGTCGTTCCATATGGCAAAGGCCGGTGATGTATGGTTCCATGCCAACGATATGCCGGGATCGCATGTGATTCTCAAGACCGACGGGACGCCCTTTGAAAAGATTCCGGATCGGGCCTTCGAGGAGGCGGCGCGGCTGGCTGCTTATTACTCCAGGGGGAGAGAAGCCGGCAGAGTAGAGGTTGACTATCTGGAGCGCAGGAATCTGAAAAAGCCGGCCGGAGCACGCCCGGGTTACGTCATTTATCATACGAATTATTCCATTGTGGCAGATGCGGATATCGCAGGACTGCAGGAGATAGGCTGAAGGGGTGTCTGCCCCTGCCCGCGCAGAGGCTGCAGACCGTAAAATCAGCGGATGACCGTGGGTTTCATCGTGACGGAGACGACAATACAAGGAGGTTTCCATGGCAAGGAGCATGACCGGATACGGACGGGCCGAGGTATCTACGGCGCAGCGCAGGTTCACTGCGGAATTGAAATCCGTGAACAATCGCTATCTGGATCTGAACATCCGGCTGCCGAAATGTCTGAATCCTTTTGAAGCAGCGATTCGAAAGGAAGTGAAAAAGAACGTTCTCCGCGGGAAGGTGGATTTATGCATCACCTTGGAGAACCTCAGAGGGAACGGCGCAAAGGTTCGCTATGATGGGGTGCTGGCGGGAGAGTATCTGAACAGCATCGTGCAGATGGCAGAAGAATTTGATCTTCCCGTAGAGCTGACGGCGGAAGAGCTTGCCCAGTATCCGGAGGTGCTGACACTGACGGAGGAGAATGCGGAAAGCGAAGAGCTCCTGGAACCGCTCCTGAGCTGCGTGGAGCTGGCAATGCAGCAGTTTGTGGCCGCGAGAACGCAGGAAGGCAATTTCATCACGGAGGACCTCCTGAACAAGCTGGACGGCATACAGGAAGGCGTGAATGAGATACGGGCCAATGCCCCGCTGATTCTGGAGCAGTACCGCAAGGGACTGTACACCCGTATGCAGGAGGTTCTGAAGGATATCCCGGTGGATGAGAACAGGATTCTTCAGGAGGCGGCCTTTTATGCGGATCACGTCTGCGTGGATGAGGAAATCGTACGGCTGGAAAGCCATATCCGCGCGGTGCGGGCCGAGCTGTGCAGGGAGAACGAAAGCGTGGGACGCAAGCTGGATTTCCTGGTGCAGGAGATGAACCGTGAAGCCAATACCATTCTCTCCAAAACCAGCAATGCGCAGTCTGCGGACATTGCCATTCAGATCAAGACAGAGATCGAGAAAATCCGCGAACAGATCCAGAACGTGGAATAACAGATAAAAGGGAGACATCGAGATGGTGCGAAGGGGAAGTCTTACCGTTATTTCCGGTTTTTCCGGAGCGGGAAAGGGAACGATCATGCGGGAGCTGTTAAAGAGCCATCCGGAGTACGCCTTGTCCGTTTCCGTAACAACGAGGAAGCCGCGGCCGGGGGAAGAGGATGGGGTGGATTACCATTTTCTGACCCAGGATGCCTTTGACGCGCTGGCAGCCGGGGGCGGTCTTCTGGAGCATGCCGGCTACGTGGATCATTGCTACGGAACACCGCGGGAATATGTGGAGAAGGCCATTGCGGAAGGACGGGATGTTCTGCTGGAAATAGAGGTGCAGGGCGCCATGCAGGTCAAGGAGAAAATGCCGGAAGCAATTCTTCTTTTCGTCACTCCGCCGTCGGCGGAGGAGCTGCACCGACGTCTTGTCGGACGCGGAACGGAGACGGAAGAGGTCATCCGTGAACGCATGGAGCGGGCGCGGGAGGAAGCCAAGGCCATGCCGCAATACGAGTACCTCATTGTGAATGACAGGCTTGAGGATGCCGTGGAGCTGGTGCACCGCACCATTCAGGAGGCCAAGAACGCGACATTCCGGCAGAAAAGCTTCATGCAGGAACTGACGCGCCAGCTGACAGAGGAACAGTAGCGGCACACCGCCCAGTTTTGCAGGAGATGCAAGAGGGGGGTGCTCAACAACAGAAATCAATGTTATACTGCTTTGTTGGTACGCTTGCTCAGAGCAGAATCGAATCAGAAAGGAAACGGATACCAATGATTCATCCTTCTTATGTAGATCTTATGAATGTTGTAAATGAAGGCACGGAGGGAAGTGAGACTCCTGTGATCAACAGCCGTTACTCCATCGTCATGGCAACGGCCAAGAGAGCCCGCCAGATCATTGACGGAGATGAGCCCATGGTTGCCGATGCGGAAGGGAAGAAGCCGCTCTCCATCGCTGTGGAAGAGATGGAAGAGGGCGAGCTTAAAATTCTGCCGCAGGATGACGAGGAGATCCGGCGGTACGAGGAAAAGGACCGGAACGCCGCAAGAGCGTTGGAGTATGGCCTGACGGAGGAGCTGCTGGCAGCCACCGAGGCTGCAGAGAATGCCGGAGACGGGGAAGTTCTGGATGAGCAGGATGCAGCAGACGATGTTGTTGCAGAGGATTGAAGCGTAGGGAACAACCTGCAGAGATAAGAGAGCATAATGTGAAGACACTCTTTGTTTCTCTTGGCTGCGATAAAAATACCGTTGATACACGCAAAATGGCCGGCATTCTGGAGGATGGCGGTCTTTGCTCGTTCACGGAGGATGAGAATCAGGCGGAGGCCGCAGTGGTGAATACCTGCGCCTTCATCGACTCGGCCAAACAGGAGAGCATCGATGAGATTCTGTCCGTCGCGCAGCTCAAGAATACCGCAAAACTGAAATATCTTGTCGTCACCGGATGTCTTGCCCAGCGCTATCAGGATGAGATCCTGAAGCTGATTCCGGAAGTGGACGCGGTGGTCGGGACCACAGCGGAGGATTCGATCGGACAGGTGCTGGAGGCGCTGGAAAAGGGACAGAAGCCGGAAAAGGCACTGCTGGAGCATCCGGACCTGCCGCCGTCCAGAGCCAGGCAGGTCATGACGCTCGGGAGCTTTGTCGGCTATCTGAAGATTGCCGAGGGCTGCAACAAGAATTGCACATATTGTGCCATTCCATCCATTCGCGGGCATTACCGAAGCGTTCCCATGGAGCAGATTCTGGAGGATGCCAAGGATCTGGCCCGGCAGGGAGCGCAGGAGCTGATTCTGGTGGCACAGGAGACAACGCTCTACGGAACGGACCTGTACGGAGAAAAATGCCTGCCGGAGCTGCTGCGCAGACTGTGCCTGGTGCAGGGAATCCAATGGATCCGTGTGCTGTATTGCTATCCGGAGGAAATTACGGACGACCTGATACAGGTGCTGGCCGAGGAGAATAAAGTCGTTCCCTACCTCGATATGCCGATTCAGCATGCCTCCGACCATATTCTGCGCAGGATGGGACGGCGGACCAACCGGCAGGAGCTGGAGACCATGGTGCGCAGGCTCAGGGAGCGCGTCCCGGGCATTTGCCTTCGCACAACTCTGATCACCGGTTTTCCAGGGGAAACGGAGGAGGATCACAAGAGTCTGCTGCAGTTCGTGCGGGATATGGAGTTTGACCGGCTGGGCGTCTATGCGTATTCCCGGGAGGAGAGAACGCCGGCGGCAGGCTTTGACGGACAGGTGCATCCATCCACCAAGAAGAGGCGCCGGAAGGAGCTGATGCTGGCCCAGCAGGAGATCGCCTTCCGCAGGCAAAGAGAACAGGTCGGGAAAGAAACGGATGTCCTCATTGAGGGACGGCTGGCCGATGAGATGACAGAAAACGGCTACGTCTACGTCGGACGGACCGCGATGGATGCGCCGGATGTGGACAGCTGCATTTATCTGGAAACAGCGAGAGATCTGATGAGCGGAACGCTGGTGCGCGCGAGAATCACCGGATCGAAGGATTATGATTTGCTGGGAGGGCTTGCAGATGAATTTACCGAATAAGCTGACATTGCTGCGTGTGGTTATGG
>CAVKMX010000109.1:0-7847 GCA_963657295.1 Clostridium sp. CAG:302
GTCATGCTCCTCCTCGGACAGTTCATCGCAGAGCCGCTCCTGGAGCTCATCGGAACGCCGGAGGATGTCATGGATCCGGCAGTGGAATATCTGCGGCTGTATTTTCTGGGCAGTCCCTTTCTGATGCTCTACAATTTCGGCGCCGCCATTCTGCGGGCAAAGGGAGACACCAAGCGCCCCCTGTATGCGCTGCTGGTTTCCGGCGCGATCAATGTCGTCCTGAACCTGTTCTTTGTCATCGTCTGTCACATGAGCGTTGCGGGGGTGGCGCTGGCCACGGATATCTCGACGGCGTTCAGCGCACTGGCGGTGATGCACTTCCTGCAGAAGGAGGAAGAGAGCTTTCGCTTCTCCTGGAGAGAGCTGGGCTTAAAGCGCGAATACATCGGAAAGGTCTTCACCATCGGACTTCCGGCCGGGGTACAGGGGGCGGTTTTCTGCTTTTCCAACGTGTTCATCCAGGCGGCCATCAACAGCTATGGCTCCAATGCGGTGGCCGGTGCCGCCGCCGCACTGAATTTTGAATATTTCTCCTATTATATGGTGCAGGCCTTTGCCCAGGCGGCGACGACCTTCATCAGTCAGAACTGGTCGGCCGGACAGAGAGCACGGTGCCAGAAGGTCTTCTGGCTGTCCATGGCTCTCGGAGCTGTCTTCGGCGGACTGATCAGCACGCCGCTGGTGCTGCTGCGGGAGGGCGCCATCCAGCTGTATTCCACGGAGCCGGAGGTGATGCAGTATGCCTTTGTCCGCATCCTGACGGTGCTGAGTCTGGAGCCCCTGTGTGTTATTTTCGAGGTGCCGGCGGCAGCCCTGCGGGGAATGGGGCACTCGAGCCTTCCTGCCGTGGAGACGATCCTTGGCACGGTGGTGTTCCGGGTGCTGTGGCTGGAAACCATTTATAAGCAGTGGAAGAGCTTCCGCATGATTTTCGTGGTGTATCCGGTATCCTGGGTGCTGACGGGGGCCGCGCTGCTGGTGAGCTATTGGATAATTTGCCGCAGATATGCTGCGGCTCAGAGAGAAAAAACTGCGTGAAGGAAATGCACGGTTCGGAGGGAATATGAAGCTTACCATGCTGGGAACGGGAAATGCCGCGGTGACGGAATGCTACAACACCTGCTTTGTTCTGGAGGATGAGACGAGACCGGAGAGGGACCGGTACTGGCTCGTGGACGGCGGAGGCGGGAACCTTCTGCTGAAGCGGCTGAAGGAAGCAGGCATCAGCTGGAGAGACATCCGTGTCATGTTCCTGACACATCGGCACCTGGATCATCTGATGGGCATGATCTGGATGCTGCGGATGATCCTGCAGGGCATGCAGCGCGGGGAATATGAGGGTGAGGCGGTGATTTACGGCCACGATGAGGTCATCGCTCTTCTGCGGGAGCTGGCGCAGCAGCTGCTGACACCGAAGGAGTGCGCGTTTCTGGATGCGAGGCTTCATCTGATTGAGGTGAAGGACGGAGAGACAAGAGAGATACTGGGAAGGAGGGTCACCTTTTTCGACATCGGCTCCACGAAGGCGAAGCAATACGGCTTCTCCATGGAGTACGCACCCGGGAGAAAGCTGACCTGCTGCGGCGATGAGCCCTACAACGAACGGGAGAGAGAATACGCCGAGGGGGCGGACTGGCTGCTCCATGAGGCGTTCTGCCTTTACGGACAGGCGGACATCTTCAAGCCCTACCAGAAGCACCATTCGACGGTGGCCGATGCCGCAAAGCTCGCCCGGGAGCTGGGCGTTTCCAATCTGGTGCTGTATCACACAGAGGACAGGAACCTTTCGGAGCGGAAGGCCCTCTACACGGAGGAGGGAAAGCGCAGCTACGAGGGAAACCTTCTGGTGCCGGAGGACCTGGAAGTGATCCGGCTGTGATTACGGGAAATTCAGGAAACCATTCATAACTTTTGCTGTAAAATTCAAGGCGGCACCTGTCGATTCATGTTGAAATCGGCAGGTGCTGATTTGTTGCAGACCTGTTATAATGTAAGCGCTTACATTTAAGAGCGCCCGGAGACGCCCGGGGACAGCGGGAGTTACCCGCTGCAAGGCCCCTGCGTCCGGAGAGCGCCGGCAAAGATACCGCAAGGGGGAGATTTTCATGGCAATTCACGTTGTAAACGAAGCACGCAGGTGTCTGCACTGTCCGCGGCCGATGTGCCGGCAGGGGTGCCCGATCAGCACGAACATTCCGGAGGCAATCGAGCTCTTCCGCACGGGGCACAAGGAAGAGGCCGGGGCCATGCTCTACGAGAACAATCCGCTCAGCGTGATCTGCTCTCTGGTTTGTGATCACGACAAGCAGTGCGAGGGACACTGCGTTCTGGGACGGAAGGGATCACCGGTTCATTTTTCCAGTATTGAAAACTATATATCGGATGCGTATCTGGATCATCTGCAGCTGGAGATGAAGCCGTGGAACGGTCAGAGGGTTGCGATCATCGGCAGCGGCCCGGCGGGCATCACCATCAGCGTGCTGCTGGCGCAGCGGGGCTATCAGGTGACGATTTTCGAGAGCCGGGAGAAGATCGGCGGCGTGCTGCGGTACGGTATTCCGGAATTCCGCCTGCCCAAGAGCATTCTGGACCGGTATGAGAAGCAGCTGATCAAGTTGGGAATCCGGATCCGCCCCAATACGGCCATCGGCAAAACCCTGACGGTGGATGATCTGCAGAGGGACGGCTACGAGGCGATTTTCATCGGAACCGGCGTCTGGAAGCCGAGGGCCATGGGAATTCCGGGCGAGAGCCTCGGGCATGTGAATTATGCCATTGATTATCTGGTGAATCCGGATGTGTATGATCTCGGAGATGATCTGGTGGTTGTCGGTGCGGGAAATTCTGCCATGGATGTGGCGCGGACGGCCCTGCGCAAGGGAGTCCGCAGAGTCAGCGTCTTCTGCCGCAGATACCAGGCGGCGGCGAGCGTGCGCGAGGTGGAATACGCGCAGGCGGACGGGGTGGATTTCCTTTACGGGATGCGCCCGACCCGCATCACCGACGATGGCATCTATTATAAAAAGGTGGAGATGGACGAAGAGGGCAACATCACGTCCACCAGCGAGGAGGAATTCTTCCCCTGCAGCAGCGTGATCATTGCCATCAGCCAGGGAGCCCAGAACCGTATTGTCAGCACGACGACGGGACTGGAAATGAGCAGCCACGGCCTTCTGGCAACCAACGAAAAGGGCGAAACGACGAGAGAGGGTATTTTCGCCAGCGGAGACGTCGTGCTCGGAGCCCGCACCGTGGTGGAGGCGGTGAAGTACTCCAAGCAGGTGGCAGAGGAGATGGATGCTTATCTGACAAAGAAGAGAGAGGCGTGATCAGGCTTTTCTGCCGGCCACCGAGATCAGCACCAGCATCAGGAAGATGGCGGCGAAGCCGACGGCATCCGTGAGCGTGAACGGGCTCCCCAGAAACAGGGCGGAGACAATGGCGGCAGTGACGGGCTCGGAAAAGCCGTAAAGGCTGCCCTTGTCGGGACCGATGTATTTCAGACCCTGCAGGTAGAGGGGGAACGCCAGCATGTTCCCCACCAGGACAACAAAGCCGATGCCGAGCCAGCCGACGGCCGTCGGGACATAGGGCCGGTTCCAGGATTGGAAAACAACGGCGATGACGATGCTGCCCATGAGGAAGGACCAGCCCTGCAGCAGGATCACGGAGTACCGCTGCAGCAGTCTTCCGGGCACCATGTTGTAGATTGCGACACAGGCGGCGCAGAGAACGCCGGTGATGAGTGCCTCGGGCGAGACCTGCATATGGGAGAGATCTCCGCCGGTGGACAGGAGGAAGACGCCGAAGAGCGCCAGTACGATGGCCAGAATCTCCGCGGCCTTCGGACGGCGCCTGGCAAGAAAGCAGGAGACCAGGAGGATCATGGCGGGAGAGAGATCCTGCAGGAGCGTTCCTACCGCGGCGCTGGAGAGCTGAATGGTTGTAAAATACAGGAACTGACAGGCGGAGACGCCGGCCAGACCGTAAATCAGGAGTCTCCGGCGGTCGGAGCGATCCTTCCAGGGATCCAGGATATGGGCGCCGAGCCGGATGTAGCAGAAGACCAGCAGGAGGATTCCGGCGATTCCGAGACGAACCGGAACCAGCCAGCGCACGTCCATGCCCTCGTGGTTGAACAGGAATTGTCCCATGGAGCCGGAAAGACCCCAGCAGATACCGCCCGATAAGGTGAGAAAGGCGCCCTTGAGCCGATTGATATTGCGGCGCAGGGGCGTTTTTCTTTCTGCAGCAAGGGCGGAGGACGAAGTTCGCTTTTTCTCTTTGTCATTCATATCCGAAGCATCTCCATAATGGTAAGGTTTCGTGCAGCAGTCCGGAAAGCTGCCGCGTGTCTGTGCGGATCAGCGGAAGGGGTTGTAGAACCGGGATCCGTCCCGGAAGGTGAACCACAGCCCCCAGATGGTGAAGAGGAGCGTACCGGCGAGCACGAGACAGTCCGCGGCCGTCAGTTTTCCGGCCGCATACCAGGTGCGCTTTTTCTTCTTGCCGAAGCCCCGCAGCTCCATGGCATTGGAGACGACATCGATGCGCTCCATGGTGGAGAAGAGCAGAGGGAAAATAATGCCGGAGGTCCGCCGGATCCGCTCCGTCAGCTTCGCCTTGCCGCTCATTTCAATGCCGCGTGCCTGCTGGGCATTCTGAATGCGGTGAAATTCATCCTGAATGTCCGGAATGTAGCGAAGGGCAATGGCGACGGAATAGGCGATGCTGTAGCTGACGCCGATGCCGTTTAAGGAGGCGGCGAATTCACTGGGATCGGTGGTGGTCATAAAGGTGAATACGGCCGGGATGATGGTGAAATATTTGATCATCACGTTGAACAGATAGAACAGCTCCTCCTTTGTGACCGCATAGCGGGAACTTATCTGCCGGAGGACGGTGCAGGAGCCGTAGATTTCACAGCCCTGATAGGGAGAAATCAGGAAAATGGCGGCCAGGTTCAGCACCATGAAGAGCATGATCAGCCGGAATACGGAGAGGACCTGCGACCGGGCCACCCTTGCCATGCGGAAGATGACAAGGCTGATCAGGATCATGAAGAGAAGAATCCTCGTGTCATAGGTCATGGCGCTGAGAATGCACCAGAGAAGGAAAAAGAGGAGCTTGGTCACACCGGAGAGACGGTGAATCCAGGTGTCCTTTTTTTCATAGGAAAGAATGCGTGACATCACTGCACCTCCTTTGCGGCAGCGGAATCCCGGCAGGCCCTTTCGTAGAGAATAAAGCGTTCGCACAGCGCGGACGGATCCTCGATGCCGCAGCGGACAGCCAGATGATAAAGGGAGGTTTCCTTGAGATCCGCCTGCGCGCAGAGGGACCGGTCGGTCAGGACCTTTGCAGGTGTGCTGTCGGCGAGCAGCCTTCCGTCTGCGATGACGATGGCACGGTCGGTATATTCCAGCATGAGGTGCATGTCATGCGTGATCATGAGGATGGTAACACCGGTTTCGCGGTTGATCCGCCGCAGGAATTCCATGATCTCGGTGTAATGCCGGTAATCCTGACCGGCCGTCGGCTCGTCCAGAATGAGAATTTCCGGATGCATCACCAGGATGGAGGCGATGGTGACACGCTTCTTCTGTCCGAAGCTCAGGGCGCTGACGGGCCAGTTGCGGAAGGGATACAGACCGCAGATCCGCAGCGTGTCATCCGTCCTCTGCCGGATCTCGTCCTCCGGGACACCCCGCACGGCAAGGCCCAGACCCACCTCTTCGCGGATCATCGGCTTGCTGATCATCTGGCCGGGATTCTGCATGACAAGGCCGATGTGCTCGCCGCGTTCCTTAATGGACAACAGCGCAATATCGGCGCCGCACAGAAGGATCCGACCGTCGGAGGGGGTAAGGAAGCCGCAGATGAGGGAGGACAGCGTGGATTTGCCGGCTCCGTTGCGGCCCACCAGAGCGACCATTTCACCCTTGTGCAGGGTGAAATTGATGTGCTGCAGGACCGGCTCTCCCTCTCGATAGGCAAAGGAGAGATCCCGGACCTCCAGAGCCGGAGTCTTGTCGACCGTGCGCACGGAAGGCGATTCCGCGCGGAACCATTGCAGAAGCTTTTCCCGGTAGGGCTCCATGCACATGGATTCGATGTGCATGGGATGATCCTCGGGACGAAGCTGACAGCCGGCATACCTGAGGGCGGCCAGATACAGCGGCTCGCGAATGCCCTGGGACGCGAGGAGATCGGTGCACAGAAGCTCGTCAGGACGGCTGTCTGCCAGAATCCGTCCGTCATTGACGACAACGATGCGGTCGACGTCGCGATAGAGGACATCCTCCAGACGATGCTCGATGATGAGGACCGTCAGGTCCTTCTGCTGCAGGAGCTCATCGATGAGGGCAATGGTCTTCTGTCCGGTGGCGGGATCCAGATTGGCGAGCGGCTCATCGAAGAGGAGAATCTCCACATCATCGGCCAGCACGCCGCCCATGGAAACGCGCTGCTTCTGCCCGCCGGAAAGCTCGCCGGGGGCATGATGCAGGAGCTTTTTCAGATTCAGCTCTTCGGCAATCTCCGTGACGCGCGCATGCATGACGTCCTGGGGGACGGCATCGTTCTCCAGGGCAAAGGCAAGATCCTCCGCCACGGTCAGTCCGATGAACTGGCCGTTGGTGTCCTGCAGGACAGTGCCGACCTTCTTGGACATGCCGAAAACGCCGGCTTTCTCCGGGCAGAGCCCTGCAACGGAAAGCTCGCCGGAGATTTCACCCGGGCAGGAGCAGGGGATCAGGGCGTTGATGCAGTGTGCCAGCGTGGATTTGCCCGAGCCGGAGGGGCCGGCAATCAGAATCTTTTCTCCGGGGTAAATCTTCAGATTGATGTTGCGGAGGGAGGGCTCACTCTGGGTCCGGTAGCGGAAGGAGAAATTCCTGAATTCAATGAGGGGGGATACAGAATCGGTCATGTGTTTATCCTGCAGGCGGGTATCACCGCAAAAGGACAGTCACGCGGCTGCGTGGCTGTCCGAAGGAATGAAGGAATAGCAGCGGGGACGATCAGTCCTCCCTGGCAAGGCTGCCGGATTTTCCTGCGACCTTGGAGTAGCCGGCCAGAAGGAGCGATCCGAGAACACCTACGATGATGATGTCGCCGAGGAAGGCGAAGGCGCCCTGCAGGAACACCTTGGCGGCGGGCTCTGCATAGACGACGATGTCCAGAACGGGAGCCACCACAATCCATGCGACGGCATTGGCGATGACCTGAACCACATTGAAAAGCACAATGCTCTTTGTGTCAAACCCGCCGTCACGCACTGCGAATTTCTTCGCGAAGGCGCCGATGGCAATGCCGACAACCGCTTCCGGGAACACCCAGCTCCACCACACGGAGCCGTAGAACACCGCATCGCCCAGTGCATGTCCCAGGAGGCCGATCACTGCGCCCACCAGCGGTCCGAAGACGGCGGAAAGGAAGGCCAGCACAGCCATTCTGGGCTGCAGCGAGGTGTTGGGAATGCCGATGGGAATCTGTACCTCGGTCAGGACGACGAACAGGGCCGTTCCGATGCCGATGGCGACAACCTCGCGAATACCGAATTTCTTATTCATAACAACAGTACCTCCTCATAAAAACAAAACAGCATGGAATGCAATGATGCAGTCACACACCGAGTTTAGCATAGAAAGCAGAACAGTCAACGCGGGAATGCCGGAGAAGGGCAAAGTTCGCGGAACGGCAGGGGCCTCCCGCGGCACGCCGGCCGGCGGGCAGGCCTTGCCGGAGGTGTGTTACAGTTCATTCGCCCGCCGGTGACGGGTCCTGGCGGAGCCGTCCGTCCTGGGGATGTTCTCACTCCGTGCGAGGACCTAGCGGTGCTAAGC
>CAVKMX010000110.1:0-6731 GCA_963657295.1 Clostridium sp. CAG:302
TAATTGACGAACAGAAAGACGCCCTGCGTCAGTGAAAAGGACGCATACAGGATGATCAGACCGCCCTGGTTCAGCATACCCAGCCGCGACATCATTTTGGTCACCGGCAGCATGATCACCTGTGACGGAATGAACAGGCCCATCAGAAGATAATAATAAACCGTCTTATAATATTTTTTCTCGAAATTTCTCGCAATGGCGAAGGATACCGAAGGCACCAGCAGCAGCACCAACAGCATGGAGATCACGGTGATGAACAGGGAATTCTTAAGGTAGATCCAATAATTGCTGTTGGAAAAAAGTTCTGCAAAATTGCCCAGATAGAAGGTCTGCGGCAGTGCGAAAAAATCGCGGCCCGCCTCATCCAGCGTCTTGAAGGAATTCACGACGACGAGATACAGCGGAAATAAAATGAGGAGCAGACCTGCACCAAGGAGCATGGTCCTGAGAATTTTCCATACGAGCAGAGATTTGTATTTCACTTTCATCCGTTCTTGTCTCCTCTTGTCAATCGCAGCTGTGTCAGTGAGAAAATAGCGACAATCACAAAGAGCACACAGGCCTCTGCGTTTGCAGCCGAGAACCGCATATTCTTGAAGGCGTCCTCATAGATGAGAATTCCCACCACCTGCGTGGAGCGCACCGGTCCGCCGCCCGTCAGTGCATACGGGAAATCGAAGGAGGTCAGTCCTTGCTTGATCAGCAGCACCAGATTCACCGTTACCGTCGGCAGCAGGTGCGGCATTGTGATATAACGGAACTTCTGAAAAGGTGTTGCACCGTCCAGCATGGCCGACTCATATTCATCTTCCGCAATCTGCTGAAGTCCCGCAATAAAGATCACGGTCGGCATGGCGACGGCCTGCCAGGTCTGGACGAAGACAACTGCCGGAAGCGCCGTCGTTTTCGTCATCAGCAAGCTCTGGGAAAGCCAGTCGATGCCCAGCGCCTGACCGATCAGCGGGACAACCCGGTAATACATCTGGTCCCAGATCAAGGCGATCGTGACGCCGCCGATCATCGCCGGTACGAAGAAGACCGATTTCACCAGCGTCTTAAAGGCCTTGAGCGAATTCAGCGAAATCGCCAGCAGCAGCGAGACCGTCAGAGTGCAGGCTACCAGCAGGACACAGTAGCATACCGTCGTTTTGATGGAGTTCCAGAAAATCTGATTGCTCAGCAGATTCCGATAATTTTTGATTCCGACAAAACGGTAGGATACGGACAGTCCGTCCCAATCCGTGAAGCTGTAGCGTATGCCGTTCACAACGGATATCACGTAGAAAAATGTGTAGAGACATACCGGTATCAGCGTAAAAAGAAAATACGTCTTCGCTCCGGAGAGTCCCTTTGACGCAAGGCGCTCTGTTGTTTTCTTCATGGCAGTCTTCCCCCAAGAGCACGATGCCGGAAGCCTGTGCCCTTATCGACAAAGAAGGAGAAGGAATTCACCTCCTCCTTCCGATGGATACCTGAACAGCTGCGGTTATTCCTGCGAGGTTACCGCAATGGATTCATCCATTGCCTTCAGTGTTCCTTCCACATCTCTGTCTGCCCAGAAGCCCTGGATCACATTGTAAAGATCTGTCACGATGTTGTTGCTGATGGTGGAGGCCATCCAGTCGTGGGTCTGGCCGGCATTGATCATGTCCACCATAGGCTGAATTCCATCATCGTTGCTGACAACGCCGTTGATGCAGGACGGAGCGCCGTCCGCATCGCAGAAGAGCTGTGCGTTCTCTGCATCGGCCAGATAGGCGAGGAAGCGATAAGCCGCCGCCTTCTCCTCCTCCGATGCCTGTGCAGATACACAGATTGCAGCATCGATACCGGAGAGCGTCTTGGTATCCTCATAGGTGTCGTTAGGAAGCGGGAAAACGCCAAGGTTCAGGTCAGCATTCAGAGACTGAATGGTGCCTCTTGCATAGGAGCCGGTGATCAGCATCGCATATTCACCGTTTGCAAAGTTTTCGTAGCACTGTGTGTCGGAAAGCGCCAGTGCGTCACTGTTGGCGTAATCCAGCAGAGCAGACATCTTTTCCAGCACCTTGGTGAACTGCTCGTTCCCTTCCAGCTGGGTCTCGCCTGCCGCACACTGCTCAAGGATCTCCACGCCGTCCGGAGCCCAGGCAACCGTGCACGCCTGGAAGGTATGTCCTACCCTTCCCGGATCCTTTCCGTGCAGGCCGACCGGTGTAATTCCCGCATCGGTCAGTGCATCACAGACCTCCGTAAACTCCTGCCAGGTTGTCGGTACGCTCAGACCGTTTTCTTCAAAGACATCGATGTTATAGTAGACGCCGATGTAGTTGCGGCTGTACGGCAGCGCATAATACCCGCCGTCCTCCTGCTGGGTCATCGCCAGTGAGGACTCATTTACGCTGCTCAGAAAATCCTGATCGGAAAGATCCTGCACATAACCGTTCGCAACCTTCTGCTTGAACTGCATCTGGGTCGGATAATCCGAGAAAATGACCGGAATGTCGCCGGAGGAGATTCTGGACGTCAGCACCGTTGCGGCATCCGGAACCGTATTCATGGTAATGTGTACATCGCTGTTCTCTTCGTTGAATTTGTCGATGATGGCCTGATATCCCTTTTGCGGGCCATCCTCTCCCTTTTGCTGGAAGAACTCAATTTCCAGCACATCGCCCGATGCGGAGCTCTCGCTCGCTGTGTCCGCAGCGGAGGTCGTTTCCTCTGCTGCGCCGGCCGTGTCACCGGCAGCCCCACTGCCGCACCCGGCCAGCGTGCCGACAGCAGCCACCGCGCATAGAATGCATGCAAGCCTTTTTCTCATCGTTTCTCTCCCTTCCTTCGTGCATATCTGCTGTATCCGTCAGCTGCAGAAGCGCCGCAGGCACGCAGCAGCTGATTCCCATGCTTCACGGCACCTGTGCGATCTTCTGATTCGCGTGCGCCTCCGCAACAGCGGCTGCGATGTTCTCAATCGAGATGTGCTCTCCCTGAATCGTGCAGTCCGCACCGATCATCATCCCGCGCGTGCCGTATCCCTTGAGAATGCCTTCCACCTCCGCCTGAATGGCCTCCGTCGTACCCTTCAGAACATTGCCCTTATTGTTCAGTCCGCCGAGCACCGGTCGCCGGAAGATTTTCTCGCCCTCCCGGAGACTGATGTGATTGTCCTTGACCGACCAGTTCACGATGTCTCCCGGATAATCCGCGAACCACTCCACATGCGTGCGGAACCGATACTCCGGCTCACCGCAGATGTGCAGCATGTTGTACTTATTCTCTCTTGCATCGGCGACGTTCAGGATCTGCAGATCAAAGGGTCTGACCAGCTTCTCCCACTCTTCCTTCTCGAATCTGCCCTGCTCGCCGAACTGCGCGGAGTAATAAATTCCGTCCGCTCCGGCATCCAGGAAGCCCTCTGCCCATTCCTGCAGTCCATCTGCAAGGATCTGGACGCCTTCCCGCACCGCATCCGGGTCAGACCTGGCATACTGCATCAGCACATCATCGCCGAACGTCATCGAGGCAGCCTTAAAGGGACCGAACATCGTCTGGAAGATCAGAACGTCCTCCCCGGCCTCCCTGCGAATGCCCTGAATGATGCTGCACATTTTCCGGAAGGTTTCCGAATCCGTCCCCTCAATCTGAATATGCCGCCAATCCTCCGCACACGTGATGCTTCCCTTCACCGGATATGCATAATCCTGCATGATCTTGATCACGTCCATGTCTGTTTCGCGGAACAGCCGAAGATGTGCATCAATCATCTCCTGCACGGTATACTCCGGCCTGTAATGAAACCAGAAGCCGGCCGGAACCTTGTCCGTCGGTTCATTGCGGAAAACCGCAAGCATTCTCTCCTTTTTATTCATTTTGCTGAACCTCCCTTCGATCTCCATTGTATCGGCACAGCAGAAGGATGGATTAGTGCAAACCTTATGTAAAAATAGAAGAAAGCATAGAATGCTCCTACTATTGTTTGATTTGTACGAAAAAGACTGTTTTCTTTGCGTACTCTATCCTCCCGCATGGTACTGCCTCCATGATTTCCCGCACTTCTGTCCTTTTTGCGCCGCAATGCGCTACAATGCATTTCATGAAATTCTGTCGGTTCCGCCCCCATCCGGATTTTCCTTCCGAAAACCCCGATGCGGCCGGTCAAGGAGACATCTATGATGAAACACCTGCATCGAAAAGCCTATCTTTCCTTCCGCACGCAGACACTCGTTCTGTCGCTGCTGATCGCCATCCTGCCCTCCATTGTTCTGGGTATTTTTGCATCGATCCGCAGCATTCACGAAGTACTGGACAATACCGACACCTTTTTCCTGTCCTCGCTGCAGCAGGCGGATACGCAGCTGGATAATATCCTGCTCAATGCCGCCAAGGTCACCGAGCTGCCCCTGCTGAACGATAATATCCGCCGCGTGATGCTCAAGGATTATGAAGAGGATTATCTCTCCTACGCCAATGATGACGCCATGGTACAGAACTGCCTGCGATTGGCCAACCGCGTCAATTCCGATCTTCTCACCTGTGTTCTTTTCAACAAATATGACTATGCCTTTGACTACAATGTGCACAATTATCAGCACCTGCAGCAGATCACACAGAGCATGGAGGACTGGTCCTCCCTCGCAGCCTCCTCTCTGCAGAAGCGTTATATTGCGCCCATCCATGTGGCAACCTACGCAAGTCAAAGCTATCTGGTCATCCCGGTCGTAAAGGAAATTACCGATGGATACACTTATAAAACCATCGGAACGTGCTATATGGAGATCAATGTACGTGATGTGGAAAAGATGCTGAAGGAATCGGACAACAGCTACGGAATCTACTTTTATGATAAGAACGGAACCTCGCTGTACGAAAGCGGTACGTCCTCTGTGACGCAGGACACGGCGCTGGTGCAGGAGGTGAGTGACTTTCAGGCAAAGCTCACGGAGGAGACCGGCCGCTCCTCCGAAGCCGGCAGCCAGGATTCTGCAGGCGGCTCCGCGAATCTCACGCTCCGCAGCTGCAATTTCTCCCTTGGAAACCGCAGCTATATCCTCGTCGGCTGCATCAATGCGACGACCGGCTGGCGACTCGTCAAGCTCGTCGATATCACGGCCATGACCGCCGCGTCCTATCGAACCATCATCTGGAACTATCTGCTCATTACGCTGCCCTGTCTGCTCCTGGGAATTCTGCTGTCTCTGCTGCTGAGCTGCCGCATTTCAGGGCCCATCGCCCGGATCAGCCGCGCCCTGGATGCACAGACTGCCGATCATTATACCGTCCTCGACGAAGCCTTATGCAGGAATACCGCTGAGCTCCACTGCCTTGTCAGGAGCTTTAATGAGCAGAACCGGCATCTGGAGGAAAGCCTGCGGCAGGGATATGAGGCGCAGCTTCAGGAGCAGAAAAGCCGGCATCAGATGCTCCAGTTCCAGATCAATCACCATTTTCTGTACAACACCCTGAATATCATCAGCTCCCTGGCCCAGATCCACAATGTACCGGAAATCAAGACCGTTGCGATCAACATGTCGGAGCTGCTCCGGTACGGACTGGAGAAGCCCGCTCTTTCCACCCTGGGTGAGGAGCTGGAGCAGGTCATCCGCTATATGGACATTCAGAAAATCCGTTTCCCCAACAAATACACCTTTGACTGCAGCATTCCGAAGGAGCTGTATTCTGTTCCGCTTCCCGTGTTCACGCTGCAGCCGCTGGTTGAAAATGCCATCGAGCACGCCTTTGCCCTGATGGAAAATCAATGCTACATCAGCATCAGCTGTCAGACAGAAGACTCTGTCCTGCACATTTATGTTACCGATAACGGCTGCGGCATTCCGTCTGAGGCGCTGTCTGCTCTGAATGCTGCAGCCGGGACTTCGCTCCCGGCCAATCCGCAGGATTCCCGCCGGAAGCATCATTCCCTGGGCATACAGAACATCCGCCAGAGACTCCGAAACCATTACGGGACAGACGGCGCCCTCGTCTTTGACAGCGAGCTGAACAGCGGGACCATTGCCGAAATCACCATACCGCTGGATCGCTGACCGGATCCTGCATCGGTTTCGGAGCCTGCGGCAGCTGCAGGGAAAGCGGCCCATCCCATCCTTCAGATTCAGAAGGAATACTCTGAGGAATAATACGGCAGAATGATGTAATTGCCGGGCGCGACGTCAAGAGAATCCGTATCCGTCAGCGGAAGGTGGTTGATGCTCCGCACCTCGCGCAGGTAGTCCTGCAGGCACCGGTAGTGCCCATTCTCCGCATACTGCTCCAGCAGTGCCTGCGTCTGCTCCGGACCGGTCACCAGGACACTGGTATAGTACTTATACTCCTGTGTTCCCTTCTCATCCGCATGCGAGGTCACGCCGAAAATCACAAGGGCCAGCACCAGCCCTGTGAAAATAGACAGCGCAGCCCACGCATGCGCTTTCCTGCGGACATCCCTGTCTCCTCTTCCCGTTCCCGGCTTCCCGGTCCGCTTCCTGCACCGATATCCTCTTCGTTCGTCCCGCTCTCTCGCCGCACAGCAAATTGCCTGAACACCTGCTCTCATATCCGCATACCCCTCTTTGCGAACATCTGTTCGCCTTCATGGATAGAGTATATCGAACACGCATTCGCCCGTCAATCACTTTTCGAACATACTTTCGATCATTGTCAACGACCGTTACCGTTCACTCGCCCGCCAGGCGACAGGGTGACGGAGAATGTCCAGTCCGGGGGCCTTGCGAGGCCTCGGTGCTTGCGAGCGTCTT
>CAVKMX010000110.1:6741-7668 GCA_963657295.1 Clostridium sp. CAG:302
GCACGGAGTGAGAACGTCCCCAGGACGGACAGCTCCGCCAGGACCCGTCACCGGTGGGCGTCCGTACAGTAACCAACGACCGGCTTCCGGGCTGCAATGCAGGTTTGTTTTTCGAATATAAGTTCGGTATAATGAAACTGTATTCATCACACCGATCTGCCGCCGATGCAGATTCTCCACTGAAAGGGCAGGTATTATGCGAAGAACCCTCAGCAGCAAACAGCAGGAAATTCTCAATTTCATCAAGGAGCAGATCCTGGAGAGAGGCTATCCTCCGGCAGTCCGTGAGATCTGTGATGCCGTACACCTGAAATCCACCTCCTCCGTCCATTCCCACCTGGAAACACTGGAGCGAAACGGGTATATCCGCAGAGATCCCACCAAGCCGAGAGCCATTGAGATCTGCGACGACAACTTCCACATGCTGCGGACGGAGGTGACCTCCCTCCCCGTGGTCGGCCGGGTGGCCGCCGGAGAGCCGATCCTCGCCGAGCAGAACATCGAGAGCTATTTCCCCGTTCCTGCGGAATACATTCCCCGGGGGGATTCCTTCGTGCTGAAAGTCCATGGCTCCTCCATGATCAATGCCGGCATTCTGGATGGCGACCTGATCTTCGTCAACAGCTGCCCGACCGCTTCCAACGGGGAAATCGTCGTGGCCCTCGTGGAGGACTCCGCCACCGTGAAGCGCTTCTACCGCGAGGAGGGACACATTCGTCTCCAGCCGGAGAATGATGCCATGGAGCCGATTCTGGTGCCGGACTGTCAGATCCTGGGCAAGGTCTTCGGTGTCTACCGGATTATGAAGTGACGTAAAAAAACGCCCCCTTGGCTTAACAGTGATAAGGAACTAATTTCAAACTTACCATTGTCAGCTGATGGATTTCGGTGTGCAAGGTTAAAAGACGCCGCCTGTTTCCAAGAAAA
>CAVKMX010000111.1:0-7119 GCA_963657295.1 Clostridium sp. CAG:302
CAGGAGATTTCCCGCCTGCTGCTCTCCTTCGGCATTCACCGCGGCACCGGAGCCATATACCGCAAGGCCTGCGCCGTAGGCTCCCTTGTTCCCCGTAATGCTGCTGTTCTTTATCACGGCATTCACCGCAGGATTCTGAACCATGACCCCGCCGCCGTAGATAACGGCCTCATTCCTCTGAACATCCGTTCCTTCCATCTCAAAGGAAGAATCCGTATGAGAATAAACTCCGCCGCCGCTGCTCTCGGACCTGTTGTCGACGACTTTACTGTTCTGCACGCTCACCTTCGACAGATAGGTGAACATTCCGCCGCCGGCACCCTGTGCCTTGTTTCCGCTGATCCTGGCATCACTGATCTGAACGGTTGTCCTGTAGGCATAGATGCCGCCGCCGTAGGAGGCGATCGCCTTATTGCCGCTGATAATCGTCCCGTTCTGTAAGACCAGCGTTCCGTTCGGAATGCCCAGCATGAAAATGCCGCCGCCGACCGCCGCCTCATTGTTCGTGATGCTTGCAGCATCCAGCGTCAGCTCGCTTCCGTATGCAACGATGCCGCCGCCCTGGCTGCCGGTGCCGGTCTCTGCATTGTAGGCCTCCTGCGCCTTGTTGGCCGTAATAAGAGAATTCCGGACGGTGACCTTGTCCCCCGATCCGGTGTAAATGCCGCCGCCGAGTCCGCTCGCCGTATTGCCGCTCACGGTGACATTCTCCAGGGTGACCTCTTCGGTCGTGTTGTTCTCCGGCTTTCCTTTCTCGGCATTGTTGAAATTGCCGGTGTTGACAGCGCCGCCGTTCTTCGCGGAATTGTCGGTGAACGTGCTGTTCGTAATCGTAACCTTGGCGGTGCCGCGGGTTGCAACGGCTCCGCCTTCGCCGCCTGCTGTATTGCCCTCAAACGCTGCCTTATCCACCGTCAGATTTCCCAGAGTGGTGGAAATGGCCCCGCCGGCTCCCATGGCATTGCCGGCCTTATTCTCCTTGAAGGAAGTGCCGTTCACCGTAACATTGCTCTGAATGGCATAAATGGCGCCGCCGCCCGCACTCGTCTGCACGAATACGCCGTCGGCCAGCGGATTGGATGAGCCGGTCGCCTCGTTGCCGGTAAAGCTTCCTCCTGTGACGCGCACCGTGCTGCCGCTCTCCGCATAGACACCGCCGCCGAGCACACCCTTATTGCCTGTCAGGAGGAGATTCACCAGATCCACCGATGACTGTGAGATCCGGATGCCGCTCGCCTCTGCGCCGGTAATCCTTCCCTGCGCCTCCTCGTTATCGTCATTGCCCCTGATGGTGATGCCGGTGCTCTCCAGAATCTGAATGCAGGCATCCTTCACACCGTCAGCTGCTTCCTTTGCTGCCGTTATCACCTTGCCGCAGAGGTTGACCACCACATTCTTCTTGCCGCTGATGACGACATTCTCCGTCACATCCTTCGCCAGACGGATCTCATCGTTCTCTTCGGCCTCATCAATGGCGGCCTGCAGGGTGCTGTAAGTCGTTGTTGTGCCGTCCCTGGTGATGCTGGCCGCTGTATCCTCAGTCTTCACCTCTTCCTGAGCAGACGCATCTGACTCTTTGGCAGGGACCTCTGCTGCACTGACGGCAGGAAGAGCGCTTCCTGCAGGAGCTTCCTCCTTCGCCGCCCCGGTCTGTCCCATCGTTTCGGTGTTCTCTGCAGAGGCGTTCTCCGAAGCCTCCTGTGCCTTTTCGGCTGCTTCGCCGGAAGAGAGCGGCTGTGCAGAGGCTCCCGCTGCCGCCCCGGTCCCGTCCGGTGTCTGTTCCTCTTCCTTCCCCTGTTCCGTCTGCGCAGAATCTGCGCTGTTCTCCTCTGCGGCCGGCGTCACGTCTGCCGTTTCCCCGCTCGCTTCTCCTGCCGCCGTCTCTCCGGCTGTAACTGTCGACGCGTCTCCCGTTCCCTCCGTTGTTCCGGTGCCCTGCGCATCTCCGGTCACCGTCTCGTCCGTCGCACTCTCTTCGTTTGCCGCAGCTTCCGCTGCTCCTTCCCGGAGCTCTTTCTCAGAGCCCTGCTCCGAGGCCGTTCCGGCCGCCGCGCTCTCCTCCGCGACGCTGCTCTCCGCTGCAGCCTCCGCAGGCGCCGCGTCCGAGGTGCTCCCCCCACTTTCCTCCGCGCTGCTGCCGGAGGACGCCTCCTGTCCGCTCTCTCCGCCGTTCCCGTCTGTGTTCGTGCTCTCCGACACCGTCTCTGTCTGCAGAGCGTCATTTTCTGCCGCCAGAACCGTTGTGGGCTGTGCAATGGTCAGACAGGCTGCCGTCAGTCCTGTCAGTAGCTTCACGGTCTTTCTCTTCATTTTCTTCCTTTCCATGCCTTCTCCGGAGCATCCGATCCACCGGATCCTCCTTGTCGGCGCCTTGCATAATCGCTTTGCTGATGATCTCAATCAACACATCAGACACCATCATACACTTATAATGACTGATGTAAATGTTAAATCTTTCTATAAATTAAGTCCTGCCGTTTCCGTTTTTTGTCCTGCAGACGCCCGCAACGGGCCGCACCCCTTTGGCAGCTGTCATTCCAACACGTAGGGAGCGGGAGCAAAGGCCTTCCGCCTCTGCTCCCGCTCCCTGCTGCTCCCTTTGCATCACAGCAGCTTCCGGATCATTCACAATCCCAATGCCTTCAGCATAACCTGTCCCTGTACCCTTGCCAGATAATCATTGGGATGATTCAGCCAGTTTCCCGTCAGATCGATATATCGTTTCCTCTTCTCCATTTCCTTCTGGAGCGACTGCACATCCGCCAGCGCAATGCCGCTTCCTGTCAGCTCCTGCAGGCTCTCGCTGTATTCATCCTGATGCGCGCAGAAATAATGCGGTGCCGTCCTCGCCAGTCCGTTGGGAAGCGTGGTGGCAATCAGCAGGAATTCCGTCTCCGGGCTGTCCCGCCGGATGGTCTCCATCAATGCTCCGGTCTTCTCACGGTACTCTGCCCCGCCGCACCGGTCATTCATGCCAAAGCCGAGGATTGCAAGATCCGGGCGGCGGCCGCCGACCCGCTCCCCCGCATTCCGAATGGCCCAGTCCGAATCCGCTCCGCCCAGGGAGCAATTGCAGAATTGTATCTGAGATTCCCACTTCTCCTGCATCTCGTGCTGCAGCAGCTCTGCCCAGACGGGCTGCTGCGGCTCCTGTCCGTACAGCCCGCTGCAATCATAGCCGCAGGATATGCTGTCACCGTACAGGACGATCGTAAGGGGTTCCCTCGCCTGCAGCTTCTGCACCAGTCGCGGCAGCTGCTCCAGCGAACAGGCCGGTATCCGGGACAGACTCTTATGCTCCGACTCATAGGTGACGGCAACCTGAAAGGCGGTGAGAAGCTCCGGATGGCCCACCGCGCCGAGGTTCAGAAAGCCGCCTCCCGCCGCTGCCATCGGTCCGAAATCCTCGGCAAACTCCTTCCCTTTTCCTTCCCTTTCCGCCGTCTCCCGGTCCGGATACACCCAGCTCTCCCAGGCTGTGACCGGGATCCTGCTGTCCGCGGGAATGACCAGCTCATCGCCCTCCGTGAGATAATCTCTCCCCTCCTCGTAGCAGATCGTCCCATCATAGCTTTCCACGCGCAGCACGCGGGAAGGTGTCCACAGGAACGGCGCACGGCACCTTCCCTTCGCTCCGATCATCGCGAAGGTTTCCCGATAGCAGAATGTTCCTTCCCAGATGGGTATCACCCATTCCTTTTGAAAGCAGCCCATCGGTTTCTCCCTTCTCACGCCCGGAACACAATCCTTCGCAGAACCGCTTCATCGCAGGCAAACGGCGCCTTTGCCAGCTTCGCCGGATTTCCTGCCACCATGTCCAGCGTATGCTGCAGCTCCTCCTCCGGAATCCAATGCTCGCCGCACAGAATGTGATAATACTCCTGCCATTCCTCCAGATCCCGGAAGCCGGCCAACTGCAGGACTGCTGTCCTGTCCTCCTCGGACACCTGCTCCAGATATCCGGCCTCGAACCAGCCGACTGCGATGCCGTGCGGCAGGTGCAGATCATAGGTCAATCCATAGGAGAGCGCGTGCGGAAGAGAGGTCCCCGTCTGGGCAATGGCCATGCCGGCAAGGGCAGCGCTCTCCAGGAGCAGCTCCCGCTCCGTTTCGCTCAGCGCCCTTTCCTCCAGCGTGAGCAATGCCTCTCTGGTCCTCCTCCAGGTGCGCAGTCCCTCCGCCGCACACATACGGCTCCAGGAGGTTGCCGATGCATTGCACCAGCTCTCCCACAAATGTCCCAGGGCGTCCACCGCGGTATTGCGGATTACATGGGGCGGCGCTGCCTTCAGGTATTTTCCGTCCAGAAGTGCCGCATCCGCATAGATTCTGTGCGGAAGGGAGCTCTTCGTTCTCTTCCGGTGCACGGTCAGCACACTGACGCCCGTCACCTCCGATCCGGTGCCGCAGGTCGTCGGTATGAGGAACAGCGGCACGTGCGCAGCTGCCCCCGAAATGGTCTGCGGTGTGTCAGCAGCATACAGAAAATCCGCATCCCTTTCCGGATCATACAGGAGCAGTGCAGCGGCCTTGGCCGCATCCAGAGGGGAGCCGCCGCCGATTCCGATGACGAAATCCGCCTTCCCCTCCAATCCCAGCTGCCTTGCCTTCATCACCGTCTCAACCGACGGGTTCTCCTCCACCTGATCAAACAGCACGCAGGAAATGCCCTCTGCCTCCAGGGCCTCCTGCACATCCGCCAGTGCACCGCACGCTCTTGCCGAACGGCGTCCTGTGACAATCAATGCCCTTGTGCCCGCCCTGCGGAACAGCCCGCGCTGCGCTTTTACACAGTTCGTCTCCTGATACAGCTTTACCGGCATATAGAATTGCATCAAACCATCCCCCGCTTGAAATTCATCATCATATCCGCCGTCAGACTCAGGCCGGACGGCTCCTCTCCCAGCTCCTCCCGGGGCACCCAGACGGCTCTTGCCAGCTCGCCGTCGTCCATGTGAATCCGCTCGGTCTCATCTGCCGTGCAGTAGTATCCAAGGAGCAGATCCGAATCAAAGCCCCAGGGCTGGCTCTTGTAATACCGGACATTCCGCACGTGAAGTCCCACCTCCTCCAGAACCTCCCGCCGCACCGTATCCTCTGCCGTTTCACCGATCTCGCAGAAGCCGGCAACCAGTGCATTTCCCTTGTGTCCTCTCCCGGCATAGCGGGTCACGATGATTTTATCTTTTTCCTCATTCAGGATGCCCACGATCACGGCCGGTGCAATCTTCGGATAAACAATGTTGCCGCAGGACGGACAGCACATGGCTCTTTCCCTGTGGGAAAAGGTGTTGGCCTGTCCGCAGCGCCCGCAGAACCGGTTGTCGCGGTACCAGCCATACAGATGATAGGCGGTCTCTCCTGCGTAGCATTCTGTCTTCGGCTCGATCCTGCGGAGTGTGCGGATCCCCTGCAGAGAGTAGGACGGCTTCTGCCCGGGCCCGTTCTCAGAAGGGACGGACTCCTTTTCCGAACAAAGGAGACCGTTTGCGGAACGGAGGGGCTGCTCCCCGGAATAAAGAGGCTTCTCCCCCAGATACAGCCAGTACCGCCTTTCATCAATGGCGAACAGGTAGTGCAGCTCCTCTCTCTGCCCGCCGTCCTCCAGGAATTCGGCCAGAGAAGGAAAGGAGATTCCCTTCTTCTCTTCCCGGCACGCAATGCTGTGCTCTGCGCACACGAAAACCGTCTCCCGAAGGCCTGCCTGCTCCGGTTCCTCGTCCCGGAATTCATTGTGCATCACCTGCGGTGCAATATCCTGAATCATAGACCGTTCACCCCAACACCTCTACGACATCCGCTGCCCCATAGGTCACGCCCGAAAGGCTCTCCGTCTCAATCCGGTAGAGTGCATGCGCCGCCAGATGCTCTGCGGCCTGCTCCAGATCACGCACGCCCGGCATGCCGGCATAGAGATCCACCACGGCGTAGGCCGCTTCCTCCGTTACCACACATTCCTCCTTCGTCATTCCCATGCGCCGCAGCACCTTCGGCAGCGAGTAGCGCATGAAAATCGTCTGTTTCTCCTCTCTTGTGTAATCCGGAATATCAATCACGGCAAACCGGGTCATGAGCGGCTCACTGATGCGGCTCTTATCATTCGCCGTTGCAATGGGATACACCCCGCCCGTCGGAATCGTGCATTCCATGTAGTTGTCGGTATAACCAAGATTGTCCAGCAGCGTCAGCAGCGCATCCGCCGGATTGCCGCTGGTCGTCTTTGAATCCGCCTTGTCCAGCTCATTGATGATGAAGACAAGATTCGACTCTCCCGCAACATAAAAGGCCTCCATGATGCTGCCGGGCTTGGCATTCGCATACACGCGGGAGGTTCCCGTGAGCTGCTCCGAATCGTGAATGGCACTCATGTCCAGAGTGGTCCACGGCAGCTTCAGAATCCGGGCGACAGCGTAGGCCACCTGGGACTTTCCCGTTCCTGCCGGTCCCACCAGGAGCAGTCCGTAGGCGGGCAGCGTATGCGTGCGGTTGATCTGGATGATGGTCTCAATGATGCGCTGCTTGACCGATTCCATGCCGTACAGCTCCTCGTCCAGAATCCTCCTGGCCTCCGCCGGGTCAATGGCACCGAAGGTCGTATCCTTCCACTGAATGTTCAGCATGATGGAGAGAGCGCGCTGCGCGTGGCGTCTCTCGTCCGGTCCGATCTCCGTGGAGCGGGCCACCACGAGATTCCGTCTCGCCCATTTCAGAATGTGAGGCGGAAGAGATCTTCCCGCAACGTTCAGGAAGTCCGTGATGCTCTGAAGGCTGGTGAGCTTCATGTCATCGCCTTCGATCTCCTCGCTGTCCTCATCCGGCGCCTCCGCGGGAGCCTTTGCCGCGAGGAGCCTTGCAATGGCATACTGGAGAAAGCCGTCCTCCGCCGAGAGCTTCGTCTCGCCGCCCGAGTCCACCTCTCGGATCTTATATACGCAGTAGCCCCGCTCCATCGCCCTGCCGGACAGACGCACATTGATGCGGTTCTCTCCGAGCCACCGGACGAGATCCTCGAACCTCTCGTCAATCTCCGCAATATCCGTCTCCGCCGGTGCTCCGTTCACCATGAAGTGAAAGGAGGTGCGCTTCTCCGGCAGCTCGAAGCTCCCGCTCGTATGGTGC
>CAVKMX010000111.1:7129-7491 GCA_963657295.1 Clostridium sp. CAG:302
CGCTGTTGCGCAGCACCAGAAGCGGATGCTCTGCATCGGCCGTCTCCGCATCGGACCGAAAGGTCACATACGTGCGGATCTCCTCCTGCCGCAGGGCACTCCTCCCGCTCTCCTTCGCTTCCTCTGACGCCGCACTGAAATCGAATACCTTGTTCGCCATATCGGATGTCCTTTCTGAAATCTCATTGCTTTGCTCCTCTTACCCGGAGCCGTTCACATTTTACCACGGCGCAGCGCCCGGCAGAACCGTCTTTCCTCCCGCAGCTTCCATCACAGACAAGGCGGACAGCCCGCCGCAATGCTGCAGCAGCTGCCCGCCCTGGTTTCCGCATGCCGTACTCACTCCTGCGGAAAAATGATTT
>CAVKMX010000112.1:0-7309 GCA_963657295.1 Clostridium sp. CAG:302
TGAATTACAATGATATCAAAGCATCGGAACGTTGAGGGAGTGATGGCATGCATTTCAGTAAGAGCTTTATTGCCGGATTGGCAAAGTCTGCAGGGCTCTTCCCGGTAAATAAAAGAAAAAGAGGAATTGAGCGTTTACGACTGGATGCAGAAAGACTATCAGGCATTAAGAGGAGACTGGATGAATGTCGGAAACGATGTCAGAAAAGGAATCGAGCATTGCTGCAGAGAAAAATGCGGATAAGCCATTTCTAATTGGCAGAGAGCCGTCCTTCGGGGCGTTTTTTAATGGCAGAAGATTTCTTTTATTGACACATTTATCAATGCGTTATTATAGCCGTATAAGATAGATATCTCAAATAACGGACAAGCGGGAAAGGAGATCATATGGAAGGAATGACAGATAAGCAGATGGAAGTCATCCTTAACCTTGTCGCCGACAAGTTCCAGAGCTGCAAGAACATGGAAGAAGTACAGAAAGCAATTCGGGAAGTCAGAGACATGGCCAGGAAAGACAAGAACTGAATTAAAGGTCGAGAAGGGGGCGGCGGACTTGCCTGGGCCGTCCCGCATCTCTTGCAGGTAATTGTAAGGGACAGCAGAACAATAGGCAAGGGAAAGGGGCAAAATTGGCAGAGCACTTCGACCAGATCAAGTACAACAACGAGTATAACCGGCTGAACTATGACCGGATCAGCCTGATGGCTCCCAAGGGCCGCAAGGGTATCCGCGTGAATAACAGGCAATGTGGCATCTGCATCGTGCTCGATCTGGGACTGAGGCGCAGGGGCGGCAGGAGTAATCTGATTTGAACGAATTGTAACAACATCCGTGTACGGGCGTATATATATGCAGGAAACAAAAACACACATAATAAATGAATAAAACGATTATTCAGAAAGGAATATACGTTATGTTTATGTTTACGATTCTTGCAGCTGTGGCGGCCCTGATTTACGGATTGTGCGAACTGGTATCGGCTTTTCTGCCGACAGGAGCATGATACAGAGAGCATCCATGAATACGCGAAACCTTTTGCCGGAGAATGCGCGGCAGTGACCTGCTTTGAGTGGAACGGAAGGCGGCAGCTACGGTATAATAACCGCAGCAAGACGGGGGTATCACACCGGGGAGCCGCGGCGGCAGGAAGGGAACGCGTGAGAAAGGGTCTTTCAGTCAGAGTATACGGAATTTTATCAGGGGCACTGTATGGCATGGTAGGCGTGCTGGCCGGAGCGGTGCTCCTGTTCAGCCTGGCGACAGTGATTGTTTTCCGGCAGTACGAACAGAATGATCTGTTCGATGTTGTCAGAGACAATGTGCCGCTGCTCCTGCTGTCGATGGCAGGTGTACTGGCGGTAATGTATGGCATCTGCCGTTTATGGAGTCGGAAAGGGAGAACGTCTTTCAGACCGCTGCTCGTGGCGGCCGGTGCCTGTTCACTTTTCGTGATCCTTGCGGTCCGGGGGAATGCCACAAATGACGCGCTCCAGCTGGACGAAATCATGCAGGAATTCTCGGCCGGGGATTACGGGAGCCTCGGGACCGGAGGTTATCTGTTCGTTTATCCGTTTCAGATCACCTATGTGCTGGTCGGACAGGTCCTTGCGGCAATTTGCGGACCCTCCGATTATCTCATCTATCAGCTTCTGAATGTGGTTTCCATCCTTATCAACCTGTATTGCCTTTATCGCATTGCCTGGGAGCTTTTCCACGACAGAAAAGTCTGCATGGTGATGGAGCTGCTGTCCATGGGCTGCTGGTTTTATTATGTGTTTGCAACCTTTGTTTATTCAGACCTGTGGTCTTTTGCACCGCAGACAGCGGGACTTCTGTTCATCATCCGCTATCTGCAGGAAGGCAGACTGCGGAACCTGCTGCAGGCTGCACTGTGCATTTCCGGCGCTGCATTGTTGAAGACCAATTCGTATGTGGCGTTGATTGCGATGATGATGATCCTCGTCATTGATGCACTCTGGCCGGAGAGAGCGGAGGAGGGCGGCAGGTTCGGGGAGCCTTCCTCCCTCGAGGGAAAAGAATCCGAGGGAGGAAGCCGATGCGGCATTCGAAGGCTGCTGCAGGCACTTCTGGCTGCCGGCTTCCTTTTGCTGGCGGTGGTTGTACCGCAGAAGGTGATATACCGGGCTGTTGCCGATGCTGCCGGAATTGAGAGCTTCCCGGAGGGGACCCCGGCTATCACCTATGTGGCCATGGGCATGCAGGAGGAGGAGGGAAAATACGGCTGGTACAACGGCAGAAACGTCGGCCTGTACCGCGAAGCCGGCTATGACCGGCAGACGGCGGTGGAGGCGTCCTGGGAGTCCATCCGGGAATCCATCGGAGAATTCCGGAATTCCGGAAGATATCTGGTGCGCTTTTACGCCGGGAAATTCCTGTCGCAGTGGGGAGATCCGACCTGCGTATCCATGCGTGAAATGGAAGAGACAGCGCGTCATACAGAGGAGACATCACCGCTGGCCCGTTCTCTTATTTTCGGCATGGGAAGTCGGATCCTGCAATGGGGAATGAACGTCATTCATTCCGTGATTTATCTTGGCTTCTGTGTATATCTATGGGGAACCCTGCGTCAGCTGCGAAAGAGAGAACGGAGAGCGATCACAAGAGCAGAGCTGCTGATCGTGATTTTTCTGTTCGGCGGGATGCTGTTTCACCAGCTGTGGGAGGCCTCCGGACGATATACCATGCGGTATTATCTGACGATGCTGCCGATGGCGGCACAGGGGATCACGGCATTGTTCTCAGGAATGGAGCATGTGTGGGGACAGCGGCTGTAACATCAGGCCGGGTATTGCGTATGTATCATCAGAAGAAGAGAAACCACCGCACAGCAGGAAGGAACTGTACGGAAGGACAATAGGGTGATGCTGCAGAGCAACTGCAGAAGGAGGGACATATGCTGAGCTTTTTGTGCTGGATTCAGGGACTGTTAGGCAAGAGATACATCACGGTGAAGCGCTGATAAAGCTGTGACCGGGAAGGCGAAAAAGAGGGAAAAAGAGCACTGACCTTGCGGTCAGTGCTCTTTTTCTGCGGAACAGCTGCCTGCGGTCATTCCTGTGCGGCGGCTGTGACTTCATCGCGAATCTTTTCCAGCTCAGGACGGGAAAAGTGATATTGCTGCCCGCAGAACTGACAGGAAAGGTCAAAGGGACGGTTTTCGCGGATCATGGAAGTCAGTTCCGGTTCGCCGAGAAGAGAAAGCGCACGCTCCACGCGCTCGCGCGAGCAATTGCAGTGAAACTGCACCGGCATGGTGTCTGTAATGCGCAGATCATCAAACCCCTTCAGTGCTGCGGCAAGCATTCCCTCCGGCGTGAGACCGTCTTCCATCATGTCCGTGACATAGGGGATGGCCTGCAGATTTTCCTCCAGCTGTGAAATGGTTTTCTCCGAAGCAAAGGGCATCAGCTGGATCAAAAAGCCGCCCGCCTGTTTTACACTGCAGTCGGTATTCACCAGAACGCCAAGACCTACGGAAGAGGGAATCTGCTCCGATTCGGCAAAATAATGCGTCAGATCATCGGCAATTTCTCCCGAGTGGATGGCGATCTGCCCGTTGTAGGTATTCTTCATATCGAGATCCCGGATGACGGAGAGCATTCCCTTTCCGACGGCACCGCCGACGTCCAGGTGTCCATCGGCCTTCAGGGGGAGCTCGACGAAGGGATTCTGCACATATCCTTTTACATTGCCGCGGCGGTCGGCAGTCACCACAATGGAGCCCAGCGGGCCGTCTCCGTCGAAGCGGAGCGTAATCAGATCACCGTCATTTTTGAGCATGTCGCTCATCATCAGTGCACCCATCATGGAGCGTCCGAGAGCCGCAGTTGCAACAGGCGTGGTTTGATGGGAGAGCCGGGCCGTCTCTGTCAGTGCGGTTCCTGCCACGGCAAAGCACCGAATTTCATTATTTGCAGCAATTCCGCGGATCAGATAATCGTTCATAGGTGCGTCCTCAAAGCTCCCGCGTGATGTTGCGGAGCCAGGTGAATTTGCGGTAGTGATGGATGACGAAGGGCATCTTTTCGAATTCATCCAGGCACATGACAAAGTATACTCCCAGTACCGGCAGTTTGAACAGGTAAGCGGCGGCAGCCATAGCAGGGACGGCAATGAGCCACATGCACAGGCTGTCCACAACAGCACCGAATTTGGAATCACCGCCGGCCCGGAAGCATCCGCAGATCCAGCAGGTGTTCAGGCCCTCTCCGATGATGCGGTAGGCCTGCATGGCCAGCATGACACCCAGATAGGACAGAGCAGTCGGCGTCAGCTTTCCGGTGTAAAGGGCTGTAAGGAAGGGGCGGATGGCCAGCATGACGAGTCCGCCTGCGCAGGAGAAGACAAAGGTGATGAAAACCATGCGGCCGGCATAGATTTTCGCAGTCTTCAGATCCCCGGTTCCCAGGACCTTTCCCACAACGATGGTGGTGGCATTGGCAAATCCCCGGCTGACAATGGCACCGATGTTGAGCGCCATGGCAGCCACGGCGTTGGCGGCTACGGTATCACTGCCCATGTGGCCGAGAATGACAGAGAACATCGTGGCGGCCAATCCCCAGGCAATGTCATTAAAGCACGCAGGAAGACCCAGCCGCAGGAAATCCTGCAGCAGAACCCTGCTGCCGGAAAACACATAGCGGAGACGGAAATGCAGATCTCTTCCGAACAGAGAATGGAGGACACAGACCAGGACTTCAAAGGCTCTTGCCGACACCGTTCCCATGGCAACGCCGGCAATGCCGAGTCTCGGCAAGCCGAAAAAGCCGAAGATGAAGGCGGCATTCATGAACACATTGATGCCGAGAGAGAGAACGAAGGTAATGCTGGGCAGCAGGACCTTTTCAGTGCTCCTGAGCACGGCAAAATAACCGGTGGAAAAGGATTCGAACAGAAAAGAAAAGGCCACCAGCCGGAGGTACCGTGACCCCTCCTGAATGAGCTGAGGATCGGAGGTAAAAACGGACATAATGGCGGTCGGTGCGAGAAAAGAGGCCAGAAAGGCCGCGAGGCCTGCACCCACACAGAACCGCACGGTCAGTCCCATGATCTGCTCAATGGCCGGAATATCCCGTTTGCCCCAGTACTGTGCACCGAGGACGGCGGCACCGGTGGTAAAGCCGTAAAAGGCAGTCCACATGATGGTGTGCACGTTGGAGGCCAGGGAGGAAGCTGCCATGGCTTCCTGGCTGACATACCCCAGCATCACGGTATCTGCCGTGTTGACCAGGGTGCTGATGAGGTTCTGTACCATGATGGGGAGCGCAATGGTGCAGGCCATGAGGAAGAAATCCCTGCGGGAAAGTGCCGCTGCGGTTTTGTTCGTATCCATAAACGTAGAGAGCAACTCCTTTGATGTATTGCAACTGTCGGATGCTACTCGATTGTAATGGATAAAAACAAAGGAAGCCAGTCCCTTGTGCAAAAGAGACTGGCATATCCGATGCTCGCCGCTGCTGCGAGGTCTGTCCGAAGGCCGGAGGAGACGTCTGCCTTTCTACCAGGGCTTGGTCCGTGAGGTTTTGAGAATTCTTCCGGTTTTGCGGTCGCGGAATTCCCACGTATTCGTCTCGAGGTTGTAGCACCAGTCTCCGGAACGCGAAGGACTGGTGTATCCTCCGGAAACGGAGGCCAGTGCCTCTTCGGAAAGCTCTCCGAGCGGCTGTTCGGCTTGCAGTTTGCTGTTCTCATCTGCCATGGTTTTGTCCCTCCTGTTATATACAATAGTACGAGGAGACGGCACGAAATGTTACGAGCGGGCTGTCTCTGCCTTGATGATAGGCACTGTACGGGCGTCGGCCGCCGAATGTCTGCACAGGAGTCATTATACGACAACGGCTGTTTTACAAGGAGTTTTTTATCTGTGGTATAATGTTTTTCATTGGGAAGATACCGACAAAAGGAGAAAGAATCAATGGCAAAAACAGCACTGATCACCGGTGTGACCGGACAGGACGGATCCTATCTTTCAGAATTCCTCCTGGAGAAGGGCTATGAAGTGCACGGCATCATCCGCCGTTCTTCCGTAGAATACAGGGAGCGGATTGCTCATCTGGAGGGCAATGTGCACTTTCATCTGCATTATGGGGATATGGGAGATTCCATGAGCATTCTGCAGATCATCAGCAAGACCAGACCCGATGAGATTTACAATCTGGCGGCACAGTCTCATGTGCAGGTGTCGTTTGATGTTCCGGAGTTCACGGCGGATGTGGATGCCGTGGGCGTTCTGCGGATACTGGAGGCAGTTCGTTTGTGCGGGCTGGCAGACACGTGCCGCATTTATCAGGCATCGACATCGGAGCTGTACGGGAAGGTGGAGGAGGTCCCGCAGAGGGAGACCACGCCGTTTCATCCGTACAGCCCCTATGCGGTGGCCAAGCAGTACGGGTTCTGGATTACCAAGGAATATCGGGAGGCCTACGGAATGTTCGCCTGCTCCGGCATTCTGTTCAACCACGAATCGGAACGTCGGGGAGAGACCTTCGTTACGCGCAAGATTACTCTGGCGGCGGCCAGGATTGCGCAGGGCGTGCAGGACAAGCTGTATCTGGGGAATTTGTCATCCCTCAGGGATTGGGGATATGCCAGGGATTACGTGGAGTGCATGTGGCTGATTCTGCAGAATGATAAGCCGGAGGATTTCGTGATTGCTACCGGAGATCAGCATTCGGTTCGGGAATTCGCCTCCCTGGCCTTCCGTGAGGCGGGCATTGAGCTGATCTGGCAGGGAGAGGGCATGGAGGAAAAGGGAATCGATAAGGCAACAGGAAGAGCGCTCGTCGAGGTCTCTCCGGACTTTTATCGCCCGACCGATGTGGTAAATCTCTGGGGAGATCCTTCCAAGGCAAAGGAGCAGCTGGGCTGGAATCCCACCAAGACCTCCTTTGAGCAGCTGGTGCATCTGATGGTGGAGCATGATATGAAGAAGGTTGCCTCAGAGCGTGCACAGGAGAGAATCCGGAAGGAACTGGAGCAGTAAGAGCCATGGAGAAGAATGCGAAAATTTATGTAGCAGGACACAGAGGGATGGTGGGATCGGCCATCGTGCGGGAACTGGAGCGTCAGGGATACACCAATATCATCACCAGGACGCACAGAGAACTGGATCTGACCAGGCAGGATCAGGTGGAAGCCTTTTTTGCCGAAGAGAAGCCGGAATATGTCTTTCTGGCAGCGGCCAAGGTGGGAGGGATCATCGCCAATGAGTCGGCCCTCGCCGATTTCATGTACGACAACATGATTCTTGAAATGAACGTGGTGCACAGCGCCTGGAAGAACGGCTGCAG
>CAVKMX010000113.1:0-7256 GCA_963657295.1 Clostridium sp. CAG:302
GCCTTGATCATATCGCCTTTGACCATCCAGGACCCGCCTGCGCAGAAGATCTTGCTGTTCTGCAGATATTCGGTGACGTTGGAGGCGCTGATGCCGCCGGTGGGCATGACCTTCAATGCGGTCAGGGCAGCGGTAATCGCCTTGATCATCTTCAGGCCGCCGGAGGGCTCTGCAGGGAAGAACTTCACATGATCCAGACCAAGATTCATGGCGGCGAGCATTTCGGAAGGAGACTGCGTTCCGGGGCAAACCGGGATATCCTTTTCGATGCAGTATTTCACGATGGCAGGGTCAAATCCGGGAGACACGATGAATTTGGCACCGGCAGCGACGGCACGATCGACCTGATCAATGGTCAGAACCGTTCCGGCTCCGACCAGGAGCTCCGGGAACTTTTCAGCCATGATGCGGATGGATTCCTCCGCAGCATCCGTGCGGAAGGTTACCTCGGCGGCCGGAAGGCCGCCCTCCACGAGGCACTTGCCGAGGGGCTCAGCGTCCTTCACGTCGTTTAATACGACGACAGGAATGATGCCGATCTCTTCAAATTTCTTGAATACAGCTTCAGACTTTGCAGAATTAGCCATTTCTCTCTCCTTATCTCTTTACACGTGCACCTGCACCGCCCATCAGACCTTCCACCTCATCAACAGAGGCCATGGAGGTATCTCCGGGTGTTGTCATGGCAAGGGCGCCGTGAGCGGCACCGTAGTTGACAGCCTTCTCAGGATCCTGTGTGGTCATAAGACCGTACACCAGTCCGGAAGCGAAGGAATCACCGCCGCCGACGCGATCCATGATCTCAAGACCATTGTACTCCTTGGACTGGAAGATCTGACCATCTGCCCAGCAGATTGCCTTCCAGTCATTCACGGTAGCGGTCTTCACTGTGCGGAGCGTGGTTGCGATCGCCTTGAAATTCGGATATATCTCTGCGGCGTGATCGATCATCTTCTTGTAGCCGTCGATGTTCAGCTTCTTGAGGCCCTCATCCTGTCCCTCAATCTGCAGACCAAGGCAGGCCGTGAAATCTTCTTCGTTGCCGATCATAACATCGACGTACTGAGCAATTTCCTTATTGACAGCCTGGCACTTCTCCAGACCGCCGATGGCGGACCACATGGAAGGACGATAGTTCAGGTCGTAGGAAACGATGGTGCCGTATTTCTTGGCGGTCTTGATGGCTGCGATGACGGTCTCGCAGCTCTGCTCGGAGAGAGCGGCGTAGATGCCGCCGGTATGGAGCCAGCGGACGCCAAGCTCACCGAAGATATACTCAAAGTT
Source organism: Clostridium sp. CAG:302 (assembly GCA_963657295.1). Taxonomy (GTDB): domain Bacteria; phylum Bacillota; class Clostridia; order Lachnospirales; family Lachnospiraceae; genus CAG-791. The sequence continues at coordinate 1,285 of CAVKMX010000113.1, forward strand.
CAGCTCTTCCGGGGTGGCCTGAGAAATGGCGGTATTGAAACGGTCGGAGCAGCCGACAGCACCGCGGATGCCGAAGCCCCGCTCAGTGAAATTCAGTCCGTTGCGGCAGATGCGTCCGATTCCATCGGTTTTCTTCATATAGATCAGAGAGGTGTCAACGCCGCCCTGCTCGATGAAATCCTTCAGGAGACGACCGACTTCGTTGTTGGCGAAGGCAGTGATGACGGCGGTGTTCATGCCGAAGCACTTGTGCAGACCGCGGATTACGTTATACTCTCCGCCGCCTTCCCAGGCACGGAAGCTCCGGGCAGTGCGGATGCGGCCTTCACCGGGATCCAGACGCAGCATTACTTCACCGAGAGATACGGCATCGTACTTACAGGTCTTAGGGTCTTTCAGATTCAGTTCCATAGGAGAACTCCTTTCGGGAATCCGGAGCACCTGCACCGGAAATTCCATGATGTATGACAACGACCTTGCATATATTCCACAATATGAAATATCAACTTCACATCGCGGCCCTTTATAGTTTTCATTATAGGCACGAAGGTGGGATTGTCAATACGGACAAAGAGAGAAATGTTACGGTGAAATATGTTGAAAATACACCAAAAACCGGCAGAACCCGGGGCACGGCGGACGAAGCGGGGCCGGTATTGTCAGAGCAAAGCGGACATGCTATGATGTTTCGTATAGCGAAACGCAAAACGCAAAACCCTTTCTTCCCATCCCGACAGGACAAGGACATTGCGATTAAGGAGGAGACAGAGAATGAAGGAGAACGATACAATGACATCGCGGGAACCGGCACAGCTTCGCGCCTCCTCCGGAGAAGAGAATCCCATTCAGGTGGCCGGCAGGCTTTTCGGCGCACTGGAATATCTGGCACGGAACGGCACCAGCACGCTGGCGGAGCTGACGCAGGCACTGGGACTGAACAAGAGCACGACGCACCGTGTACTGGCTTCCCTCCAATATATGAATTATGTGCGGCAGGATCCCGGAACCGGGCATTACGAGGCAACCTTTAAGCTGGTCACGCTGGCGGAGCATCTTCTGGAGCAGGTGGATGTTGCACAGATGGCGCGCCCGTACCTGAAGGAACTCGCAGCGGAGGTGGCGGAGACGGTGCATTTTGTGGAACGGGATAAGGATAAGGTGGTCTACGTTGACAAGGTCGACTCGGTGGACCGCACGGTCCGTATGACCTCTTACATCGGCAGCCGGATCCCTTTTTACCGGACAGGGGTGGGAAAGGCGATGATGGCCAATCTGCCGGATCCGGAGATTCTGGCACTGTGGAATTCCTGCACCATTGAGAAGAGCACTGCTTATACCATCACGGATCCGCATGATTTTCTGGAGGAAATAGCGGAGGTCCGCAGAAAAGGATACGCGCTGGACAATGAGGAGAATGAAGCGGGGGTCCGCTGCATTGCGGCTGCACTGGCTATGGACGGCGGAGCGAGGTACGCTTTTTCGGTTTCGGTTCCGATCAGCCGCATGGACAACGAGAGGATCCGGGAGCTGTCCGGCCTGGTGCTGGATACGAAGACGGCCATTGATGCGGAGCTGACCGGGAGACTCCAGGAGAGAATTTCCGGCCGCTGAGGTTCGGCCGACCGGGTGCGCGCCGCCCCGTTATTTTCAATCGGCAGAAGCGGAATGGATGCGAAACAGAGAGGGAATGTGTTATATTGTTTGATGCTGTAGGAGAGACGGCGTGTGCGTTACAGGCAGGAAGGAAGAGAACAGCGTGAGGAAGATAAGAGAAGAGTGCGGCGTTTTCGGAATCTGGTCACCGGTGAAGCAGAAACTGCCGATGCTGACCTATTATGGATTGTTCGCTCTGCAGCATCGCGGGCAGGAGGCCGCAGGCATTGCGGTAAATGAGGACGGCGTGTTCCGGTACCACAGGGATCTTGGCCTGGTGCACGAGGTCTTTCATCATCAGGAGCTGGATCAGCTGGGAGAAGGACAGATCTCGGTGGGGCATGTCCGCTATTCCACCAGCGGGGTTTCGAACCGCAGCAATGCGCAGCCGGTGGTGGTCCGTCACATCAAGGGCAGCATGGCCCTGTGCCACAACGGCAATCTGGTCAATTCCTATGAGCTGAGGGAACAGCTGGAGAACGATGGGTGCATTTTTCACTCCACGACGGACACAGAGGTGATTTCCTATCTGATCACCCGGGAGCGGCTGCACTGCACCTCCATCGAAGAGGCGGTGAATCATGTGGTCGGCAGGATTCACGGCGCATATTCGCTGGTCATCATGTCTCCGACCAAGCTGATTGCCGTACGGGATCCGCACGGCTTCCGCCCGCTTTGCTACGGCACCACAAAGGACGGATCGGTTGTATTCGCCTCCGAATCCTGCGCGCTGGATGCGGTAGGAGCGAAGCTCGTCCGGGATTTAAAGCCCGGCGAAATCATGGTATGCGACCGAAACGGTCTGCGTTCCATTGAGGATCATGTGGGCGAAGCGAAGCCGTCGGTCTGCGTCTTTGAATATATTTATTTTGCACGTCCGGATTCGGTCATCGACGGAGCCTCTGTTCATGAGGCCCGGGTCCGTGCGGGGGCTTTTCTTGCACTGGAGCATCCGGTGCAGGCGGATGTGGTCATCGGCGTACCGGATTCCGGGCTGGATGCGGCCCTTGGATATTCCAAGCAGTCCGGCATTCCTTACGGCATCGGCATGCTCAAGAACAAATACATCGGCCGGACCTTCATTTCGCCCGGACAGGCCGCAAGGGAAGACCTGGTGAAGATCAAGCTCAATCCGATCGCGGAGACGATCCGTGGGAAACGCGTGGTTCTCATCGACGATTCCATTGTGCGCGGCACCACATCGGCCCGGATCGTCCGCCTGGTTCGGGAAGCCGGAGCCACCGAGGTTCACTTCCGTGTATCGGCACCGCCCTTCCTGAATCCCTGCTATTACGGGACGGACATTGATTCCAGAGAGAATCTGATCGCATGCCATCATTCGGTGGAGGAGATTGCGGAGTTCATCGGTGCGGATTCTCTTGGCTACCTGTCGGTGGAGAACGCCCTGAAGCTGGCGGCAGGCAACGATGCGGAAGGACGATTCTGCTCCGCGTGCTTTGACGGGAAATATCCCACCGAGGTGCCGTCTGAAACCTCCAAGGATCGATTTGAGAGCAAGATTCCGCAGGAATGGCTGGACAAGCATTGCGGGGCAAAGGGAGTGTGATGCAGGTTCCATGAGGATAGACAAATATCTGGCAGATATGGGGGCCGGAACGCGGAGTGAGATAAAAAAGGGAATACGAAAGGACGGGGCCAGGATCGGCGATGTGCTGGTTCATGACCCCGGCTTTCTTCTTTCGGAGAAGGAACCGTATCCGGACGTCGCCTACGGAGGAAGGCTCTGGCGGTATGAGCCGGTCGTATGGTATATGATGAACAAGCCGGCAGGGGTTCTTTCTGCCTGCGGGGACAAACGGCAGAGAACGGTTCTGGATCTGATGGAAGAGCAGAAGCGCACCGATTTGTTTCCGGTGGGGAGGCTCGACAAGGACACGGAGGGGCTGCTGCTCATCACCAACGACGGTGAGGCGGCTCACCGGCTCCTTGCACCGAAATTCCACGTGGATAAGACTTATCTGGTGAGGCTCTCAGAGAGTACGGAGGCGGGACCCGGCTTTACGCAGAGCGATGCAGAGCGTTTTGCCGCGGGCATTTCCTATGATGAGAATCTGACGGCTCTGCCTGCACAGCTGATGCCGGCGCCCTTCGGCAATTCGAGAGAAGCCTATGTCACCATCCGAGAGGGGAAATTTCATCAGATCAAAAAGATGGTGGCCGCGCTTGGAAACGGGAAGGAAGTCGGATACTTAAGGCGCGTGAGCTTCGGACCGCTTTCGCTGGATGAGAGGCTGGCTCCCGGGGAGTACCGCAGGCTTACGGAAGAAGAATGCAGGCAGCTGTACCGCGCGGCCGGAAAGGAAGACAGCAGGACATGAGTACACAGCAGGAGAGGATACGGAATTTTTGCATTGTGGCCCATATCGATCACGGCAAGTCCACACTGGCAGACCGCATGATTGAAATGACCGGCGTCCTGACAGAGCGCGAGATGAAGGAGCAGGTGCTGGACAACATCGATGTGGAGCGGGAGCGGGGCATCACCATCAAGTCACAGGCAGTACGCCTGATTTATCATGCGGACGATGGGGAGGAATATATTTTCAACCTCATCGACACACCGGGACATGTGGATTTCAACTATGAGGTGTCCCGTTCGCTGGCAGCCTGCGACGGCGCCATTCTGGTGGTGGATGCCACGCAGGGCATTCAGGCGCAGACCATGGCAAACGTGTATCTTGCACTGGAGCATGATCTGGATGTCTTCCCGGTCATCAACAAGGTGGATCTGCCCAGCGCAAGACCGGAGGAGGTAAAGCAGGAGATCGAGGATGTCATCGGCATCGAGGCCATGGATGCACCGGAGATTTCGGCGAAAAGCGGGCTGAATGTGAAAGAGGTCCTGGAGAGCGTGGTGGAGAAGATTCCGGCGCCGAAGGGGGATGCATCGGCACCGCTGAAGGCCCTGATCTTCGATTCCCTGTATGATTCCTATCGCGGGGTAATTGTTTTCGTTCGGATACGGGACGGCGTGATTCGAAAAGGGACCAGGGTGCGCTTTATGGCAACCGGTGCATCGGAAGAGGTGGTAGAGGTCGGATACTTCGGACCGGGACGCTTCATTCCCTGCGAGGAATTGTCTGCCGGTATGGTCGGCTATTTTACGGCATCCATCAAGAACATTCGGGATGCCAGGGTCGGCGACACGGTAACACAGACGGAGCGCCCCTGCGGGGAGGCTCTTCCCGGCTACAAAAGGGCACAGTCGATGGTTTTTGCGGGGCTTTATCCGCAGGATACGTCCAAGTATCCGGATTTGAAGGATGCACTGGAGAAATTCCAGCTGTCGGATGCGAGCCTTTCCTACGAGCCGGAGTCCTCGCTGGCCCTCGGCTTCGGATTCCGCTGCGGCTTCCTTGGACTGCTGCATATGGAGGTTGTCCTGGAGCGCCTGGAGAGAGAATACGATCTGGACATCATTTCCACGGCGCCGGGCGTGGTTTACCGGGTGTACCGGACGGATGGCACCATGATCGAACTGACCAATCCGGCAAATCTCCCGGACCCTTCGGAAATTGAGCACATGGAGGAGCCGATTGTATCCGCGCAGATCATGGTGACAACAGAGTATCTGGGTGCCATCATGCAGCTGTGTCAGGAGAGAAGAGGCGTATATCTTGCAACGGACTATATTGAGACAACGCGCGCGGTGCTCAAGTACGAGCTGCCGCTGAATGAGATTATTTATGATTTCTTTGATGCGCTGAAGTCCCGTTCCAGGGGATATGCTTCGTTTGATTATGAATTGAAGGGATATGTTCCGTCAAAGCTGGTGAAGCTGGATATTCTGGTCAACAAGGAGCCGGTGGATGCACTGTCCTTCATCGTGCATGAGGACGGCGCTTATGAGCGCGGACGCAAAATGTGCGAGAAGCTCAAGGATGAGATTCCGCGGCAGATGTTCGAGGTCCCGATTCAGGCGGCCGTGGGCGGCAGGATCATCGCAAGGGAGACGGTTCGCGCTTACCGCAAGGATGTTCTGGCCAAGTGCTACGGCGGCGATATTACCCGCAAGAAGAAGCTTCTGGAGAAACAGAAGGAAGGAAAGAAGCGCATGCAGATGGTGGGGAATGTGGAAATTCCCAAGGAGGCCTTTATGAATGTGCTGAAGCTGGGAGACGAGCAGTAGCCTGCCGGGAGAAGGAGGGTGTGCACGGATGCGGATCCGTCCTGCGGCATGGCGCCGCACGGTGAGTTACAGTACACTCGCCAGCCAAACGACAGGGTGGCGGAGAATGTCCGAGTCCAGGGCCTTGCGAGGCCTCGGTGCTTGCGAGCGTCTTGTGCGAGCTTAGCAC
>CAVKMX010000114.1:0-7241 GCA_963657295.1 Clostridium sp. CAG:302
CCCTTCTGGTTGTTGAACCACTTAACAGTACCCTTGTTCATTCTAAACTACCTCCACTGAATGAAAAACAAATAATGAACCGCCGCAGACATCCCTGTCCGTAGCAATCAAACCTTATCACAGCAAATAGAAAAAGTAAAGAAAATAGCACCGTTTTTCGTGCATGTTTTCCACTTCTTTACGCTTCCTTTTCCTTCGATTCCCGCAGCCGCTCCATAACCAGTTCATACCCGTCCGTGCCGTAATTCAGGGAGCGGTTGACGCGGCTGATGGTGGCCGTGGAGGCACCGGTCTGCTCGGCGATCTTCAGATAGGTTTCATGGCGGCGCAGCATCTCCGCCACCTCGAACCGCTGAGAAAGAGAGAGGATCTCATTGACGGTGCAGAGATCCTCGAAGAAGTCGTAGCACTCATCTTTGGTTTTCAGAGAAAGGATGCCCTCGAACAGCTGGTCGACGGCGGCAGTATGGATCTTCTTATTCATAAACGGCAATTCCCCCACAAATGCACAGAACGGCGTCTTCCTGCCGGAAGGACCCGGGAGAAGGACGGCACCATACAGGATCAACGGATACTGTAGTATGGTAAAATTTTACCATTTCACATTGTTGAAGTAAAGGAAGCGTCCGTACGGCAACAAGTGCTTGCATTCTGATGATCGTGATGATAGTATATCCCACGTTGACGCACAATTGTCCGCATAAGAGAAACAAGATGCATATGAATTCTGAGAGCAAATCTGATTTTTATCTGATCCGGAAGAGAGCGGTGCCGGAGACGCTGGTGAAGGTCGTGGAAGTGAACCGTCTGCTGGCAACCGGAAAGGCGAAGACCATCCAGGATGCTGTGGACCGGGTAGGCATCAGCCGCAGTTCCTACTATAAATTCAAGGATGATATCACGGAATTTCATAACAGCATGGTGGGGATGCCCCTTACCCTGTCGCTGGAGATCAGCGATGAGACCGGCATTCTTTCGGATATTCTGGGTGCCATCGCAGAATTCGGGGCCAACATTCTGACCATTCATCAGTCCATCCCGATCGGAGGTTTGGCCTCGGTCAGCATCAGCATACAGGTTCTGCAGAGCAGTGAGGACGTCAGCAGTCTGCTGAGCAGGCTGGAGGACCTCAACGGTGTGCATAAGCTGAAAATATCCGGGCTGACCTGATGCGCTGCGGTTCTGCAGACGATCTGCCGGGAAGGAATAAAAGGGCGGGAAGAGCCCTGCCAGAGGAGGAGAGAGTATGATTGAAATTGCAATACTGGGCTTCGGCACCGTGGGAAGCGGTGTGGCGGAGGTGATCGACCGGAATCAGAGGGAGATTCGACGTGATGTTCCGGAGGGGATCCATGTGAAATACATTCTGGATCTTCGGGATTTTCCGGATTCACCCTACGGCGACCGCGTGGTTCACGACATCGACACCATCCTGAACGACCCGGAAATCCGCGTGATCTGCGAGACCATGGGAGGCAAGGAGCCGGCCTTCACGTTTTCAAAACGGGCTCTGGAGCGGGGCATCAGTGTCTGCACCTCCAACAAGGAGCTGGTGGATGCCCTGGGCGGCGTTCTGGCGGTGACGGCCAGAGAGCATGACTGCAGCTATCTCTTTGAGGCCAGCGTCGGCGGCGGCATTCCGATTCTCCGTCCTCTCCGCACCTCATTTTCCCAGGAGTTCATCACGTCCATCATCGGTATTCTGAACGGGACGACCAACTACATCCTGACCAAAATGGAGAAGGAGGGGCTGGCTTTTGATACCGCGCTTCGGCAGGCGCAGGACAACGGATATGCGGAGCGCAATCCGGAGGCGGATATTGAGGGATATGATCCCTGCCGCAAGATTGCCATTCTGGCGTCCCTGGTCACCGGCGGCAATGTGAAATACGAGCAGGTTCCCTGCGAGGGCATTACGAAGATTGACACGGATGACTTTGTCTATGCAGCGCAGCTGCACAGCGCCATCAAGCTGCTGGGCGTATGCCGCCACGATCCGGAGACCGGAAAGGTCTATGTGCGCACGGCTCCCTACATGATTCCGGTGGATCATCCGCTGTACGGTGTCAGCGATGTGTACAACGGCATTCTGGTGCACGGCAATATGGTCGGAGATCTGATGTTCTACGGAAGCGGCGCAGGCAAGCTTCCCACGGCGAGTGCGGTGGTTTCGGATGTTGTGGAGTGCGCCCGCAGCGTAGGCAGCAACATTGATATCGGACTGACCAATCAGGATGCCGATCTGCTGGATCCGATGGAATGGGAGGATCGGTATTTTGTCCGGATCGGCAAGGAGGACCTGGTGAAGGCGACCGGCCTGTTCGGCAACGAGATTCAGATCGTGGTCAACGAGGCGCTTCCTTCGGAATTCGCCTTTGTTACGCCGAAGATCAAAGAGGCGGATTTCCAGGCAAAGGCGGAGCAGCTCCCTACGATGAAGAAGAGCCTCCGCGTACTGTAAAGAGGCACTGCTGCTGCATTAGGAACGGCATCAGCCGCAGCCGGACTGCGGCACAGAAAGGAAACAATGAAAAAGGTTGTAAAATTCGGCGGAAGCTCTCTGGCGGACGCCGGTCAGTTTCAGAAGGTCGGTGCGATCATCCATGCGGATGCAAACCGGGTTTATGTGGTCCCGTCCGCACCGGGCAAGCGGTTTCCCAAGGATACAAAGGTGACGGATCTTCTGTACCGCTGCTATGAGCTTGCCGCGGAGCACAGGGATTTTTCGGAGCCCTTTCTGGAAATCCAGGGAAGATACCGGGAGATCATCGAGGGACTTTCCCTCGATTTCTCGCTGGAGGAGGAGTTTGGCAGGATCGAGGAGCAGCTGCGCAGCTGCCCGGATGCGGATTACACGGCTTCCCGCGGCGAGTACCTGAACGGCCTTGTCATGGCGGAGTATCTGGGATACACCTTCGTGGATCCGGCGGAGATCATTTTCTTTGACGAGAACGGCATGCTGGACGAAAAGCGGACCATGCAGGAAACCGGGAAGCGGCTGCAGGGCCTTGCAAACGCCGTGGTTCCCGGCTTCTACGGGCAGGGGGCAGACGGAAGGGTGAAGACCTTCTCCCGCGGCGGCTCTGATATTACGGGTTCGATCGTGGCAGGAGCCTGCCATGTGTCGGTATATGAGAACTGGACGGACGTATCCGGCTTTCTGGTGGTGGACCCCCGGATTGTCGAGGATCCTGCCTCGATCCGCACCATTACGTACAAGGAGCTGCGGGAGCTCTCTTACATGGGGGCCGGCGTCCTGCACGAGGATGCCATTTTCCCGGTGCGCAAGCAGGGAATTCCCATCAATATCCGGAACACCAATGCGCCGGAGGATGAGGGGACCTGGATTGTCGAGAGCACGTGTCAGAAATCCGGATACACCATCACCGGAATTGCCGGCAAGAAGGACTTCTGCGCGGTGCTGATCTCCAAGGACATGATGAATTCCGAGGTGGGCTTCTGCCGCAAGGTGCTGCAGGCCTTCGAGGAAAGCGGCATTTCCATCGAGCATATGCCCTCCGGCATCGACACGATGACGGTGGTGGTCCACGAGACGGAATTCATGGACAAGGAGCAGCAGGTGGTGTCGGCCATCCATCGCCTGGCCAATCCGGATTCCATCGAGATCAGCTCGGATCTTGCCCTGATTGCCGTGGTGGGCCGCGGAATGAAGGACACCAGAGGCACCTCCGGACGGATCTTCTCCGCACTCGCGCATGCAAGAGTGAACGTGCGCATGATCGATCAGGGCTCCTCGGAGCTGAATATCATCATTGCGGTCAACAACGAGGATTACAAGAGAGCCATCCGGGCCATCTACGCGATCTTCGTCGATACGCAGCTGTAGCCGCCGGTGTTCCTGCGGGCCGCACCTGCTCCCGCAGAAACGTTCCTTCAAAGGACAGCTCGTTTAAAGGACAGCTCTTTCAAAGGAAAGCTCTTTCATAGAAAATTCATTACCGCCTTCTCTGCAGATTCCTTATAATACTGATAACTGTGAAGGCTTCGCTCTGCGGCCGCGCGGAAGGGAAAAGAATTCCTTCGGCACGGATCCGGGACGGGGCAGACAGTACAAGGCAGCAGGGAGGGCGGTATCTTTATGGCAATGAGTGATGAGATCCGGGAGCAGAGAAAGTCACTGAAGGGAAAGGGCATCAGGGCTCACATCGCCTGGTTCTGGGAATACGAAAGATGGCCCACCCTCATTGTCCTGGTGGTCGCCGGAATCGTAATTTCCCTGATCTATCACTATGCGACCAACAAGCCGTATGCCTTCGGCATCCTGTTCATGAATGCCTATGTGCAGGAGGATACCTCGGAGGAGCTCGGGGCGGATTTCATGGAATATGCCGGCATCGATTCCTCGGCCAATACCGTTCTGGTGGATCTGAACGAATCCGTGACACCCGGCGGCAATTATTCCTCAGAGTATGAGATGTACGCCGTTCAGAAGATCATGGTGGAAATCGCGGCCAATCAGCTGGATGCCATGGTGGCCGATGCATGGTATTTTGACAATTACGCATACCAGGGCTCCTTTGCCGATCTGCGGGAGGTGCTGGATGAGGAGACGCTGGAGCGTTACAGGGACAGGATTTATTATATTGACCGCGCAGAGCAGGAACGGCGGGACGCGGAGGATGCCCTTTCCGAGGTGACGGAGGACCTGGAGGCAGATGCGGACGATGCCGAGGCCGTTACGGAGGAGGCCGTCGCATCGGAGCTTCTGGAGAACTTTGCGCTGCCGGACCCTTCCGGGATGGAGGATCCGATTCCGGTGGGCATCTGGTGCAATGACGCGGCTTATATCAGAGAGAACGGGTATTATGACAGCACGGCATGCATTCTGGGAGCAGTGGCGTCAGGGGATCATCCGGAAAGCTTTCAGCAATTTCTTGAATATTTGTTTGAGAAGTAATAGGATGGTAGAAAGCTGTTGGACCAAGAGGTGCATGCATGGAATTGGGAATCATTGAAGTCGTTGTAAACCGTAAGAGAAATTCGCTCCTGGGAGTGCTGAAGGTGGTCGGTCTGGTGCTCGCTGTGCTGCTGGTGCTCACAGGTCTGGCTCTCATGGGCAGCATCGGCTTCTGGGCATTTATTCCGTTGGCCCTGGGTGTCGGTGCAGGCGTGGGTGCCTGGTTCGCCGGCATGAACTGCTGCATCGACTACGAATACTCGCTGGTGGACCGTGAGCTTCGCATTGCCAAGATCATGAACAAGGAGCGGCGCAAGGCTCTTGCCACCTACGATCTGGAGAAGATGGAGATTCTGGCACCGGTGAGCTCCCATGAGCTGGACAGCTACCGGAACCGTCAGAACGACAGGGAGATCGATTATTCTACGCACGATGAGACCCGAAAGGCTACCACCTACCTGTGTTACCTTGAGGGGAATCAGAAGCTGGTGCTGGACATCGACGGCCCGGACGGAGAGAAGCTCCTGCGTGCCATCCGCATGTTCGCACCGCGGAAGGTTTTCGCAGCGTAATGCCAGGATCAGAATAGAGGACAGGATACGGGCGGAGAGTCCGTGTCCTGTCTTTGCCGTATGTTGATCTCTGCCGCATTGCGCAGGGACGCATCCGGGAGAAGCAATTCCGGTGCGGCGGGGACTCCCGGACGGCCGTGCAGGCCGCAGAGGACATCCGCTGCATCAGCAGCATACTCAGCAGCATAGTGAAGGAAAGGGAAGGAGAGAGTATGGCAAGAATTATCGGAGAGGCAATCACGTTTGATGATGTCCTGTTGGTCCCCTCCTATTCGACCGTTGTGCCGAATCAGGTGGATGTGTCCACAAAGCTGACGCAGAAGATTCAGCTGAACATTCCCATGATGAGCGCCGGCATGGATACGGTGACGGAGGACCGCATGGCCATTGCCATGGCAAGGCAGGGCGGCATCGGCATCATTCACAAGAATATGTCCATTCAGGAGCAGGCGGATCAGGTGGACAAGGTAAAGCGCTCGGAGAACGGCGTCATCACCGATCCCTTTTCGCTGTCTGCAGAGCACACGCTGGGAGATGCAGAGGATCTGATGCGCAAGTTCCGGATCAGCGGCGTGCCCATTACGGAGGGCAAGCGTCTGGTCGGCATCATCACCAACCGCGATCTGAAATTCGAAACCGATTACACCAAGAAGATCAGCGAGGTCATGACCTCGGAGAATCTGGTGACGGCGCATGAGGGCACCACCCTGGAGGAGGCCAAGAAGATTCTGGCGGCATCCAAGAAGGAGAAGCTCCCCATCGTCGATGACAATTACAATCTGGTGGGACTGATCACCATCAAGGACATAGAGAAGACCATCAAGTATCCGCTGTCCGCCAAGGATTCGCTGGGACGTCTTCTGTGCGGCGCAGCCGTCGGCATCACCGCCAATGTGCTCGATCGTGTGGAGGCTCTGGTGAATGCGAAGGTTGACTGCATCGTGCTGGATTCCTCCCACGGGCACTCCGAGAATGTCCTGCGTTGTCTGAAGATGATCAAGGATGCCTACCCGGATCTCGATGTTATTGCCGGCAACATTGCGACCGGTGAGGGAGCAGAGGATCTGATCAAGGCAGGCGCAGACGCGGTCAAGGTCGGCATCGGTCCCGGCTCCATCTGCACGACCCGTGTGGTCACCGGCTGCGGCGTTCCGCAGATCTCCGCCATCATGGATGCCTATGCCGTAGCTTCCAGGCACGGGATTCCGGTTATCGCGGACGGCGGCATCAAGTACTCTGGCGATATGGTCAAGGCGCTGGCAGCAGGCGGCAACGTCTGCATGATGGGCTCCATCTTCGCGGGCTGCGAGGAGTCTCCGGGAGCAACCGAGCTGTTCCAGGGCAGAACCTACAAGGTATACCGCGGCATGGGCTCCATCTCCGCGATGGAGAACGGCTCCAAGGACCGTTATTTCCAGGAGAATGCCAAGAAGCTGGTGCCGGAGGGCGTGGAAGGACGCGTAGCCTACAAGGGCCTTCTGGAGGACACGGTCTTCCAGCTGATGGGCGGCATCCGCTCCGGCATGGGACTCACCGGCTCGCACAACATTCAGGAGCTGCAGGAGAACGGACGCTTCGTCAAGATCTCCAATGCTTCGCTGCGTGAGAACCACCCGCACGATATCCAGATCACCAAGGAAGCACCGAACTACAGTGCTTCGGAGAAATAAATTTCGGGGTAACTGTTCAGCACCCGTCTCGATTTTGATACTCGAAAATGCCCGATGGCATTTTCTCCTATCCGGGAGTGA
>CAVKMX010000115.1:0-7239 GCA_963657295.1 Clostridium sp. CAG:302
AGCACCTGCCACATTTCAACGTGAATTGACTGCTTGCAGGCATATTCACGATTGAAATTGGCAGGCGGCCAAGGTCCGAAGGACCTCTGGCCAGCCGCATCGAGGATTTGCGAAGCAAATTCGAGATGGGCGCTAAATAGATACACATGTAATGTCTCTTTGGCTCCCGCCAATTTCAACACGAATTGCCTGCCCGCCTATGCAGACAAATGCAGCAGGTGCGTCGCAATCTGAAAATAGGTCAGCAGCGAAACCGCATCCACGATGGTGGTGATGAGGGGCGATGCCATCACCGCAGGATCCAGATGAATTCTGGCTGCCACCAGCGGCAGGCAGCAGCCGATGGTTTTGGCGAACACGACAACGACCACCAGCGTAAGGCACACCACCAGGGCGACGCTTACCTCCAGCCGGTCCAGGAGCAGCAGCTTGACGAAATTGGTTGCAGACAGCGTCACGCCGCACAGAAAGGCAACGCGCAGCTCCTTCCAGAGCGCCTTCGGCAGATCCGCGAATTCAATCTCATCCAGCGACAGGCCGCGGATAATGGATACCGAGGCCTGGGAGCCTGCGTTTCCGCCGGTATCCATCAGCATCGGAATGTAGGCCGTCAGCACGACATACGCGGCCAGTGCATTCTCATAACTCGTGATGATCGCTCCGGTAAAGGTGGCCGAGATCATCAGAATGAGCAGCCACGGCATACGGTTCTTATAGGTTTCCAGAATGCCTGTTTTAAAATACGACTTGTCCGAGGGGACAATGGCCGCCATCTTCTCGATATCCTCGGTGGCCTCCTCCTCCATAATGTCCATGACATCATCGATGGTGATGATGCCCACCAGCCGGTTTTCGTTATCCACGACCGGCATGGCAGTGAAATCATATCTCTGGAAGGCGTCCGCCACCTCTTCCTGGTCCAGAAGGGTCCCGATGGAAATCACGTTCTCATTCATGATGTCACCGATGATTTCCTCCGGCTTATGAATCAGAAGATACCGCAGTGCCACGGTTCCGACCAGGATTCTTTCCTTGTTCAGAACATAGCAGATATTGACCGTCTCCGAATCTAGGCCGATGCTCCGGATCCGCTCGATGGCATCCGCCACCGTCATGCTCTCCTTCAGATCCACATACTCGACGGTCATGACAGAGCCTGCAGAATCCTCCGGATAGCGCAGCAGATGGTTGATGTCTGCTCTGGTGTCCGGACGTGCATTGGCCAGAATCTTTTTCACAACATTGGCCGGCATCTCCTCCAGAAAATCCGTGGCATCGTCCGCCATCAGATTGTCGATCACGCTGGAGGCCTCTTTGTCCGAAAGAGACTGGATGATATATTGCTGATCATCAATGTCCAGATCCGCAAAAACATCTGCCGCCATATCCTTCGGCAGGATCCGGAAGATTTTGAGGGAATCCTCATCCTCCAGATCATCCATCACCGCCGCGACATCTGCCGCCTGCATCTCCGCAGCAGCCTGACGGAGCTTCGTATATTGCTTGGACTTCAGAAGACCAATCAGAATTTCTTCATTCTGACGCTCCTCTTCTTCTCTGAATTCCATGGCAGGAATCCTCCTTTATGTGTGGTTTTTATGCAACTTCGTCCTGGGGCCGAACCGTCGGATGTCCCTCGTTCCATGAAAACCACCTCCTTTCCTGCCATAGATTGCACGCCGTCACCTTTTCATTTTCTGTACTGCCCGCATGCCTGCATTTTCAGATACAGTCTTCGAAAATATCTGCACAGATCATCTGCCGTTTAAGAACAGCAGTTTTCAGTTTAGACTCCCTCCCGATCGATGTCAAAGCCATAAAATCCTTTTTCCACAGATTTAACCAGAATCTTGCCTCCGCTTAATTCACACAGACCGGCGCGGACACGAGCGGAATCCTCCGCCCGCACGGCAATGCTCTGCTGTACCTTTTCGGTATACCGGATTCCGCGGCTCGCAATCCCCTCTCTCTCCAGGTAATACCGGACAGGATCAAGAAAGGAATAATCCATGGTCAGCATCAGGATCTCTCCCTCCTGCATGCATACCGGCTCCGCCGCCTGCAGGGCAGCCCGGGCAGCGGCCGTATAAGCGCGGACAAGGCCTCCGGTCCCCAGCAGCGTTCCGCCGAAATATCGCGTAACAACAATCAGGACGCCGGTACAACCGGCGCCCTCAATCACATTCAGGATCGGAAGTCCCGCGGTTCCCTGCGGCTCTCCGTCATCCGAAGTCCTCTTCCGATCGCGATTCTCTCCCAGCACGTATGCACTGCAATGATGTCTGGCATCATAATGCAGCTTTCTGATCCGCGCAATGTGTGCGGCGGCCTCCTCTTCCGAGGAGACCGGAATCGCCTCGCCCAGGAAGCGGGACCTCTTCTCTTCGTACACACCTTCTCCGATTTTCCGTATGGTATAGTAGGCCATCCTGCGCTCTCCTACTCGCCTCCCGTGTTGTCCGTTCCTGCTGCCGCACTTTGCTGTGCCTGCGAAAGGGCCTGCTGTGCTGCGGCCACCTGCTGCTGTGCAAAGGTGTAATTGGAGGCGGCTGTCGTGACCGCCTGCTGCGCCGCAGCCACCGCAGCGGCATCCCCGCTCTGCTGAGCAGCCACCAGGGTATCCTGTGCCGTCTGCAGATTGGCCGCGGCTGCCTGCAGTGTTGCATTCGCGGCATCCAGTGTCGCCTGTGCGTCACTCGTCGCCGCCTTTGCCGCCGCCTCCGCAGCGGCAGCATCCATCTCCGCCTGCTGCTGTGCGATCAGCTCCGCAATGTTGCTCTGTGCCATGTACTCTGCCGTATGAATGCACTGCAGTCCCGATTCCGAATACGTTGCAACGCCGGTTGTCTTGAACGGGCAGGCATCTGCCGCAGGGAGTCCGGAGTAAGCACAGATGGTACCCTCGTAGTGCACATCGCATTTCTCCGTGGGCACATCATCCTCAGCAAAATACTCTGTCGTCAGAGAGCCGTCACACAATCCCGTCACAGGAAGCTTTCCCGAGAGGCGGCACACCGTCATCTGTACAATGCCGGCCGGCTTTTCAAAATCAGAGGACGGAAGATTCTCGTGGACCTTTTCCATCACACCGCGCCAGATGGTCTTGGCAATGCCGGACTCCGATCCCACCAGATCCGTGTTCTCATCGTATCCCGCCCAGGTTGTGCAGCAATAATAATTGGTATAACCTGCGAACCATACATCGTTTTCATCCGAGGTGGTTCCTGTCTTGCCGGCGATGGGCGTAGTGCCGAAGTTGACTCTCGTTCCGGTTCCCTTTGTGACCACGTCCTCCATGGCGCTGGTCAGCAGCCAGGCCGTTGTTTCCTTGATCACCTGCCGTTTCTCGCGGATCTCCTCCGCATCCAGGATCACATTTCCGTCATGATCCGTCACCTTCGTGTACAGCTTCGGCTCAATATACTGACCGCCGTTGGCAATCGCCGCATAGGCCGCATTCAGCTCGATGTTCTTGACACCGTCCGTGATCCCGCCAAGCGCCAGGGTGGGCTGTACATCCGTATAAACCTTCCCGTTTCTCACCTCATCCTTTACAAGCGTTGTGAAGCCGAAATCAAGAAGATACTGGTATCCCAGCTCCGGCGTAATGTCCACCAGAGTCTTGACCGTCACAATGTTCATGGAATTCTGAATTCCAAGGCGCAGCGAGGACAGCCCGCGGTAGGATTCTCCATACCAGTTGCGCACCGGCGTTCCGTCTGCGTAGGAATAGGGGGCATCGTTCTGCGTTGTTGCAAGCGTCATGCCGCCGGCATCCAACGCAGGTGCATAGGTGGAAACCACCTTGAAGGTTGATCCCGGCTGCCGCAGCGTATCTGTTGCGCGGTTCAGGGTACGGTTGGCCGTTTTCTCGCCGCGGCCGCCCGCAATGGCCAGGACATTCCCCGTATGCTGATCCTCCAGCGTCAGCGAGATCTGCGGCTGTGCCGTGATGCTCTCGCTCTCCCCCAGCACCGTATCTCCCTCTCCTACGACGGCTGCCTTATATTCCTCCTCCTTGGCCTGCGCGTCCTCCTTGGTATCGAAAATCATCGTGAAGCGTGAATTCGATTGCTTAAAATAGCTTTCCATCATCTCCGTACTGTAGTTGGTGATGGTTCCGTCCGCAGACTGCACCGTCAGACGGTAATTCAGGTACCAGCGGGTGCCGTTGGGATAATTGCTCTCATCGTTTACCACTTCATCCACGATCGCCTGGATGTTCGGGTCCTGTGTGGAGTAGATATTCAGACCGCCGCTGTACAAAAGTGTGTAGGCCTGCGTCTCCGTGTATCCCTTCTCCATCAGGTCATCCAGCACCTCCTGCGTAAGTGCATCCACGAAATACGAATTCACAGCGTTGTCATTGGTGTTGTTGTCCACCACCTGAATGCGGGAGTAGACATCGTCCGCCATCGCCTCATCGTACTCCGACTGCGTGATCCAGCCCTGGTCCAGCATATTGCCCAGCACCTTCCTGCGGCGCTCTTCGTTGTGCTCCGGATAGGTGATCGGATCGTAGTAGCTCGGATTCTGCGTGATTCCTGCGATCACAGCGCACTCCGAAAGGTTCAGCTTGCTGACGGATTTGCCGAAATACCGTCGGGAAGCAGCCTCCACCCCCAGCGTTCCGTGTCCGAGGTTGATGGTATTCATGTAATTCAGGAGAATATCATCCTTGCTCATGGTCTTCTCCAGCTCAATGGCCAGATACCACTCCTGAAATTTGCGGCGCAGCGACTCCGAAAAGGACTCGTCCGTCCACCCGGTGAACACGTTGTTCTTCAGCAGCTGCTGTGTGATCGTGCTGGCTCCCTCCGAAAAATCGCCGCTGGTGATGCCGATCACGCCGGCACGCAGAATTCCCTGCACATCAATGCCGGGATGCTGATAAAATCGCTCATCCTCAATGGCGACAAAGGCATGCTGCAGATCCTCCGGCACCATATCCAGGGTCACCGGAATGCGGTTGGAGTCCGTGGAAATCAGCTTCGCTGTCTGATTGCCCTCGCAGTCATATACAAAGGTAGAATAACCGGTCGGTGTTACATCGATGTTGCCGATCTCCGGAGCCGAATCAATGATTCCGTTAAAGGCCCCGAGCCCCGCACAGACGGCCACGCTGATGGCTCCCACGATCAGCAGGAAAACCATCAGGCCGAAGATCAGCCCTATTTTGTTGGCCCTTTTCGTCGTCTTGGAATCCAGGCTCTTGGCTCGTCTGACAAGCCCCGCTCTTCCGTAGTTCATATTGGTATCAATCAAACCTTTCCGTACATGTCATCGACATTTCAGAATATAAAGATCTCTTTATTGTACCGCATGGAATAACGGAAGGCAAAAATGTTACGTTTGTGTTGCATCTGACGCAGCTCCGTGGTAACGTATCGCTTGTTTCGTCAATTCTGTTCCACGAGTGTTCGCCGCGTCCCCTGCAGGCCGCGGCATCCTTCCCACTCGCACAAAACTAAAGGAGACTCATCATGCAAACCTATCACAATCACAGGGTCTTATTCTGCGTCCAGGCTTCCCTCATCGCCGCCGTCTACATTGTTCTGACCCAGCTCGCTGCCGGCTTTGATCTGGCAAGCGGCGCAGTTCAGGTTCGGTTCTCTGAGGTGCTGACCGTGCTGCCCTTCTTCACGCCAGCTGCGGTCCCCGGAGTTGCCGTCGGCTGCCTTCTGGCCAACCTGCTGACAGGGAGTGCGCTGCCCGACGTTGTTTTCGGCAGCCTTGCCACACTGATCGGCGCCGTCCTCACCCATCGTCTCAGGAGACACCGCTTCCTGTGCACTCTGCCTCCCGTGATTTCCAACGCCATCATCATCCCTCTCGTTCTGCGCTATGCCTACGGCACACCCGGAGCTCTTTGGTTCTTTGCGCTGACCGTAGGTGCCGGCGAAATCATCTGCTGTGTCCTCTTCGGCAGCCTGCTGATCACTGCTCTGCTGCCTCAAAGAGCGCGTATCTTCGGTGATCTTCAGAACTGATCCGTCAGAACGCAGATTCCGGTTCTCCGGCGTCCTCTTCACCGGATTCTTCCGTACGGCTGTCCGCGCCGTCTCCGGAGGGATCCGGTGTTTCTTTATCTGCTTCGGCCTTCTGCATCTCCTGCATCCTGCGCAGCATCTCCCCCTGCTCCTCCAGCAATTTCTCCTGGGCATCAAAGCGTTCCCCGTATCCCTGCAGCAGCTGCTGCAGCTGTTCCTGCCCTGCCAGGAGCTCCTCCTGCCGGCCTCCCGAGGCCTCCCGAATCTGTTCGCGGACCTCCTTCAGCTGCGACTGCAGCAGCTCCTCAAGCCGATCCTGCCGCTCCTCCAGGGAGGAAAACAAATTTCTCTGCTCCTCTGTCAGGGTATTCTGCAGGGTCCCCTGCTGCTGCGCAATCGTTCCCCACTGCGACTGCAGCCCTGCATACTGCTCACAGATCGCATTCAGTTTCTCCTGCATTGCCGTGAGCGCCGTGTGAAGGCTGCTGACGCTTCCGTTGATGGAACCGATTCCGCTGCTGAGGACCGACTGGATTCTGTCATGATTGGCCGCCACAGTTTTCTCCAGAGAATCCAGATCGGAATCCGCTCCGTTTAAGACACTCAGCAATTCCCGGTATTCCTCACGGCTCTCTCCGGATGCATCGCGGATCAGCCTGCGGATGTCCTCTCTTACATCGGAAAGCTGCACATCCACCGACTGCTGCAGCTGCTCTGCACTTTTCCGGTTCTCTTCCCTTGCCGCTGCCGCCGTCGTCTCCGATGCATCCACGTCAGCCCGAAGGCTCTCACTGACCCTTCGCTCCTCCTCCAGATTCGTCTGAATTGCGGAGAGCTGTTCGATCACATCATCCAGGTTCTGTCCGATGGCATCGTCCGCAATAACGTTATTCTCCTTGTAGTCCGTCAGATTCTGCTGCATGGCGCTGACCTCCTGAAAGAGAGAATCATATCCGTCGGAATCCGTCAGCTGCCCGTCCTCCAGTGTTTCATCCACTGCCGACAGATACTGCCGGATTTCTTCCAGCTGCCGTGCAATCGACTCATCCTTTGCCTGCTGTGCCTGCTGCCTTGCCACATTCCTCCGGAATTGAACCACCAGAAGAGTCAATATGCACCCCGCCAGCACCAATACAGCCAGAAGGGCCGTCATTACCGGAGAAAACATTCTCCTTTTCCTGATTGCTTCCCGTTCCATGATCTGCGTCCTTTCTCAATCCATGCAAGTCCCGCTTCACACATCGAAGGA
>CAVKMX010000116.1:0-7218 GCA_963657295.1 Clostridium sp. CAG:302
TGCTAAGCTCGCATAAGACGCTCGCAAGCACCGAGGCCTCGCAAGGCCCCCGGACCGGACATTCTCCGCCCCGTCGTCTGGCTGGTGAATGAAATGTAAACGCAAAAAGGAGGGCATCCATCACTTTGCCTGTGACCGATGCCCTCTCACTGAATAAATCGATTGATCTGCATTTCTACAGTTTGCGTCTCCTTTCGATTGCTGTATGAAGTTGTCTGTGATTCATTTCATCAGGTTCCCATTGGTCATCACCTGCTAAGCGGTAATCAGCTGCCCTTCACTTCCCTCTCTTCGATCCGTCCCCGGTCTTTCGCCGGAGCCTCTTCTCAAATCAATGGATTCAGGCCTCCCTCTTTACTCTTACATCACGCCTTTTCAACGCTCTGCTTAGTACATCGGATCATCCTCTTCAATGAATCATTTCAATAGCTCTTCCATCCTGCGGATGGAGCATCCGCTCTCCGGCCTTCCCGCCTCCTGCGGATAATCGGATTATCGATCTGTGGATCTTCTACTTTTTCTTCGGACTGTCCTCCTTCTCTCTGATCGGATGGATTCTCGTCTCCATCTCCTGTTCCCTTTGTTGATTGTATAGTACTCCGGCCCCGCTCGGCTGTCAATCAATTTCTTCATCATTTTATAGTTGTCTGTTTATTCGCAATCTTTTGCGCTATTCTGTATGATACCATCATTAAAAGATCCAGAAACCGATCCTCCCGGCAGTTCCTGCCGCCCCCCGCAGCAGCTGCCGAAACGCCGGAGGGCTGAACGGACAAGACAGTCTGAGGACAAGAGGCAAATGCTGTATACAAGACAGTCTGAGGACAAGAGGCAAATGCTGTATAATAGTATCTGTATAGCACCCGCCATATTTCAACGTGAATTGACTGCTTGCAGGCATATTCACGATTGAAATTGGCAGGCGGGCGAGGTGCAAGCACCACCAGCCAGCCGCATCGAGGATTTGCGAATGCAAGGAGAAATCCGCGTATGCGGTTTCTCCGCGGCACGGAGTGATTGTCGGCAGCGCTGACAATCACTCCCGGATAGGAGAAAATGCCATCGGGCATTTTCGAGTATCAAATCCGAGATGGGGGCTAATATAGATACGTATAATGTTCTGTAAAGAAGGTGCGAAGACATCTGACGGCAGGAGGCGCCTGCCATGTTCTGCGCCCCGGGAGGATCCTGATGAGAAGAACAATCCGACTTTCGCTGGTAATCGCGGCAATGGTGATGCTGCTCCCGGTCTCCGCGTCTGCAAAAACCAAAAGGCAGACCTGCGAATTCTGCAGCCGTGCGGCCAGGCCCGACAGCCAATACTGCTATACGCATACCTGCCATTGGCGCGGGAAGGGCTCTTTGGAATGCAAGGCGGGTGTAGCTGAGGGGAAATACTGTGCAAAACACACGTGTAAAAAGATCGGCTGCAGTGAGCCGGTGTATTACGACACAGATGTGCAGGCATGCCGATATCACTACAAATATTATGAGAACCTGAAATCCTCCAAGAACAAAAGCGCGGCGTCCTCTTCGTCCTCGTCAAAGTCCTCCTCATCCTCATCGGGGTCGAAGGCAACGTCCGGGACCGCAGCAAAATCCAAAACCTGCAAGTATTCCGGCTGCAGAAACGCGGCCGTCTCGAACAGGAACGGATATTGCAATAAGCACTACGAGCAGTCCAAAAAGAAGGACGATTTCTATTATGACGATTTCGATTCGTATTATGAAGACAACAAGGACCTGTACGATAGTGTAGACGAGGCCCACGATGAGTGGGAGGAGGAATATGGGGAGGACTGAGCGCAGGAATGAGATAAAGAGATAAAGAAAAAAGACATCAAATACCGTGGATGGCCACCGGACGACAGCCATATCGATATTTAATGTCGTTTTTTTCGTGCTATGAAATTGAGGTCTCCGGCATCAATCCTCTCTGATCACGCGCAGCACCTCGCCGATGTACATCGTATGCATGTCGCCGTTTGCATAATTCCGGCTCATAATCTCCTCCGGCATGGCAGCCGCATCCATCTCCTGTGCATACAGCTTGCGGCAGACGATCGTCACCTTTGCCTCCTTGAAGGTCACACCGTCCTCCAGCTTCTCGGGGTGAAGCTGCGTCTTTCCGATCTTATCGCCGTCCCGGCCGGAGAGCGTCCCGAGGAGCATCTCGTCCTTCATGTACTGCTTGTCATAAAAGCTGATTGTGAAGCAGTCCTGCCGGTCCATGAATTCCTTCGTGTAACGGCTTTCACGAACATACACCGTTGCGGCAGGTCTTCCCCAGAGTGTGCCGAGCGCACCCCAGCCGATCAGCATGGTGTTGAAATCGTCACCGCTGCCCGCCGTCAGCAGGGCCTTGTATTCCTCGAATACGGTCAGAATGTCCGGTGTAAAGGCTGTCATTGTTGTCGTCATCGTGTCTTTCCTTTCTGTCTGCAATCCCTGTCTGTAATCCCTGTCCGGTGTTCCGCGGCGCTCTGCCCGGTGCCCTCTCAGGGAGTCTCACAAGCGTTTCACGGGAGTCTCACAGGCGGCTCATGGATTCCTCATGGATTTCTCATGGATTTCTTATGGATTTCTCATGCGAAAACCGTCTGCATGAGAATCATATAAACCACCGTTCCTGCCGCCATGGAGAGCATCATGTTCTTTCTCCACAGAAAGCTCCCGACCACCACTGCGATGGCCGCGGCCTCCGGAATCCCGAAGGTTCCGCCCGCCGAAAAGGAAACATTCCGCAGACAATAAACGATCAGCAGTCCGAACACGGCCGGTGCCAGATATCTCCCCAGATAGACGATGTAGGCCGGTGTCTCCTTTCCTGCCGGGAACAGCAGATACGGAAGATACCGCGTCAGGAGCGTTGCCGCGACCGCCGCGCCGATCGTCAATGCCTGCTGCGTCAGATTCATTTCACTCACGTATCATCCTCACCTTTTCTGCCGATGCGCTTCTGCCGCATCGCTCCTTCTCTGAACAGCGTTCGCATCCCTCCTTCCGGATTCTCAGCATCCCTCCTGGTTGTCAATCCGGATCTGGCACGCCTGCATGGCCTGCAGCGCGTTCTGATGCGACTGCGGGGTGACGCCAGCACAGCATACCGCGTCCACGGCAATCGGCACCTCCGGCAGGAAGGCCTTCGCCAGCAGCACATTGGAGATGACGCAGATATCCGTGCACAGTCCCACAAAGGTGAGGCTCCGGATCGGGTCCTCCTCGTTTTCCTGCCGCAGCAGCTCTCCGAGCTCCGCCGAGCCGAAGGTCGGCTTGTCAATCGGGTCCGTTCTGCGCAGGGCCTCCAGTTCCGAACGGATCTCCCAGCCGCTCGTCCCCCTGATGCAGTGCGGCACCGGAAGGTTGTGACCCTCCTGCGTGTCCATATACTCCTCTGAATGCGTATCCCTTGTAAAGAGCACCTTCCCGCGGAACTGTTCGATCTTCTCCTTTACCTGCGGCACGATGGCCTGCGCCTCTGCGGTCCCGAGGGCGCCGTCGATAAAGTCATTCTGCATATCCACAACCACCAGAATATCCTGCATGTTCCTTCTCCTCTGATCCACACACCGCACCGGCCCGATCTCCGGAGCAGTTCCGGAGGAGCCCTTGTGCTCCGCGGCTTCCATGATAGCACGATTCCTTTTGTCGTAGGAGTGCCCCGGGAATTCTTCTTTCCATGAATGCGTGCGCAAAAAGACGGTGCGGCGGCGATTTGCTGCGTCCTCTCTCCTGGCGGGACCCCATAGAGAGCGTGAAATCACCGGACACAGATTCACCGCTGCCGCACCACAGGCGGTCTTAACAGACCAAGATGTGACACAATATGATGCAAGATACAGTGCACGAAGCCGTGCGGTCTCTGCACAGATTGCCGGAATCCGCCGACCAGAAAGGAATGTATTCTCTTCCGTGGGAATCCATTCCTGCAGAGCCGGTTGAATTCCTTCCGATAACATAAGGGCCGGATTGCATCGTCTGCCTGCATGCTCCTGTCGCTCCGCCCCGGTCTGCAGGAGAACCGGAACAGATACTGCTGCCCATCCTCTGCACCTGCGGCATTCCGCCGGAAATGCATTGTTACGGTTGTAATTGCTGTAATTGTGGACTTTCTTCTGTCAGTGGATCTGCCTGAATTTTCAAAAGTGTCTCAGTGCAAAAGTGAAAACCTTTGGAAATGATGTCTTTGAAAGATATAGATTGTTATGGATATGACTGCAACGGATGGGGATCTTCGACACCGCCTCCTTTCGGTGCATAGATTTCCGGGCCCCTTTCTCGGCTGAGAACAACCTACCATAGTTTTCGCCCCAGTTCAATACATGAGCATGCATAATTATGCATAAATTTCGGGATAATAGTGTATATTTGTTTGTTTTTATGCATTGCATCCTCCCGGGCCGCGCTTTTCTCTGTAATTGTGCGTTTCTGTTCCCCGGCGTCAGTCCTTAATTTTCTGTGAATCTTCTTGCGCAGCCTGCTCTCCCTCATTAAACTGGTGTAAAATCTACAGTATGCCTTCCGGGGAGGGACCGTGTTCCATGTCCTCCGGGCTGCGGAGGGCACCGTATCTGTAAAAGCCTGCAGAAGGGAGGGGATTCCGTGAAAATCGAAAAGATCAATGACCGACAGGTCCGTTTCACACTGACCGGTGAGGATCTTGCGGCAAGACAGATTCAGCTGCGCGAGCTGGCTTACGGCACCGACAAGGCCAAGGAGCTCTTTCGTGAAATGATGCAGCAGGCGGCCCTTCAGGTGGGCTTTGAGGTGGAGAATATCCCTCTCATGGTCGAGGCGGTTCCCATGCAGGGAGGCGCCGTCGTACTGATTGTCACCAAGATCGAGAATCCGGAGGAGCTGGATGCCCGGTTCTCCAATTTTGCCCCGTCCGTCACGCAGCAGGGGAATGCCGCCGGCGCTCTCGAGCAGCTGCTGCGTTCCCTGACCTCCCGGGCCGGGGAGGAGGACGCTGCGCCGTCCCCGGCAGCTTCGCAGAACGGCTCCGAGGCAGCCAAGGCAGCGCTCCGGCAGTTCCGTGAATATGCGGCATGCAACCGGCTGTATGCCTTCCGCGATATGGAGCAGGTGCTCCGGGCGGCGGCCCGCATCCAGGGCAGCTATACCGGCGACAGTGCTCTGTTCGGAGAGAGCGGCAACTATCAGCTGCTGCTCAAGATGAAGGATGTCGAGGAGGCCTCGGCCCTTCGGGGCGTGATCACCGCCGTGTCCGAATTCGGCACGCAGCAGCCGATCACCTACGCCAGAGAGCAGTATCTGCAGGAGCACGGTGATCTTCTCATTCCGGATCACGCTGTCGAAAAGCTGGCCGCCTTTGCCTGATGGCAAAGGCGGTTTTCCTTCCGGCCTTTCCGCACGGTCTCCCTGCGGCGGCCGGATCGCTGTCAAGGGGCACGTCTCCCTGCAGCTGCCGCCCCGGTCTGAAGGAGCAAGGGTGGTTTGTTATTTTCGTCACAATGTACAAGACTCCGTCCTGTTCTTCATTAAACTCTTCTAATTTCTATTAGTTCCCACTAACGCTCATTAGGCAATTGTATCAAAGATTTAACCTCCGGCTCCTCCCGAATCGTTGCATTCCGACAGTTCGAATGGTAGACTTTTAGACGATAAAACGCACACAGCAGGGCAAAGTGTGCCCTGATGATAAAGTGCACAAAATACAGGAGGAAATCAAAATGGCAAGAAAGTATCTAACCATGGATGGTAACGAAGCTGCCGCACACGCCGCCTATGCGTATACGGAAGTTGCTACCATCTACCCCATCACGCCGTCATCCGTCATGCCCGAGCATGTTGACGAGTGGGCTACGGCCGGGCGCAAGAACATCTTCGGCGATGTTGTACATGTAACCGAGATGCAGTCTGAGGCCGGTGCTGCAGGTGCAACCCACGGCTCCATTGCTGCAGGTGCAATGACCTCTACCTTCACCGCTTCCCAGGGACTGCTCCTGATGATCCCCAACATCTACAAGGTTGCAGGTGAGGGTCTTCCGGCTGTATTCAACGTTTCCGCACGCTGCGTTGCCACTCATGCCCTGAACATTTTCGGTGATCACTCCGATGTATATGCATGTCGTCAGACCGGCGCCGCCATGCTCTGCGAGAGCTCGGTGCAGGAGGTTATGGATCTGACCCCTGTTGCCTACTGCGCAGCAGTAGACGGCAAGCTTCCGTTCATCAATTTCTTCGACGGCTTCCGCACCTCTCATGAGATTCAGAAGATTCAGGTCTGGGATTACGAGGATCTCAAGGACATGATCGATCTGGACAAGGTGCAGGCCTTCCGCGACAATGCACTGAATCCGAATCACCCCCGTCAGATGGGCTCTGCACAGAACCCGGACATCTTCTTCACGACCCGCGAGGCCTGCAACACCGTCTACGATGAGATGCCCGCCATTGTTCAGAAGTACATGGACAAGGTCAATGCCAAGCTCGGCACGGATTACAAGCTGTTCAACTACTACGGCGCTGCCGATGCAGAGCAGGTCATCATTGCCATGGGCTCCGTCAATGAGACCATCGAGGAGACCGTGGATTACCTGAACGCGCAGGGCATGAAGGTCGGTCTCGTAAAGGTCCGCCTGTATCGTCCTTTCAGCGCAGAGGCTCTGATCGCCGCCATTCCGGATACGGTGAAGAAGATCTCCGTTCTGGACCGCACCAAGGAGCCCGGCTCCATCGGCGAGCCCCTGTACCTGGATGTGGTTGCCGCTCTGAAGGGCTCCAAGTTCGATCAGGTTCCGGTTTATACCGGCCGCTACGGCCTTGGCTCCAAGGACACCACGCCCGCACAGATCATCGCCGTGTACAACAACAAGGACAAGAAGCGCTTCACCATCGGCATTGATGACGATGTCACTCACCTGTCCCTGAAGACCGGCAAGGAAATCGTTACCACTCCCGAGGGAACGGTCTGCTGCAAGTTCTGGGGCCTGGGTGCTGACGGTACCGTAGGTGCCAACAAGAACTCGATCAAGATCATCGGTGACAACACCGACATGTATGCACAGGCATATTTTGATTACGATTCCAAGAAGTCCGGCGGTGTGACCATGTCCCACCTGCGCTTCGGCAAGAAGCCCATCAAGTCCACCTACCTGATTCACCAGGCGAACTTCGTTGCCTGCCACAACCCGGCATACATGCGCAAGTTCAACATGGTGCAGGAGCTGGTAGACGGCGGTTCCTTCCTGCTGA
>CAVKMX010000117.1:0-7121 GCA_963657295.1 Clostridium sp. CAG:302
CCATCAAGGAGGATGTGAAATGGCTGGGGGCTGATTACGAGGGACGGCTCTTTTTTGCCAGCAACTATTTTGGCGAGATGTACGCGATCGCAGAGAAGCTGATTCTCAAGGGGAAGGCCTATGTGTCGGATCTGACGGCGGATGAGATGCGGGAATACCGCGGCACGCTGACTGAGCCCGGCAGGAATGACCCCAACCGCGAGCGTCCGGCAGAGGAGAGCCTCGACCTGTTCCGCAGGATGAAGGCCGGCGAATTCGCCGACGGCGAGAAGACGCTCCGCGCGAAGATTGACATGGCCTCCTCCAACATCAATATGCGGGATCCCATCCTTTACCGGGTAGCCCATCTTACGCATCAGAATACCGGTGACGCATGGTGCATCTATCCGATGTACGACTATGCGCATCCGATTGAGGATGCCATCGAGGGCATTACGCATTCCATCTGCACGCTGGAGTTCGAGGATCACAGACCGCTGTACGACTGGGTGGTTAAGGAGGCGGAATTCGAACAGCCGCCCCGGCAGATTGAGTTTGCCAAGCTCTATCTCAAGAATGTGGTGACCGGCAAGCGTTACATCAAGAAGCTCGTGGAGGAGGGCATCGTGGATGGCTGGGATGATCCGCGCCTGGTGTCCATTTCCGGCCTTCGCCGCCGCGGCTATACCCCGTCCTCCATTAAGAAATTCGTGGACATGGCGGGCGTCTCCAAGAGCCAGGCCGTGAACGAGATGGCGGCACTGGAATATTGCATCCGCGAGGATCTGAAGCCCTCCTGCAGCCGCATGCTGGCGGTGCTGCACCCCCTCAAGCTCATCATCGACAACTATCCGGAGGGAGAGAGCGAGGAGCTGACGGCTCCCAACAATCTGGAGAACCCGGAGCTGGGCAGCCGGACCGTTACCTTCTCGCGGGAGCTCTGGATTGAGGCGGAGGACTTTATGGCGGAGCCCGTTCCGAAGTATAAGAGATTGTATCCCGGCAACGAGGTTCGCCTGATGTACGCCTATTTCGTCAAGTGCGTCTCCTATGAGACGGATGAAAACGGCAATGTGACGGCAGTGCATGCCACCTATGATCCGGAAACGAAGTCCGGCAGCGGCTTCGAGGGACGGAAGGTCAAGGGAACCATTCACTGGGTGAACGCACAGGATGCCGCGGCACTTCCCGTGCGGCTGTACGAGAATATCATTGACGAGGAAAAGGGAGTCTACAACGAGGACGGCTCGCTGAATCTCAATCCGGAGAGCCTGGTGACGGTGCAGGCCTGGTGTGAGCCGGCGCTGAAGGAGGCAAAGCCCTACGACCGGTTCCAGTTCGTCCGCAACGGCTTCTTCTGCGCGGACAGCAAGGATTCGAAGGATGGAGCACCGGTGTTCAACCGCATTGTTTCCCTCAAGAGCTCCTTTAAGCTGCCGAAGGCGTAGGCCGCAAAGGAGAGAATTCCTGTTATGGAATTGATGTTTGCATTTGACCCGGAGGACACGCGGCATCTGTATGAGCAGATTTACGTGTATCTGCGGGATGAAATCCGGGGCGGGAACCTGCGCCCCGGAGAGCGCCTGCCGTCCACGCGGCGGCTGGCAGCCTCCCTGAAGATTGCAAGGACTACGGTGGAGCTGGCCTATGAGCAGCTGGAGGAAGAGGGGTACCTTGTAATCCGCAGAGGGAGCGGGGCGTATATCTGCGAGACAACGAACATTCCGAGCCTGGCAGGAGCGGATGAGACGGAGTACAGACGCTATCCTGGCCCGGCATCGGAGTCGGAATCTTCCCCTGCGAAGCTCTTCGCAGGGGAAGATTCCGTTTGGAAGGACGGCGGAATGCTGCCGGTGAAGGCGTCGGCACCCGATAAGGGAGCCGGAATCGACTTTTCGCTGCGCACCATTGATATGTCGGCCTTTCCGTATGCCACCTGGCGGAGAATCCTCCGGGGCATTCTGACGGGAGATCGTTCGGAGCTGTTCCGGCGGGGAGATCCCAGGGGGGATGCGGAGCTGCGGGAAACCATTGCCCGCTATCTGCACCTCTCGAGAGGCTGCTGCTGCCGTCCGGAGCAGATCGTCATCGGCGCCGGAAACGACTACCTTTTAATGGTTCTGGCCATGGTGCTGGAGGATCATAACGAGAAGGATGCCGTTGCAATGGACCCCTGCACTTATCTGCGTGCGGCGGAGGTTCTGCGCGGGATGGGATACACGATCCGGCCGGTTTCGGGAGATGAACAGGGAATGAGCCGCAGAGCGCTGGAGGAAACCGGCGCGGGACTGGCGTATGTGATGCCGGCAAGGCAGTTCCCCTTGGGACAGGTGATGCCCTATCCCCGGCGGGCCGAGCTGTTGTCCTGGGCGGCTGCCGGAAGAGACCGCTACATCATTGAGGACGATTACGATTCGGAATTCAAATACCGCGGCCGCCCCGTCCCTTCCCTGCAGTCGGCGGATGAGAACGGTCATGTCATCTACCTGGGAACCTTCTCCAAGGCCATTGCACCGGCCATCCGGATCAGTTATCTGATCCTGCCGGAGAGACTGCTGCCGGTTTTCCATGCGAAGGCGGGATTTCTCTCCTGCACCGTGCCGCGTCTGGATCAGGCTGTCCTGAATGAATTCATCCGCGACGGGTATTTTGAGCGATATCTGAATCGGATGCGGAATCGGTATAAGGCGAAGCATGATCTGATGCTGGAGCTGCTGCAGCCCCTGAAGGAGAGCTTTGTCATTACCGGTCAGGGAGCGGGACTGCATCTGGTCCTGCGGCCGAGGGAAAGGTGCTGTGCCGGGAACGGGACGGCAGCGGAGCAGGAGCTCCTGGAGCGGGCACGGCTGCACGGTGTCCGGGTCTACGGCCTGTCGGAGCAATGTCTGCCGGAGGCAGAGCGGCCGGAGACGCCCGCCGTTCTTCTCGGGTACGCGGCACTGACGGAGGAGGAAATGCGGGACGGCGCTGCCCGGCTGTGCAGGGCGTGGGAGGTCTGAGGCGCAGCTACACGGACAGTGCCCGGAGAGTGTCCAGGTGGCGCTGCAGGCGCTGATTGTAGAGGGAGATCGGCGTAGTGGGGTCGTAGAGGAGCTCCCGCATGAGTCCGATCTTCACGTAATGGAGGAGATCCTGCAGCTGTGCCGGATCCCGGAGCCTCGGGCAGGACGAGAGATCCGCCTGACCGAGCAGCGCGTCATACACATCCGGTACAGTGGTATCGAGCTCCTCCAGAGCGGTCAATCCCTCCATGTCATCCTCCATCCTGATGGATTCCAGGAAGAGAAAGACTGCCGGATACTGCTCCATCAGGCTCCCCTCCGCTTCCATCAGCTGCTGCTGCAGTTCCCAGAATTCCATGAGGGCCTCCGCTCCCTGCAGGCGGATGGCACCGCGCAGCTCCAGAATGACGTAGCGGGAGATATATCCGTAGAGAAAGCCGTAATATCCGGCCTTGCTGCCGAAATAATGGAAGAGCAGCCCCTTGCTGATCTTCGCCTCGCGCACAATCTCATCGGTGCTGGCATGGTGATAACCGTTCAGGGCGAAAATCCGAAGCCCTGCGTTGATCATCCGGTCCTGCTTCTCTTTTTTCAGATCGAAGAATTTTTCATTCATGGCGTTCGCCGACCGCTCCCGGTGTCATTGACTCATTTGGTCTACTCCGTGCAAGCATAGCATATTCCGCCGGAAATGTCATGCGGGACAAAATACTTTACAGTCTGCGTGATTCCGTGCATAATTGATTGTAATTGGCATCTGTTTAGTCCGCATCGAGAATTTGCTTCGCAAATCCTCGATGCGGCTGGTCAGAGGTCCTTCGGACCTTGCCCGCCTGCCAATTTCAATCGTGAATATGCCTGCAAGCAGGCAATTCACGTTGAAATGTGGCAGGTGCTGAACAGATACGTAAATTGTTTTCGGAGTTTTCAGAGCAAGACAACGAGGTCCTGCGGAGCATTGCCGGAGAGGCGGTACCCGCGGGATTTTTTGGTTGAAACCGTTGGCCGGAGCCGGTTGTCTGCAGAAAGAGGAAGAGCGTGCTTAAATTCATACTGAAGCGTATCGGCATCATGGTGATTGCCATGTTCATGATCATATTGCTGACCTTTTGCCTGATGCATGCCATTCCGGGCGGGCCCTTTACCAACACCAAGGGAGTGCCGGAGGAGGTCACGGCTGCCATGGAGGCCAAATACGGGCTGGATCAGCCGATGCCGGTGCAGTTCCTCAATTATCTGAAGAACCTGCTGCACGGCGATTTGGGGCCGTCCTACAAATATACCGGCAAAACCGTGAATGACTTTATCACAACCGGCGCGCCGGTTTCCGCCAAACTCGGGCTGGTCACGCTGGTGTTCGTGCTGGTGACATCGATCCCGATGGGAATCGCGGCGGCGCTGAAGAACGGCCGCTGGCAGGACATGCTGCTGATGGCCGTTGCGACCATCGGCGTAACGATTCCCTCCTTTGTCATTGCCTCCGTTCTGATCTATGTATTCGCGTTCAAGCTCAATGTCCTGCCAACCTTCGGACTGGACAGCTGGAAGAGCTACATTCTGCCGATGATTGCCATGGGAGGGTATTCCGTCAGTTATCTGGCTCGACTGATGCGGTCAAGCCTCCTGGAGGTCATGGGGCAGGATTACATCCGTACCGCAAGAGCAAAGGGCCTGACAGAATTCGCGGTTGTCACCAGGCACGCGCTGCGCAATGCGCTGATCCCGGTTGTCACCGTGCTGGGACCTACGGTAGCCGGACTCCTGACCGGCAGCTTTGTCATTGAGAAAATTTTTGCCATCCCGGGAATCGGGTATTATTTTGTGAACAGTGTGACGCAGCGCGATTACACGACCATTATGGGGGTGACGGTTTTCTTTGCCGCCTTTCTGATGGCGATGGTCCTGCTGGTCGATATTTTCTACTGCCTGATCGATCCGCGCATCAAATTCGAGTAACGGTTCAGAGCCCGTCCGCAGAACCGCCGCGCAGCTTTTTTTCTGCATATGCGGCGCTGCAGGACCGGCACAGCATACAGATTCCTGATGAGGGAGTGGACGCATATGGAAGCACAGCAGAACAAATGGGCACCGCTGGTGACAGACAGCAGTGACCGCGAGAAGATCTGGTCCAGGAGCAGGACCTTTGCCGGAGATGTATGGTTTCGGTTCCGGCATAAGCCGACGGCGATTGCGGGGCTCGTCCTGATCGTCCTTCTGGCCCTGTTCGCTCTGGCGGGTCCCTTCTTCACCTCCTACGATTATGCACAGCAGAACCTTGAGGTTGTGAATGTGCCGCCGGTCATGAAGGTCTACGAGGCACCCGGCGGAGGATACATGTACATTACGACGTCTCTGAAGGTGGTGAGCGTGAGCGCGGACGGCAGGCTTGGTGGGCAGCTGAGCCGCGTGCGGGAGGAGAGCGGGAAGTCGATGACCATCTTTGATGCGGACGGCACCGAGGTTGCGCTGTACTACGGCGGCTCGCGGTACGTAATGGCGGATGAGAGCACCGGCAACATCTATCCCTCCAGAATCATCTGGAACACCTCCTATCTTCTGGGAACGGACTCCCTGGGACGCGATATTCTGACAAGGCTGATGTATGGGACGCGGATCTCCCTGATGGTCGCGCTGATGGCAACGGTCGTGAACATGATCATCGGCATACTGTACGGCGGCATTTCGGGATACATCGGCGGGAATGTGGATATGGTCATGATGCGTGTGGTGGATATCATTTCGACCATTCCGCTCACGTTGTATGTCATTCTGATCATGCAGGTTCTGGGCTCCGGGCTGCAGAGCATCGTGGTTGCTCTGGGCAGCGTGTACTGGGTGGATATGGCCAGGGTGGTCCGGGGGCAGATCCTGAGTCTCAAGCAGCAGGAATTCGTTCTAGCGGCGCGGACCATCGGATCCTCCTCGCGCACCATCCTTCTGGAGCACCTGATTCCGAACGCACTGGGATCCATTCTGGTGACGATGACCATGCTGATTCCCTCCGCGATCTTCATGGAGGCCTTTCTGGGATATCTGGGAATCGGTCTGCAGCCGCCGCTGGCCAGCCTCGGCACCATGTGCAACGATGCTTCGGCCAACCTGCGGACGAGTCCGCACGAGCTGCTGATCCCGGCATTGATGATCTGTGCGATTATGTTCGCGTTTAACTTTGTGGGCGACGGCCTGCGCGATGCGCTGGATCCGAAATTGAAGAAGTAAGGGGTAACCCAATGAATGAGGCAATTTTACAGGTGGAGGATCTGAAGACTTCCTTTTTCACCTCCGCCGGAGAGGTGCAGGCCGTCCGCGGCGTCAGCTTCACGGTGCACAGGGGAGAGATCCTCGGCATTGTGGGAGAATCCGGGAGCGGCAAGAGCGTGACCTCCATGTCCCTGCTGCGGCTGCTCGCAGACACGGCCCGCATCAAGAGCGGCAGGGTAATGTTCGAAGGAACGGATCTCACCGGGATCAGCATGAAGAAGCTGCGTGAAATACGCGGCTCGAAAATCGCCATGGTTTTCCAGGATCCGATGTCCAGCCTGAATCCGCTGATTCCGGTGGGACGGCAGGTCTCGGAGATGATGCATGTCCACCATCCGGAGTGGAAGGCGGAGGAGCTGGAGAAAAGGACGCTGCAGCTGTTCAGGGACGTACGCATTCCGGAGGCGGAGAAGCGGCTGAAGTGCTTTCCGCATGAATTCAGCGGCGGCATGCGTCAGCGGGTCATGATCGCCATGGCGCTGGCCAATCATCCGGATCTTCTGATCGCGGATGAGCCGACCACGGCACTGGACGTGACCATTCAGCATCAGATTCTGAAGCAGATGCGCAGCCTTCAGCAGGAATACGGCACCAGCATCATCTTCATCACGCACGATCTCGGCGTTGTGGCCGAGCTGTGCGACCGGGTGGTTGTCATGTACGGCGGTCTTGTGATGGAGCAGGCAGACATCAGGGACCTGTTCGCCAATCCGCTGCATCCCTACACGCTGGGACTGCTGGCATCGATTCCGGGATTGAACAAGGATAAAAAGGAACGGCTGCAGTCCATTCCGGGCAGTCCCCCGGACATGACAAGGCCGCCGGAGGGGTGTCCCTTTGCCAGCCGTTGCCCGTATGCCCGCACCATCTGTGCCGGAG
>CAVKMX010000118.1:0-7052 GCA_963657295.1 Clostridium sp. CAG:302
ATCAGGAGATCCTCCACATAGTCATCCTCGATGGTATGTGCGCCCTTTACGCCGCGCCCGCCGCGGTTCTGCGCCTTGAATTCATCGGCCGAGGTTCTCTTGATGTATCCCAGACTGGTTCGGGTTATGACGCAGTTCTCATTCTGGATCAGGTCCTCCATCTCGAGCTCGGAAAGATCCGCATGAACATTGATCTGTGAACGCCGCTCATCCCCGTATTTCTCCGCGATGGCATTCATCTCCTCGCGAATGACACCCAGAAGAAGGTTCCGATCGGACAGAATGGCCTGCAGGCGGCCGATGGTCTTCAGCAGCTCTGCATGCTCCGCCTCCAGCTTGTCTCTCTCCAGACCGGTCAGGGCGCGCAGCCGCATGTCCACGATGGCCTGTGCCTGGACATCGTCCAGACCGAACCGCTCCGTCAGACGTCCCTTTGCCTCCTGCACAGAGGAAGAGGAGCGGATGATGCGGATCACCTCCTCGATGTTGTCGATGGCAATGAGCAGACCCTGTACGATATGATCCCGCTCCTGTGCCTTTTTGAGATCATACTGCGTCCTGCGGGTGACAACCTCCTCCTGGTGCCGCAGATAATAGGTCAGCATATCCTTCAGACCCAGAATTTTCGGCTCTCCGTTTACAAGAGAGAGCATGGTGACGCCGAAGGTATCCTGCATCTGTGTGTGCTTGAACAGCTGATTCAGGATGATGCTGGCATTGACATCGTGCCGCAGCTCGATGACAATCCGCATGCCCTCGCGGTCGGATTCATCGCGCAGATCGGTAATTCCCTCGATCTTTTTGTTTTTCACAAGATCGGCAATGTTCCTGATCAGATTTGCCTTGTTCACCAGATAGGGGAGCTCGGTCACTACGATGCGGTTCTTGCCGTTGCCCATAGGCTCGATATCCGTGACCGCACGGGTAATGATCTTTCCCTTTCCGGTGAGATACGCATCCCGCGCTCCCTGCAGCCCCATGATGATGCCGCCGGTGGGAAAATCCGGTGCCTGCACGATCTGCAGCAGCTCCTCCGCCTCGGTTTCCCGGTTCTCCTGCACGCGGTTGTCAATCATCTTCGTGCAGGCCGCGACTACCTCCCGGAGATTATGAGGAGGAATGTTCGTCGCCATCCCGACGGCGATGCCGGTGGTTCCGTTCACCAGAAGGCTCGGAAAGCGGGCCGGCAGGACAGAGGGTTCCTTCTCTGTTCCGTCAAAATTATCCGCAAAATCGATGGTGTCTTTGTTGATGTCCGCCATCATTTCCGTGGAAATCTTCGTCAGGCGCGCCTCGGTGTATCGCATTGCCGCTGCACCGTCTCCATCGACGGAGCCGAAATTCCCATGACCGTCCACCAGGCAGTAACGCATTGACCAGGGCTGTGCCATATAGACCAGAGCACCGTAAATCGAGCTGTCGCCATGCGGATGATATTTGCCCATGGTGTCGCCCACGATACGCGCGCATTTGCGGTGCGGCTTATCCGGCGTGTTGCCCAGCTCGCTCATGGCCCAGAGAATTCGTCTCTGTACCGGCTTGAGTCCGTCGCGTACATCAGGAAGTGCTCTCTGCACAATGACACTCATGGCGTAATCAATGTAGGAATTACGCATAGTCTTGTTCAGGTCCACATCCCGGATTCTTGTGTCAAACACGTTGTCTTCCATGAAGACTCCTTACCTTAAATGTCCAGATTCTGTACGAATCTTGCGTTCTGCTCGATGAACTCCCGCCGCGGCTCCACCTGATCTCCCATCAGCGTTGTAAAGGTCAGATCCACCTCGGATTCGCTTTCCTCATCGATGCTCACCCTTTTGAGAATCCTCGTTTCCGGGTCCATGGTTGTCTCCCACAGCTGATCCGGATCCATTTCGCCCAACCCCTTATAGCGCTGGATATGGTTGCTGTTGTCGCGTCCGACCTCGTTCAGAATGCCGTTGAGCTCCTCATCGCTGTAGGCATACCAGATCTTTTTATTTCTCTCCAGCTT
Source organism: Clostridium sp. CAG:302 (assembly GCA_963657295.1). Classification (GTDB taxonomy): domain Bacteria; phylum Bacillota; class Clostridia; order Lachnospirales; family Lachnospiraceae; genus CAG-791. The sequence continues at coordinate 1,994 of CAVKMX010000118.1, forward strand.
ATAGAGCGGCGGCATGGCCAGATACACATGTCCCTGGCGGATCAGCTCCGGCATGAACCGGTACAGGAAGGTCAGCATCAGGGTATCGATATGCGCGCCGTCCACATCGGCATCCGTCATGATGATGATCTTGTCGTAGCGAAGCTTCTCGATCCTGAACTCATCGTGAATCCCCGTGCCGAAGGCCGTGATCATGGCCTTGATCTCCTCATTGGCATAGATCCGGTCTTCCCTGGCCTTTTCCACATTCAGAATCTTGCCGCGAAGCGGCAGAATGGCCTGCGTCGCACGGCTTCTTGCACTCTTTGCAGAGCCGCCGGCGGAATCTCCCTCCACCAGGAAAATTTCACAGTTCTTGGGATCCTTATCGGAGCAGTCCGACAGCTTTCCGGGAAGCGCCATCGTCTCCAAAGCCGTCTTGCGCCTCGTCAGATCTCTCGCCTTTCTCGCAGCCTCTCTGGCGCGCTGCGCCATCTGTGCCTTGTCGCAGATGATTTTGGCAACGGCCGGATTCTGCTCGAGATAATAGGTGAGCTTTTCGCTGACGACGGAATCCACGGCACCGCGTGCCTCGATGTTGCCGAGCTTCTGCTTGGTCTGTCCCTCAAACTGAGGATCCTCAACCTTGACGGAAATGATGGCCGTCAGTCCCTCGCGGATATCGTCTCCGGACAGATTCGGATCGCTGTCCTTCAGAATCTTGTTCTTCCTCGCATAATCGTTGAAGGTCTTGGTGACTGCATTATGGAAGCCGGTGAGATGCATGCCTCCCTCCGGCGTGTTGATGTTGTTGACAAAGCTGTATTCCGACACATTGTAGGCGTCGTTATGCTGCATTGACACCTCTACGTAGACATTGTTCTTGGTCCCGTCAAAATACAGAATATCCTCATACAGCGGTGTTTTGCTGCGGTTCAGATAAGCAACGTACTCCTTGATGCCTCCCTCGTAATGGAAGACCTCCCTCCTTTGTTCTCCGTTCTCCTTCCGTCCCTCCTCCCGAAGATCCGTAAGAGAAATGGACAGCCCCTTGGTCAGGAATGCCATCTCACGAAGTCTTGTCCGGATGATGTCATATTCATAGACCACCGTCTCCTGGAAGATCGAAGGATCCGGCTGAAAGGTGACGCTGGTCCCGGTGTCCGCCGCATCGCACTCACCCACAACCTCAAGCTTTCCCTCGGTGTGGCCTCCGTTCACAAAGCGGATCCGGTGAATTTTCCCTCCCTGACGAACCGTAACCTCCAGCCAGGTGGAAAGCGCATTGACCACCGATGCACCGACACCATGCAGTCCGCCGGAAACCTTGTATCCTCCGCCGCCGAATTTCCCGCCGGCGTGCAGAATGGTATAAACAACCTCAACCGCCGTCTTTCCCGTCTTATGATTGATGCCGACCGGAATTCCGCGGCCGTTGTCCGTGACCGTGATGCTGTTGCCCGGGTTGATGGAAACCTCGATATGCGTGCAGAAGCCTGCCAGTGCTTCGTCCACCGAATTGTCCACGATCTCATACACCAGGTGATGGAGTCCTCTGGAGGATGTCGTGCCGATGTACATGCCGGGACGCTTGCGGACTGCCTGGAGTCCCTCCAGAATCTGGATGTCATCTGCCGTGTAGGAGCCCACATCCTTTGTGTCCTTCACGTTGTCATCCCTGTATTCCTTATCGTTCTCGGCATACTCTGTTACATACTCCTCCGAATCTGCAATGCCCTCCCTTTCTCTGGCCCTTGCATCCTCCTCGGCTGCCTGTAACAGGTTCTTTATTTCCTCTGCTGCCATGCTATATCCCCAGCTTCCTGATTTGTTTCGATCACCTGACCGTTTCGTATATGGTACAGGCGGTCGATTGCAAATCGATTGTTGACGAATTCATCCAATCCGGTGCATGTGATAAAGGTCTGAATGCCGCCGAGAGAATTCAACAGATAATTCTGACGGTTAGTATCCAGCTCCGACAATACATCGTCCAGCATCAGAACCGGAGATTCGCCGATTGCACGCTTTACGAGCTCGAGCTCCGAGAGCTTCAAGGAGAGGGCACAGGTTCTCTGCTGTCCCTGGGAACCAAAGCGCCGCAGATCGATCTCATCACAAACGAAGACAAAATCATCCTTGTGCGGTCCCACTGCTGTGGAGCCGATGTATTTCTCCCGTTCCCTGATGCGCTGCAGCTCCTCCCGATAATGCTCCTCCTCCACATTCGGTTCATAGCAGAGGGAGAGCTGCTCCGTCCCGCCGGACAATTTTCCGTGTATTTTCACGATGATCTCATTCAGGTCCCGGAGAAATTCCTTTCTCCTCCGGATGATGCGGCTCCCGTATTCCACCAGCTGCTCATTCCAGAGCTCCATGGTGGACTCCAGAGACGGCACCTCCATCAGCTGGCGCAGCAGCCTGTTGCGCTGCTCCACCACCTTGTTGTACTGATTCAGATCATGGAGATAGGTCTTGTCCAGCTGGCACAGCTCCATGTCCATGAACCGCCTTCTCTGCGACGGACCGTCCTTGACAATCGACAGATCCTCCGGAGAGAAGAACACGATATGCAGGAGCCCGATCAGATCCGAAGCCTTTCGTATCCTCTGCCCATTGACGGCAATTCCCTTTGCCCTTCCCTTGCGCAGATGCAGGTCCACCTGATAATCCATTCCGCCCTTCCATACAACGCAGCGGATGTGTCCCTCTGTGCATCCAAAGCGGATCAGATCCTTGTCAAAGACACCTCGATGCGATCTGGTGGTTGCCACCAGATACAGAGCCTCCAGAATATTCGTTTTTCCCTGGGCGTTATCACCGTAAAGTATATTCGTTCCTTCCGAATACTCCATGGAAAGAGCTTCATAATTGCGATAATCTGCCAGCCGTAAGGACTGAATGTACATACCCTTATTCCGTCCCTGCAGGAGCCTGAATGACAAAGGACTCGCCGCGCACACTGAAGGTATCGCTGCTGCGCAGTTTCCGGCCCCGACGGGTTTCCGCCTCGCCGTTCACCGTGACCTCGCCTTCCTCGATCATGATCTTGGCTTCCACGCCGGATGCCGCAATGCCGGCCAGCTTCAATGCCTGGCCCAATTTGATAAATTCATCACGAATGGTAAGCGTCTTCATTTTCTGATTCCTAAAAGTTTATAAAGTTAACCGGCAGCACCAGGTAGCAATAGGAGTGCTCATTGCGGATGAAGGCCGGTGCTCTCTGTGAGAGGAGATAAATGTCGATCTCTTCTTCATCAATGACACGTATCGCATCAATCAGAAACTTCGGATTGAAGCCGATGTTGATGTCTTCCCCTTCTTTTTCAATGGAAATGGTCTCGTTCATGCTGCCGAGAGCCGTATTGATCTTCAATTGCATCATTCCGTCGCCGATGACCAGAATGATGGGCTTCTTGTCCTCCTCCTTTACCAGGAGTGTTGCACGTTCCAGACTGCTCAGGAGCTCCTGCCGGTTGATGTGAAGATGCGTCTGGTAATCGCCGGAGAGCATCTGATCTACCTTGAAATATTCCCCCTCGATCAGGCGTGACACCACTATGGTTTCATCGAACTCGAAGAGGGCATGGCGCTCGGTGAAATAGATGTGCACCGTCTTTTCCATATCGCCAGGCAGAATTTTGCTGATGTCCGACAAAGTTTTCCCCGGAATGATGACCTTTCGGTTGTCATAGGACTGCTTTAATTCAACATTTCGAATGGAAATGCGGTGTCCGTCCAGAGCAACCACACGAAGATCGTTGTTGCGGATTTCAAACAGCTCGCCCGTCATCATCTTATTGCCTTCATTGGTGGAAATCGAGAAGATGGTGCGGTTGATGACATCCTTTAAGGTAAACTGGGAAATTTCGATTCCGTAGGATCGGTCAATCTCCGGAAGATAGGGGAATTCGCCTCCGTCGTTTCCGAGGATGGTAAAGTTCGCCTTTTCACATTGAATCTGAACCTTCTCTCCGCTGGCTTCAATCCGCACCATACCGTCCGGAAGCTTCCGGACAATATTTGAGAAGATGTCGGCACTGATGGCAATGACACCGTGCTCCTCGATGGAACCGGCCACGGTGGTCTCAATGCCAAGATCGGTGTCATTGGCGATCAATCTGATTTTCTCTGTGGAGGCGTCTACCAGAATGCATTGGAGGATCGACATGGTCGTTTTGCCGGGAATGGCTCTGGAGACGATATTGACGCCTGCAATTAAGGCGTTCTTTTCGATACGTAATCTCATGGCTGTGTCCTTTTTGCGAATAACTTTCTATTTCTCATCCTTTCGGGTATCCAAAGGGCGGCGGGAGAATAAAAAGAATAGAATCGTCGTAGTACATCGTAGCAGATGCTGAAATGAGGATAACCTACTAGATTGTACCAAAAAAGCCCTGTAGAAGCAACGAAACGGGGTTCGCCTCGATTGTTGACAGCGAACCCCGCAGCCTGTGGAAAGTGCGGTATTTATGCACGTTTGAGAGAAAAAGCCGATTTTACTGCAAATTGAGTTTCTTCTTAATTATTATTATGTTGGATCGCAATTCCTCGTTATTCTCCATTTCCTCCTTCACTTTATCCACACCGTGCATGACAGTGGAATGATCCTTCTTGTTGAGGAGACGGGCAATGGAATCGAGAGTGGCATCGGTATACTCCCGGCACATGTACATGATCACCTGCCGGGGAATGACGCATTCGGCATTCTTCTTGCGGGAGGCGACATTGGAGAGCTTGACGCCATAGTGTTCGCAGACGATGTTGGCAATCATCTTCGGCGTCACGATGTGCTCCGCGTTCGGATAAATAATGTCCTTGAGTACATCCTGGGCCATGGTGAGGTTGATCTCGATGTTGTTGAGCTTGGAATATGCGATGATCTTGTTGAAGGCACCCTCCAGCTCACGGATGTTGGACTTGATGTTCGTCGAGATGTATTCGAGAATCTCATCCTCTACATCCAGGTGCTGTTCATCGGCATTCTTGCGGAGAATGGCCATTCTTGTCTCATAATCAGGCGCCTGAATGTCCGCAATCAGTCCCATTTCAAAGCGGGAGCGGAAGCGCTCATCCAGCG
>CAVKMX010000119.1:0-6973 GCA_963657295.1 Clostridium sp. CAG:302
CCTGCTCGCTGTACTGGAATTTCACGAGCTCTGCGCTCGGGGTTTCGTAGTTCTTTCTCATACGTTTCTCCTTGTCTGTTCTGTCCTGCTCTGTCTCTACTCCGTGGGAAGGGTGAAGATCCCCTCCGCCACCATGCGCTTTCCCCATCTGCAGACCAGGGGACTGGCGTGTCCCAACGGTGCCCCGGCCGCATGCTCGGCCACGCAGTGCTTGCACACCGCGCGGTAGCAGCACTCCTCACATTCCGCCGGCCGCGGGAAATTCAAGGCAATCCGGTTGATCCGCCGCCAGCTCTCTGCAAAGCCGAGGGCTCTCACATCCGCCGGCTCACAGGGAAAGGTGTTGCACGGGAGCATCTGTCCGCGCCAGTTGACGGCAAAGGTGCTTCGCCCCGCACCGCACCTGACCCCCCGCTCCGAGGTCTTCCCGACAGAGGGCGGATCCGGAAGGCTGTCCACATCACAGGCGGGCTGTATTTCCCGTCCCTCCAGCTCCCTTTGGAGCTTCATCATCGCTGCGTAGGCGTCCACATCCGCGTCTGCCGTCGTGCGACCCGTCTCCTTTCTCGGAGGGATGATGCCGGCGTTGATGCTGAAGGGAAAGCCCTCCGCATGGAGCAGGCGCACCACCGCCTCCCCGTCCGTCATAAAGGCGTTGGGGGTCACCGCGATGCTCACCGGGATTCCCGCGTCCTGCAGCCGGTGCAGGTTCTCCATGACACGGCCGAACACCCGGTGCCCGGTCACCCTCTCGTAGGCATCCTCGCTCGCACCGTACAGCGTCACCTGCATGCCGCAGGAGGGGTGCCGGAGGAAGAAATCCGTCATGTCTGCATCCATCCGGATGCCGTTGGAGAGGACAAAGGTTTCCACTCCCCGATCCAAAAGATAACAGTACAGCTCCCGAAATCCGGGGTAAGTAAGACACTCTCCTCCCGTCAGCCGGGCGTACAACATGCCGGCATCCGCGGCTTCCTTCATGATCCGCTTCCAGTCCTCCGTCGGCAGCAGCTCCGCGCCCTGCATCTGCTCCCGGTTCAGGTGCACATAGCACATCTTACAGTCCAGGTTGCACAGCGGCGTCAGCTCAAAGGAGCCGGAGATCGGTATATTCTTCTCCCTCGCCCGGAAGCTCAGGAACCTGCGCACCGCCTCATACCGCCGGTAATCCGTGATGCCCTGCGCATCCAGCTGCGCCAACAGCTCGTGCAGGGACCGCGGCTCCTGCGTGTTCTCTGCTGTTCTCTCTGTGGGTATTGTCTCCATGGGCCTCGCCTCCTCTCCGGCATTCTCTTCCTCATATGATCTCATATTATCTCACGTATCGCTTCAGGATGCGGCAGATCCGGGCCTTGCTCCTCCACCACAGACGCCGCAGGGGGAGCCCTGCCATCCAACCGCGCCCAAGAGCTCTGGCCGGGGCGCTGTTCAGCGGAAGGGATCTCCCGTTCCGCTCTGCCTTCTGTGCCAGTCCCAGCACACAGGAGTCCGGCATCCAGGGATCGGGGTACCAGCAGTGATCGCCCAGCGTCTGCACCTGCTCTCCCCGGATCCGGCGGATCCGATGCACCACATAGTGTCCGGCCGGGTACTCGAACAGCACCACGTCCCCCCGCCGGAGCGGGCGCGTCAGCGGAACGATCGTGACCGGGTCCCTTCCCCTGCGGATCAGCGGACGCATGCTCTCGCCGTCCAGGGGAATGCACATGGGAAGGACGATGCCCTGCTGCGCGAGTGCGTGCCACTCGGCAATGGAGATCTGCCGCTCCTTGGATGCCGCGATCATAAGCTGTCTGCCCTTCCTTGCCCCGTGCATTCCCGGTCCGGGCTCACCAGCCGGTCCGCATATTCCCTGCCCTGCTCCCGCAGAACCTTCTGATATGCCTCCTGCATCCGCACGGGCCGCCGCACGGTATCATGCGCATCGGTGGCCATCACGTCCACGGCGCGGGCCTCGAGCAGCTGCCTTACAAAGCTCCGCTCCCGGCCCCAGCGCGGCCGGAGAATGGTGTCACAGTTCATCTGATAGACCAATCCGCCTTCCTCCCTCAGTTCCATCGCGTACCGGGGCGAATGCATAAGGCACAGATACCGTTCCACATGCGCCAGCACCGGTTCAAAGCCCGCCTGATAGAGCCGGTTCGCCGCCTCCCCGATCTCGGAGGCGGATACCTTCGGATCGAATTCGATCAGCACCCGTCGGGAGTTCCCCAGGGTCGGGAGCCTTCCTGCCGTCAGCTCATCCGGCACGGCAGAGCAGTAGAAGATCTCACAGCCGGGGAGAAGGCGGAGCGGCCAGCTCCGGCTCCGGCAGAAGGCATTGGCCTCCTCCAGCCTCTCCCGGTACCGCGCGAGATCAAAGGGCCGCACCGCGGGATAGGCATGGGAGGTCGCGTACACCTGCCGGATCCCGTTGTCTCTGTCCTGTTCCAGGAGTGCCTGCATCTCCGCCGGTGTCCGGGGGCCGTCGTCCACGCCCCAGAGCACATGCTGGTGCAGGTCCGTGAATTCCTCCGCCCTCATGCCTGCTCCGCGCCGCCTGGGCCGGCATCCTTCCGCACATCGGGCTTCGTTCCGAAAGGCTTTGATTCGAGAGGCTTTGATCCGAAGGGCTTTCGGAACGGCCGTTTCTGTTCCGCCTTCGGCTCAGGGTGCTTCCGTTCTGACTTCTCTGCCTTCGGCTCGGAGCGCTTCGATTCTGACTTCTCTGACTTCCGCCCGGAGCGCCTTCCGCCTGCGCGTCCGGCCGGCTTCCCGCTGCTCTTTCCGTAGCGGCGGTAGTAGCTCGAGTAGCGCTCGGAGCGGTAGTAGTATTTACGATTGCCGAAGGATTTGAGATCGACGCCGTTCATCACCGCTCCCAGCACAGGGCATCCGGTCCGGGCGATGTTGGCTGCGACCTCGCCGATGTCCTGACTGCGGCCGTTGTTGTACTCCACCACCAGCACGGCGCCGTCGCAGGACTTGGCGATTTCCATTGCGTCAATAATAACACCTGCGGGCGGCGAATCCACCAAGATTATGTCAAAGTTTTCCCGCAGCTGCTGCATCATCCCGCCGAAGCGGGGCGAGGCCAGGAGCTGTACGGAGTTGAGCACCTCCCGTCCGGCGGGCAGAATGTACGCGCCGGGCAGATTGGTCCGGTAAACCGCATCCTCCAGATCACACAGATCCGCCAGATACTGGGCCAGGCCGCAGGCCTGCCCGTCGAAATGAAAGCGGTAGCGCCGCGCCAGCGTAGAGCAGCGAAGGTCCGCATCCACCAGCAGCACATTCTTGCCGTAGCTCGCCAGCGTCCGCATCACGTTCATGGCGATGCTGGACTTGCCCTCATGCTCATAGCGGCTGGTGAACAGGATCGTGCGGACATCCGTGCCGCAATAGGACAGGTTGGTGCACAGGGTGTTCATGGCCTCGGTGCAGGCGTAATCCAGCGAGGGAAAATGGGTAATCTCCAGTTGGTTCATGCTCTGCCCGCCTTCTTTCCTTTTCTCTTCACACCGGACAGCTCCGGATTCGCCGGAATGACGGCCAGCGTCGGAATTCCCGCATAGCGCTGGATGTCCTCCGGGGATTTGGGTCCGTTGTCCAGCAGGAAGATCAATACCAGAATCCCCATGGCCAGCGCCGTTCCCAGCAGAATGCCGCGGAGGACGTAGCCCGTAACGCCGGTGCTGCTGGCCACACTGGGCACCAGTGCAACGGAGAAGGTGCTGGGCTCGTCGGTGTTCATGGTCTCCACGATGAAGGTTTTCGCCGCCGCGGCATAGGCATTGGCGATGTCGGCCGCCGTCTGGGCGTCCGGATGCCGGATGGTAATGTACAGGATCCGCGTGTCCTCGGGATTCGTGATGGTGAGCATGCTCTGCAGCACACTGTAGCTGTAATCCGTTCCCAGCTCCTCATTGACCATCTGGTGTACCTCCCAGGTCTTGAAGACCTCCTGGTAGTCCATGGTCAGCGATGAGCCGATCTGCAGATCCGTGATGATGCTGCTCCCCGTGGTGCCCATGATGTACAGCTTGGCCGTTGCCGTATAGATCGGCATCGCCAGGCAGGCCCCGTACCAGCCAAGGAGCAGGGCTCCTGCGAGCATCCCCAGGAAAACCCAGTGGAGCTTCGAAAGGAGGTAATAGAACAACTCCACCAGACTGATGGCCTCCGATGCGGGCTGCCCGCCCGTTCCCTGCGCCGCGGCGCCGGCTCCCTCCGGCTGCTCCCCCAGCCGGGACAGGAGGTGCGTGAGCAGCTCTGCCTCGGCGGAGTGATTCTCCGTATCCGTCTGATCCGATGGCTTCGTCGGATTTAATCTCATTCCTCATCCTCCGGCACGCTCAGCACCAGCAGCAGACCGGTTTCCTCGTCCATGTCGATCAATGCCAGCTGGTCGAAGACCACGTCCACCACATTCACCTTGCCGACTCTGCGCACCTTGGCCGGCTGCACGGACCAGTCCATCTGCGTCTCATCGGCATTGTCCGCATCCGCGTCCTCCTTCGGGATTCCCAGCGCGGTGATGATGACCTGTCCCTCCTTGTAGGGGGTAGCAAAGCGGAGCGTTCCCAGGGCATCGCCGTCGGTCGGCCGGAAGTCCTCTGTGATCATCGCCGTATAATCGGAGACGATCAGCTCATCCGCATCCGTTTCGCCGTCCTTTTCCAGCAGATACCGCACGCGGTTCTGATCCTCCTCAGGGAGCCACTTCAGTGCCGGCTCCTTCTTCTCCTTTACGAACTGCTGCAGATGCGCGATTTCCCGCCGGATCAGCCGGGTCGTGGGCGCAATCTTCAGCACGAAATAATCCTCCAGCTGCTCCCCCTTCTGCGAGACAGAGGTGACAACCCGCGTGGTGTCGGCCGCGCGCTTGCTGGGGACCTCCCCGGTGTTCTCCGTCACCTCCGCGGCCGCTTTCCCGCCGGCACCCTCGCGCACGGTCAGAAGGCTCAGCAGCACATCCTCGTTCTGCAGCTCCTTCATGAGCTCCTTCGGAATTGTGAATTCGATGCGCCCGACGGCGGTTACACGGGATTTCACCGGCGTCCAGACAATGTTCTCCGGATCCGACACGTCTCCCAGAACGACTACCGTCAGCTGTCCCGGCTGATAGTCGATGGTCAGCGTCAGCACAACGTCCAGGGCAGCCGGCGGCTTGATCTTCGGTGCATGCAGGCGCATGAACTCCGACATGTACAGCACGTCCGGGTCGATGCTGAGCATCCTCCGGATGGCCTTCTGCGTCTCCTCCGGATACCAGCGCACGGGGCGGTTCTCTTCCTCGAACACGAATTCATAGATGTCCGTCACCGTATCCATGCTCAGCTGATCCGCAGGCAGGGCCTCCAGCTCATAGGCCGTCTTCTCTTTGTCTTCCCATCTGGCCTCCAGGGAAACGGCACGATCCTGGGTCGGCGTGCCGGGCGCATCGGTGAGTACCGCCGCCAGCACGGAGGTGCTGCAGGTCAGCAGTGCCAGGACCAGGGCCAGACCGGTGCTGAGAATGCGTTTCTCCATAACTATGTTCCGTCCTCTTCTGAAATCTGAATCATCTGTATCTATTCATAGAAGCTCTCCGCCAGCAGCGCGCTCAGCGCCTGTTCGTCGGCGTGAAACTCCACGAAGCCGTCTGCGCCGATGCAATGGCTCCCCTCCGGCGTTACGGTATCCGGCCGCTCATAATCCCGGCACGCATAGCATTGCTCCATCAGGCGGCTCCGGTCCAGGTTCGTTGTCATGTGCCCGTCCAGCGCATCATAAAGTGTCCCGACGTAGTCCATGTCCTCGTTCACCCTCTGCATCAGCAGTTCCTCCGCCGCCCGGATGAAGGTGCGCTGCCGCTCCATGCGGCTCTCATTGGTTCCGTCTCCCACGCCCATGCGGCCGCGGACGTAATATTCCGCCTGCTCGCCCTGCAGCGTTAAGGTGCTGCCCGCGGTCATCTGCGGGTCAAAGGAGGAGAAGTCCTCCTCCAGGGTCACGGTCACGCCGCCGAGCGCATCGTTGATCAGGGCAATGCTGCTCATATCCAGCGACAGATAGCCGTCGATAGGGAGCCCGCCCAGAAAATGCCGGACCGCCCAGACTGTATTGTCACAATTCTCCTTCTCGCCCGTCCCGTAGGCATGGGACAGACAGATCTGCTCCTCCTGCAGGCCCGTATAATCGCCGAAGGGGCCGTAGATGCGGATGTCCGTCATGGTGTCGCGGTCCAGCTGCAGGGTGGACACGGTCCGGTTCCTCTGATCGATGGAGATCAGCAGCAGACAGTCTGCCTGCCCGGCATATCGTCCTGCGTCCGCAGCCTCGATCTCTTCCGCTTCCGCTGCTCCCGCAGCCTCCGCGGTCTCTGCCTCCTCCGCTCCCACGGCTTCTGCGGTCTCTGCTGCCTCCTCCGCTCCCACGGCTCCTGCGGTCTCCGCAGACTCCGTGTTCTCCGCCGCGTCCGGGTCTTCCGTTTCCTCCTCCCAGTCCACGCCGATGAGCAGCAGGTTCGTAAGATCGTGTGTCCGGTAGGTCCAGGTGCGGCCGTCATACTGCATGGTCGGCGCCGCAGAGGTGAACCGCCCGTCCAGCGAGCCGACGGTCTCCGCCGCATCCCTTTGCTCCAGCCGGTTTCCGATGGTCCGAACGCCAAACAGCACGCCGGCATAGAGCACAACTGCACCGGCTGAGAGGGCGATGATCCGGGATTTCGAAGGGCGCTTTCTTCTGTGACTGCCGTAATTCAACAAGATTGCCCTCCAAAGCCCGCTCTGCTGCAAGGTAATTGTATCATCTGCCGGCACTCTGCCGACACATTTCTCTAAATTTTTAATCAGTAATATAGGCGCGGAGAGGGGGCTTGTCAACATATGTATCTGTTTGGCCCCTGCCATAGGAGAAAATACGTTGCTGTACAGACGCCCGCCGGTGACGGGTCCTGGCGGGCGAATGAACCAATGTCATTAAGTTAAGATCGTTTCAATCAAGGTTGGAC
>CAVKMX010000120.1:0-6854 GCA_963657295.1 Clostridium sp. CAG:302
CGTCTTATGTGAGCTTAGCACCGCTAGGTCCTCGCACGGAGTGAGAACGTCCCCAGGATGGACAGCTCCGCCAGGCCCCGTCACCGGCGCGTCTGTACAGTAACTACGAAGGGATTGCTCCGGCAGAACGGACGGTGAATTTCTCGGCACACAGCCTGCCGTCTGTGTTATGATTCATCTGTATCTCCGGCCGTTCGTTGTCCGGTGGTTTCATTCAGAAAAAAGTGTCTGCCGCGTCTTCCGTCTGCACGGCTTTTCAGACGGGAACCGCTGCCATCATACATATCAGGAGTGCTGCCATGCAGATCATCACAGGAGAATTGGAAGGAAACATTCAGGGATACCCGCTGACCCGCTTCGGCGGACAGGAGAACATTCTGGCGGTGGATATTGAGACCACCGGACTGTCTGCACAGAAGCACCGCATCTACCTCATCGGCTGCGGCTACTGGGAGGATGACTGCTGGAAGCTGATCCAGTGGTTCGATGATACCGGCGACGGCGAGGCGGATATTCTCACCTCGTTTCTGCTGTTCACCAAGAAATTCACAACCCTTCTGCATTACAACGGCCGGCAGTTTGATCTGCCGTTTCTCGCGCGCCGCATTGTGTGGAACGGCCTGCAGGGAACGCCGGGTGCGGAGGATTTCCCCTCGGCCATGAAGTCACTGGATCTGTACCGCTATGTGAAGCCGTTCCAGCGGCTCCTGTCTCTGCCGGACTGCCGGCAGCAGACCGTGGAGCAGTTCCTGGGAACCGGCCGCACCGAATCGCGCAGCGGAAAGGAGCTGATCGACATCTACCTGGATTACATCTCCTCTGCGTCGATGCCCGCTTCTCCTGCCGGTGCGGCAGATGTCTCCTCTGAGAGTACAAAGCGCATTGACGCCGCCATGATCAACCGGCTCCTCCAGGAGCAGGCTCTCGCGAGCCAGCGCCAGAAGGAGTCGATGCGGACCGCTGCACCTGCTCCCATGCCGGCTCATGTGACCGCTGAGGACGCCCTTGGAGCTCCGGAGCAGGCTCCCGCGGAGGAGTCCGCGGCCGGCGCCGATGCCGCAGAGGATGCGGCAGATGCCGTTCCCTTTTACGAAGCCAATGATGCCGGCTCCACCTATGCCGGCTTTGCAGATCTGCAGCTGACCGACCGTGCCTCCCGGCGCATGGCGCTCCTGACCCACAACCGCTGCGATGTCGCCGGGCTCATTGCCATGACGGCCGCTCTTGGCTGGAAGGATCTCCTGCAGGCGCAGATTTCTGTGCACCGGGCCCAGGCCAACACCTTCCGGGATGAGAACGGCGAGCCGCAGCAGGAGCTGATCCTCCACGGCTGTGCCGTAGGAATTTCCGGGCTCTCCTTCCGCACGCCCGTCACGACCTCGCGGGACGGCTGCTACTGCACCATCTCCGGGGATCGGATCACGCTGAAGATTCCGATCTACAACGGCAAGCTCCATCACTATTATGCCAACTACCAGGATTACTATTATCTTCCCGAGCTGGATCAGGCCATCCACAAGTCCATCGCCACCTATGTGGACAAGAGCCATCGCCAGCAGGCGACGGCCGAGACCTGCTATACCGGGAAGGTAGGCACCTTCCTGCCGGAATGGGATAAATTCCGCTCGCCCTTCTTCATGAAGAGTGTCCGGGACAAGACGGCGTGGTTCCCGTTCCTCCCTGAAATGAAAAAGGACAAGGCCTTCTTCGCCGAATACGCGACCTATGTATTCCGGCACGTGACAGAGCTGTAAGGCTCCCGTCCATCACAGTAAAGAGGATCTATACAGCGTAAAGAGAATCTATATGGCAGTGAACCGGCAGCAGGCGGATGGCCTGCTGCCGGTTCTGCTTATTATTTGTCTCTGCTGCCGGAAGAATCCCGGACAGCTGCATCTTCCGTAAGGCTTCGGCGCCTCTGCCGGGTGCTGTCCGCCAGCATGACAAGGCACACGTAGAACAGGCCCATGTTGTAGATCATGTATCGCGTCTGCGGGAAGATAATCGCTCCGACGACCGCCGCATTGACCAGTGTTCCCAGGAACACCAGCCCCGCCAGAAGAAGCTCTCCGCTGCAGGACCGGCTCCCTCGTCCCCTCCCGGAGAGGACACCCGCCAGGAGCAGCACCGCATACGCGCTCCACAGCAGCAGCGCCGCCCAGTTCAGCACCGTTCCCACCCGCAGCACCGTGTTGACCAGGCCCTTTCGGAGATTGTTCAGCCACAGATGCAGGAGACGTCCGGGCTGCTGGTGCAGCAGCACCCTTTCCAGCTCCCGGCAGACCTGATCGGCTGCAACGGAGAAGGTCATGGTCCCCGGCTCCAGCTCCGGATGCTGCTCTCTTACATAGGCATCGACCAGCGGATCCAGCACCTCGAAGCCGATGATGTCGTAGCTGTCCGCATAATGGGAGCACAGCTCCACCCAGCCGGCAGCCTTTTGCACTGAGGCCCCGGTGTCCCCGCCGCTGCTCTTTCCTGCCGCATTCTCCGTTCCGGCAGCCTCTGTTCCGGCAGCCTCTGTTCCGGCATTCTCTGTCCCGGCAGCCTCTGTTCCGGCATTCTCTGTCCCGGCAGCCTCCGTCTCCTGCTCCGGGACGGCCTCGCCCATCGCATCCGCGTATCGCAGCCGGCGCTCCGTCAGCTCCTCTTCGATCTGCAGGAACAGCTGCCGCAGCTCTTCCGCATCCTCCCCGCCGTAGCGTTCAAAAAGCTTCGCATCCTCCTGCGCTGCCGTATAGAGGAGCGTGCTGTCAATCTTGTCTGCGCTTCCTGTGTGGAAGGACCAGACGCCGTGGAAGATCCGGTTGTAGCCATGCCCGATGAGGAAAACAAGGACCCCTGCAGCGGCCAGAGCCAGCAGATCCCGGCAGAGCTGCCTCCCGGCGATGTGCCTCTCCCGATTCCTCTGCACGCAGTCTGTTCCCTCTGCCGCCTTCCCGGCCGCAGCTTCTGGCTTCCTTCCTGCCTTTCCGGCGTCGGCTTCTGTCTTCTTTCCCGTCTTTCCTGCCGCTGTTCCCGCCTTCCCGGCTGACCGCAGCTGCAGAACATCGGCCGTCAGGGCCGCTGCCGCGAAGATCACCATGGTAATCCCGAGCTGCTTGTGATGCGAGGTGCACAGGACCATCATTCCCGCAGCCGCTGCCAGATACCTCCGCTCTCTCCCGGAAAGATACCGGTACAGGAACAGCAGGAAGAAGATATAGAACGGAATCCCGAAGCCCTCTGTCATGATGCTCTGGAAATAGGCAGACCCTCTCTTCGCGCCGAACCGGTTCAGGACATCCACGCCCCACAGAAGCACATTGGCCGCAGCCGCATAAAGGCTCCCGGTTCGGGAAAGAGCGCAGGTCCCGGACCCGAAAGAAGCGCAGGCCCTGGAACCGGAAAGGGGGAGCCCGTCTCCTGCTGTCCTCCCGGCTCCGCTCCTTTTCCCCATCCCATAGACGGTCCTTGCAAGATACCAGACGGCAGCCGCCATGACGACGGCCTGGCAGACAATCACCGCCAGGAGATAGGCCGGCTCCTGTGCCGCGATCTTCCCGCCCTCGCGGTCCGTCAGATCCCAGCCGCTGACCAGACCTCCCTCGCCGACGATTCTGCGCATCAGCCACAGGAAGGTGCAGTAGGCCGGTTCTCTTGTATAATCCATGGTCGCATAACTCTCCGAATCCCGGCACCACACCGGTCCGTCCCAGAGTGCGAACCCGACATACAGGAAAAGGTTTGCAGCAAGGCAGAGCCTGCTGTAAACCTTCTCTTTTGTTCCTCTGTGTTCTTTCATCTGCATCCTTCAGCTGACCAGACAATGCTATATTGTATCTATTTAGACCCCATCTCGAATTTGCTTCGCAAATCCTCGATGTGGCTGGCCAGAGGCGCTCCGCGCCTTGGCCGCCTGCCAATTTCAATCGTAAATATGCCTGCAAGCAGTCAATTTTCGATTGAAATATGGCAGGTGCTAAACAGATACCATGTATTAATGATCCGACCTTGCATACTGGTTCTTCATGTGATTGGTCGCATCGAAGAGGACCTCGTCCAGCGCCTTGCCGGTTTCCTTCTGCAGCATCGCGGCAATCTCCTCGTTCGCCTGCTGACGCAGCGCTGCGCGCTTTGCCGGATCCTCCTCTGCCTTCTGCAGCCTGTCATAACGGCCGATCAGATTGTGGCCCTTGGACTGCACGGACAGCTGGTAGTGCTCGATGTGATTAAGGTTCTTGCCGTAATTGGCGTCCGTAAGCGCCTCGATGAGCCGCGCGGACCAGTAGAAGCTGTTCGTCGTAACCTCTGCTGTTGTATTGGACAGATATTCCGGCGTCACCTCCACATTGGCATAGAAGGGAACCGCCGTATTGAAGGCATTGGAGCCGAAGGCGAGCCATTCCACTGCCATGGAATCCTCCGGCTCATCGCCGCGCAGCTGAATGATGGCGACGAAGTCCGTCCGGTTCACGCCGATGGAGCGGTAGGCTCCCCGCATGGACGGATCGCCGTAGCTGCCGTAGGGGTCGTACGGCGTCCCCTGATAGTGGGAGGACAGGACGTATTTGACATCCTCCACCGTAACCTTCCGCTCCGGAACCATGCACCAGGGAATGTCATCCGAAAGCGGTGTGAAATCGGCCTCCGGTCCGTCCCAGCTCACCGTATGCGGGTTGAAATAACGGCCGATGTACCATGCACGAGGCGTGTTGTAGACATGATCCGCATCATCGTGCGTCCCGAAGGCCTCGCGGGGATTCAGCAGCAGCTCCTCCTCATCGCCCTCCTGGCGCAGCGTCAGATCCAGGTGATTCTCCTCGATGAATTCCCGCAGATCCGAAGAGCACATGAACTCCCTCTGCTCTCCCAGCGCATCCTCCAGATCCAGCTCATCCAGCCCCAGCTGGTTGGGCATCATGACGTAGGCTTCATCCGGCACTCTTCTCGCCATCCAATGGTGTCCGCCGATGGTCTCCAGCCACCAGATCTCGTCCCGATCCTGAAAAGCCATGCCGTTCATCTCATAGGTGCCGTACTGCTCGAGCAGCGCTCCCATGCGCCGCACGCCCTCCCGGGCGCTGCGGATATAGGGAAGGACCAGCACCACCAGATCCTCCTCCCCGATGCCGCCGATCATTTCAGTGCCGCCGTTCTGCTCCGCCGGGACATATTCCACCAGCGGATCCGCGCCCAGAACCCTCTCGTTGGCCGAAATCGTCTCCGTCGCGGTCATGGCAACGCCCGCCGCATTCACGCCGGAGGCCGCCCAGATTCCCTTTCCCGCCACGGCATTGGGCACTGCCGTATACCGCATGGGATCCGCCGGAAGCGCAATGCGGACATGAGAGAGCACGGACACGTATTCCCGCGGCTGCTCCTGCGGCTGCACCACAACGAACTTCTTCGGCGTATAGCTTCCCGCACCGGAATCATCGTTTCGGGCAATCATGGTAGAACCGTCATAAGACGCCTTTCTGCCGACCAGAATGGTTGTACAGGGCATTTCCCTTCCTCCTTCGTTCCCACAGCGGACCGTTCCGCCGTCTTCTAGAATTCCGTATCCTCCAGCTCCTGAAGCTCATATTCCGTCTGCTCGTTTTTATTAAACTTCGCCAGCAGCTCGTGGATCTTGGAGATCGGTGTCGACACATCCGAAATGGATGCATCGTGATTGATGAAATCAATGATATTGGCAAGATACTTGCCCATATCCGCAGAGGCAAACCACTCCTTCTGGGCCAGCTGCGGCGGCTGATAGGTCAGATTGGACGTGATCACAAGGTCAAAATCGCCCCTTGCATACGCCTCATCGAAGGCATCCAGGCCGTCCGTGAACAGACCGAAGGTCGTGCACAGGAACACGCGGCCGGCGTGCATGCGCTTGAGCTGACGCGCGGTGTCCAGAATGCTGCCGCCGGAGGAAATCATGTCGTCCATGACGATGACATCCTTCCCTTCCAGATCGCTTCCCAGGAATTCATGCGCCACAATCGGATTCTTGCCGTTGACGATGCGGGAATAATCCCTTCTCTTGTAGAACATTCCGGTATCCACGCCCAGGACGCCGGCAAAATAAATGGCCCGGTCCAGCGCACCCTCATCCGGGGAAATCATAACGAAATGGTCCTTGTCCAGAATGACATCGGAGAAATTGTGGATGATCGCCTTGAGGAACGGATAGGGCGATACAAAATTGTCGAAATTCGCCAGGGGAGCTACATTCTGGATTCTCGGATCGTGCGCATCAAAGGTGATGAAATTCTTGATGCCCAGATCCACCAGCTCCCGGAACATATTGGCGGCATCCAGCGACTCCCGGCCGGAGCGCTTGTGCTGTCTTCCTTCATACAGAAACGGCATGATGACAGAGATTCTGGCGGCCTTGCCGTTGATGGCCGAAATGATGCGCTTGAGATCCTGAAAATGATCGTCCGGCGACATATGATTGATGAAGCCGTTCATCTTATAGGTCAGGGAATAGTTGGTGACATCCGTCAGGATGAAGATGTCCTTGCCGCGGCAGGAATCCTCGATCACACCCTTTCCCTCACCGGTGCCGAAGCGGACACATTCGGCCTTCATGCGGTAATCGTCACGCACATATCCGGCAAAGGCGGGATCCTCCTTCACGATGCTGTTGTAATTCTGCCGGAAATACGCCAGATGGTCATTCACGGATTTCCCGAGCTCTCTGGCGGACGGCAGGACCAGCAGCTCCAGCGGGGCGGCGGGGATTTTGCGTTCCAACTTCTGATGCAGCTGCAATTCGGACATAATAAGGAGATCCTCTCTTCTCTTCGTAAGTTACACAGATGGTAACTATTCAGCACCCATCTCGAATTTGCTTCGCAAATCCTCGATGCGGCTGG
>CAVKMX010000121.1:0-6821 GCA_963657295.1 Clostridium sp. CAG:302
TCGGCAACATCATCGGCGGCTCCATGCATGACTACTTCAGCGGCATGATCTGCACCCGTGACGGCGGCTCCCAGATGCCGGATTTCATCAAGAACTACACCAACAAGGCGGTGTATATTCTGTATGACATCTTCATCTGTCTGCTGCTGCTCCTGGTCGGTGCCGTGTTCATCTACACCCCCGGCGATATTGCGGCAACGCAGGTGTTCGGCTTCGGCGGCACCCCGCAGGAGGCTTCCACCTGGATCATTTACACCATTATCTTCGTCTACTATCTGATTGCCACGGTATTCCCGATCGATAAGATCATCGGCCGCGTTTACCCGATCTTCGGACTGATCCTGGTATTCTCTGCGGTCGGCATCTTCATCGCTGTTTTTGCAAAGGGTTATCCGCTGATCAACGTCTGGGACAACTGGAACACGGTCGGCGTTTTCGCTGCAGACGGCGGGTTTGATTTCGGTGCCTATTTCGGCGACGGCCCGTTCAGCGGCGGCCACTTCTTCCCGATCTTCTTCCTGACGGTTGCCTGCGGTATCCTTTCCGGTTTCCACAGCACCCAGACCGCTCTGATCTCCCGCACGATGGAATCGGAGAAAGAGGGACGCATGACGTTCTACAACATGATGGTTGTCGAGGGCTTCATTGCAATGTGCTGGGCAGCCGGAGCAATGGCCATGATCAACCTCGGCGCATCCAACGGCGGTGTCACCATGGTGGACGGCGCCTTCAACATCCTGAAGAACGGTGAGCTGACGCAGGTATCTGCGACCTCCGTTGTCGGCGTTCTGTGCAAGAACGCACTGGGGAGCGTTGGCGGCATCATCGCACTGATCGGTGTTATCGTTCTCCCGATTACATCCGGTGATACGGCACTGCGTGCACTGCGCCTTACGCTCTCGGATTCCCTGCACATCAAGCAGGAGAACAACAAGCAGCGCATGGGACTGGCTGTTCCGGTATTCGTTGTTGTTT
The DNA here is from genome assembly GCA_963657295.1 of Clostridium sp. CAG:302. Lineage (GTDB taxonomy): Bacteria > Bacillota > Clostridia > Lachnospirales > Lachnospiraceae > CAG-791. Next base: position 976 of record CAVKMX010000121.1, read on the forward strand.
ACCTGATCCTGATCTGGGCGAAGTTCGATTCCAACGGCTTCAACACCCTGTGGAGATACTTCGCATGGTCCAACCAGATGATTTCGCTGTTCGCGCTGGCCTGCATCGCCATCTGGATGTTCAAGAACGGAAAGTCCAAGTTCGCATGGATGCCTCTGGTCCCTGCAGCATTCTATGCATTCGCAACCTGCACCTTCATCATGAATGCCAAGATCGGCTTTAATCTGCCCTGGGGCGTGTCCTACGCAATCGGCGCAGTGTTCACCGTCGTCTACATTGCAATCTGCATCCGCGGCGGCAAGAAGAAGGCGGCAGAGGCATGAAATGCGCTGCACCGCAGCAATAACCGTTACACAATGAAGCATTAGACAAAGGGCCGCCGGACAGGGTACGTTCGGCGGCCCTTTCGCAGTGCGGAGGACGGACGAAGAAGCCGTCCATCCGACAGAGAAAGGACAGGAACATGGACACATTGGATTTTCTGCGGCAGGAGGGCGTTGACGACGGGATCCTGACCCAGATCGAGCAGTTCCGCAGGTATTACCGGCTGGGGAACGGCATGGAGAGCCGGATTCCGACACCGCAGTATTCCTACTATGGCAGGGAAATCTGGGAACAGGCGCTTCTGGCGATTCTGACCGGAGAGAACCTCCTGCTGGTGGGACCGAAGGCAACCGGCAAGAATGTGCTGGCAGAAGGATTGAGCAATGTCTTCCGGAGGCCGGAGTGGGACGTCTCCTTCTACATCAACACGGATGCGGGATCCCTGATCGGAACCGATACGTTTCAGGACGGAAGGGTGACACTGCGCAAGGGCCCGATTCTCCAATGCGCAGAGGAGGGAGGATTCGGCGTGCTGGACGAGATCAATATGGCCAAGAACGAATCCCTGGCCGTTCTCCACGCGACGCTGGATTTCCGCAGGATCATTGATGTTCCCGGCTATGAGAGAATTACGCTTCATGAGGCAACGCGCTTTATCGGCACCATGAACTACGGATATGCCGGAACCAGAGAGATCAATGAGGCGCTGGCATCCCGCTTCATGATCATTCAGATGCCGGTCATCACGGAGGAAAACCTCGGCAAGCTGATCGGCAGCCGCTTCCCCTCCATCAGGGAGGAGTATAAGGATCAGTTCTCCAGGCTCTTCGGCGAGATCCGGCGCAAGTGCGAGGGCGGTGAAATTTCAACGAAGGCGCTGGATCTGCGCGGACTCCTTGCCGCCATCCATATGATGGAGAAAGGGCTTCCTGCCGTGGAGGCACTGGAGATGGGAATCGTGAACAAGTGCTTCGATTCCTATGAAAGGCAGCTGGTCAGCGACATGATCACCGTTCGCTTCCCGGGAGATCTCGACAGGAATCGGATTTTCACCGTGTGACGGTGCACGAAGGGCTCTGAACGAAAACAGGCTTCTCTATGGAAATCACAGAATTTGAGAAAAAGCGCGCGGCCAATCTGATCTGGAACGGTGCCGGCGATTATACCATTGAAACGGGATTCCGGGTGTATGACGAGGACGGAAGGGCGGATGTCTACTGGAACAGCATCGTCGGTGCCATCCATCTCCACTACGACTGGAAAAAGCTCATGACCTTTTACAGCACCTTTCACGAAACCGTTGACCAGGGGGTTTATGAGAGTCTCTTCTGGCTCGCCCTTGAGAATGCGGCGTATGAGAAGGAAAAAGAGCGGCGCCCGGTGCTGCCGTATCTGCGGAAATGCTATGCGAAAAGACGGATAGAGGCACTGCATGGAAATTTCTCGCTGGAGGATTCGGCCTCACAGCGGCTGCTGGGCATTACGCTGGGACATTTCCGCCGGGCACTGGGAGAGGACTGCGGACTGCCGGATCTGGTGGACCGGAAGCTCCTGGATGAGATTGAGCTGGGACCGGAGCTGAACACGGAGGAGGTGATCGAGCACATTGCAGCGACACTGGAGCGATATTTTACCTATCGTCTGAACGGACCGAAGCTCCCGGGAGGCGACCGAAAGCTCCCGAATCCGCTGTCGCTGTTCACCCTCTTTCACAGAAAAGCGGATCCACAGCAGACAGGACCGGTGCGGCACCTCTCCTTTGGCTATGGCGAGCATGTGTCGGAATACGGAAGCGAGGTGCTGGATCAGAGCCATCTGAGCGTGGCCTTTGCAAAATATACCGCGCAGTCCGACGAAGGGCTGAAGGAATACATCACGAATTGCTTCGGCAAATCCATCTGCAGTGAGCAGGAAAACCGGCGGCTGCAGAAAACCTACTGCACCGGAAATCATACGGATGTCAGGCTCCACATCACGCGGGGAGAGTATACGAAGGAAATGCTGGAGGCAGGTTATGCCGGCAGGCTGCATAAGGAGGCGCTGCAGCAGGCCGAGGCGAACCGGAAGGCCTATGCACAGCGGGAGACGGTGTACCGCGTGCAGCTCGAGCAGCTGACGGCGAAAATCCGCAATTCCATGCTGACGCATCTGGAGGACCAGACGGTGAAAGCAGGCACGGGCAGACTGCGGGGAGACCGGGTATGGCGCGGCCTGTATCTGAACGATGAGAAGATCTTCGAGAAGACGATTCCGGGGGACACGGGGAATCTCACGGTGGATCTCCTGCTGGATGCCTCCACCTCACAGATTCACCGGCAGGAAACCGTCTCGGCGCAGGGATACCTGATCGCACAGGCGCTGACGAACTGCGGGATTCCCGTACGGGTGTATTCCTTCTGCTCTATCAACGGGTACACCGTGATGCGGCTGTATCGGGATTACGGAGAGACCGGCAGCAGCCGGAATATCTTCGATTATGCGACGGCGGGGGCCAACCGGGACGGGCTGGCGATCCGCCTGGCGGCCGGCTTCATGAAGAACAATCCGGCGGAGCACCGGCTGCTCATCACGCTCTCGGATGCGAAGCCGAATGATGTGATCAAGGTGCGCACCCCGGCCGGTCAATACCGGGATTACGCGGCAGACCTGGGCGTGGAGGATACGGCAGAGGAAGTACATCGGGCCAGAATGGAGGGAATCGAGGTGCTGTGCGTATTCACCGGAGAGGACGATGCACTGCCCAATGTCCGGCGCATTTACGGCCAGGAGTTCACCAGAATCCGGCAAACGGATCTGTTCGCAGAAGCCGTGGGCGGCATGCTGCAGAACCGCATCCGGCTTCTGTAGCCGGGGCAGCTGCACGGCTGCGTCAGGGAAGTGCTGCATCAGTGAAATGCTGCATCAGTGAAGTGCTGCATCGGTGAAATGCTGTGTCGTTGAAATGCCGCGTCAGGGAAATGCTCTCGGAAAAGGAAAATCCCCACCCGCAAGGGTGGGGATTTTCCTTTTTGAGAAGGTGCAACATAGCACAAAAAGGGCCGAAGAGCATTGCTCGAATGAGAGCGTTATTTGTTGTCCTGTTTCTTATTGTAGAAATAGATGCCCAGAACGATCAGGGCCGTCACAATGCAGTCAATGACGAATACACCGTTTCCACTCATGATAATCAACCTCCCCTGTCTTGATCTACGCCTTTCGTAAGCGTTTCCTGCACTATAGCACGGGGAAAAGGGCCTGTGGGGGCACCTGGGCCCTCCTTGACGGAGCCTTAGCGGAAGAGACACAATCCTTAACAATTACGATGCAGACAAGGGTAATTCTGCGCTTGTGATGCCGGCGTCCCCTGTTCTATGATGAGGAAAAGGACAGAGGCTGCACGATGCACGTGCAGCGGAATGCGGAGCGCCGTCGGGAGACGGCACAGCAGGAGGAAGACGGATGAACAGGGCATCGGCAGAGCAGGAACAGCAGCAGAACGGCGTGCAGAAGAACACAGCCGCAGAGGGCCGGGGGAATGCCGGGAACTGGTGGAAGGAGGCCGTGGTATATCAGATCTATCCCCGGAGCTTTCAGGATTCCAACGGGGATGGAATCGGCGATCTCAAGGGAATCACGAGCCGGCTGGACTACCTGAAGGAGCTGGGCATTGATGTGATCTGGCTCTCGCCGGTCTATCAGTCCCCGAATGACGACAATGGATATGACATCAGCGATTATCAGAAGATCATGACAGAATTCGGCACCATGGCGGATTTCGACGAGATGCTGGCGGCTGCGCATGAGCGGGGCATCCGCATTGTGATGGACCTGGTGGTCAATCATACCTCCGACGAGCATCGTTGGTTTATCGAGAGCAGAAAAGGAAAGGACAATCCGTACAGCGATTATTATATCTGGAGAGATCAGCCCAATAACTGGGGTTCCTGCTTCTCGGGGTCGGCCTGGCAGTACGATGAAGAGAGGGGACAGTATTATCTGCACCTGTTCTCGAAAAAACAGCCGGATCTGAACTGGGACAATGCGAAGGTCCGGGAGGAAGTGTTCTCCATGATGGACTGGTGGTGCCAGAAGGGAATCGACGGGTTCCGGATGGATGTGATCAGTATGATCTCCAAGGCGCCGGGACTGCCGGACGGCGCGGCGGGAGAGGGAGCTCTTTACGCAGACCCGGGAGCTGCAGCCAATCACGGCCCCAATGTGCACCGGTATCTCAGGGAAATGAACGAAAAGGTGCTGTCGCGCTACAGCCTTCTGACGGTGGGAGAGACCCCGTCGGTCACCGTCGAGGAGGCGGCCCGCTACACCGGGCCGGAGGAGCATGAGCTGAACATGGTTTTTCAGTTCGAGCACGTGGATCTTGGCAACGAGGGAACCAAATGGAACACCAACCGGGTGAAGCTGACGGACCTCAAGAGGGTTTTTGACAAATGGCAGACCGGGCTGCACGGCCGGGGCTGGAACAGCCTGTATCTGGACAACCATGATCAGCCGCGATGCGTGTCCCGCTTCGGCTGTGACGCCGGGGAATACCGCGCCCGCAGTGCCAAAATGCTGGGAACGCTTCTCCACATGATGGAGGGAACGCCCTATATCTATCAGGGCGAAGAACTGGGGATGACCAACTATCCGTTCACGGACATGAGTGAATTCCGGGATATCGAGACGATCAACGCCTATGAGGAGCTGGTAAATCAGACCGGCGCCCGGGAGCCGGCGGAATTGATGGAGTCCTTCCGGTACAAGAGCCGGGACAATGCGAGAACACCGATGCAGTGGGACGACAGCGCCTATGCAGGCTTCTCCGATGCGGAGCCGTGGATCGGTGTCAATCCGAATTATGTGCAGATAAACGCCAGGGCAGAGCTGGCGGATCCGGAGAGTGTCTTCCATTACTACCGGAAGCTGATCGCTCTTCGGAAGAGTTATCCGATCATCGTGTACGGAGACTTCCGGCTGCTGATGGAGGAGAGCGAGGAGGTGTTCGCCTACCGGAGAACGCTCGGAGCAGACGAATTGTACGTGTACTGCAGCTTCTCGGAGAAGGAGCAGGCCAGCGTGCTGCCCCCGGCTGCGCCGGAGCAGCGCGACGAGATTCTGATTTCCAACTGCGGAAGGACAGCACTTGCGCCGGGAGATCTCCTGCAGCCCTACGAGGCAGTGGCGATCCGCAGAACAAATGCAAAATATGATTGACGCAGGTATGCAACGGGTGTAATATTATCAATGCTTCTGTTTGGTCAGGAGCATTGATGATAAATCGAGGCGTGGCTCAGTTTGGTAGAGCGCCGCGTTCGGGACGCGGAGGCCGCAAGTTCGAATCTTGTCGCCTCGATGATGAGAGTCCTCAGAAATGTTGAGAAATCAATGTTTCTGAGGTTTTTTTTGTATCTTGAATTTGATTACACATGATTACACATATTAGCAGCCTATGCATACAGCCGATCCATTGTAAAGCTTGCAGAATGGAATCCGTACGCCTGATACCAAGCTGCAACAGTAACCACACCATCTACCGCAAAGAG
>CAVKMX010000122.1:0-6663 GCA_963657295.1 Clostridium sp. CAG:302
GCAACCACGATCTGGGACAAGCTGATCGCGGGGAGCGGCCTGATCGCGGTGGTCCTCGGCCTTGCCGCCCAGGCCTCTCTCGGCAATGTTTTCTGCGGCATCATGATCATGGCGAACCGGCCCTACGAGATCGGCGACCGGGTGGAGATCGGGAAGGATACGGGATATGTTACGAACATATCGCTGCAGTACACCTCCCTTCGAACCTATCTGAAGGAGAGTGTGCTGATTCCCAATTCGGTGGTCAGCGGCTCGCGCATCAAGAATTATACGAGGCTCATCGGCGCCTCCTATCCCATCGAGGTCTCTGTTGCCTACGGCAGCGATCTCGACAGGGCAAAGGCGATCATCCGGGATGCGGTTTGCGGGCATAAGATGTATTTCGGCACCGGAAAGCCGACGGTTCTCGTCAAGGAAGCCAATGAGACCGGTGTCACACTGAAGGCGGTTGTGACAACCGAGAGTCCGGATGACAACCCGGTGGTCTGCTCGGAATGTCTTGAGAGAATCCTTTGTGAATTTCAGAAAGAAGGAATTGCGGTAAAGAGGGCGCGGTCGTGATGACCGTGCCCTTAAAGCAGCCTGCCGGGCCTGTCTTCCGAGCCGGAGGGAGTGCTGCGGAAGGCGGCGGTTTTCATCCGGATCGGGAGGGTGTACGATCCCCCGGAAGAGCAGCATATAAAATGGAGAAAAAATGGAGATCAAGATCAGGGAATACCGGGAAGAGGATATCGCGGCGATGGTCCGCATCTGGAATAAGGTGGTGGAGGACGGTGAGGCCTTTCCGCAGGAGGAGCCGCTGAACGAGGAATCGGGCAGAGCTTTTTTCGCGGCGCAGACCTGGTGCGGCGTCGCCGAGGGGAAGGGGAGAATCCTTGGCCTCTATATCCTGCATCCGAACAATGTGGGCCGGTGCGGGCACATCGCCAATGCCAGCTACGCCGTGGACGAGACCTGCCGCGGAGAGCACATCGGAGAGAGGCTGGTGAAGGACTGCCTTGTCCGGGCCAAAGAGCACGGCTTCCTGCTCCTGCAGTTCAATGCCGTTGTGGAGAACAACCTCCATGCCCGCCATCTGTACGACCGGCTCGGGTTCACGCAGATCGGCATGGTTCCCGGGGGCTTCCGCATGAAGGACGGCTCCTATCGGAACATCTTCCTGTATTACCATGAGTTGTGAGTGTGTTCCTGTAGGAATTCAGGCCGGAGCAGGAGGCTCTGACCTGAATTTTGGCGGCAGGAGAAGGAGCGGAAGGCCCGTCATTCCCCTGCGGCAGCCAAGTCCGACCGGCGGAAGAGATAATAATCGAAGGTCTGCGGCTGGAGCTCCTGGTGGAAGCTGTCGATCAGCTCATAGTGCAGGAGGATTTCCTCCGGATAGGAATCCCTTGCCACAATGTAATCGGTGCGTTCCTCGGTGATATAGGAGAGCTGCTGCCGGGTGACCTCATCGCCGGGGAGCGTCTGCGTCTGGAACCAGTAGCAGCTGGGGTAGATGTCGGCGGTGGTATACAGCCCGCTGTCGAGACAGCCGATGTTGAGAAGGGTGGTATTCTCCGCGTCCACAAGGCCGGCTGCCCGGTCCAGGTTGATGTCCTCGGTGAACTTCGTGAGGAAAACATCGTCTCTTGAGGTCCCAAGATAGGAAATGTTCCAGCTGAACCGGAGGATCACGAGGAATGAGACAGCAAGCGCGGCGATCAGGGCTGCCGCAGCAGGGAGAGACGGACGGGTAAGGACGCCTGCTGCCGGCCTGGCGGACCGAAGCGACTGCGTTTCTCCGGAGCTGCACTCCTTTCTGCGGGCGAGGATGCTGCAGGCGCGGTCACAGAGGACGCCGAAGCCGCTCATGCCGATGGCAGAGAGGACGGTCAGCGGGAGGGCGTAGTAGGGCAGATGCGCGCCGCCGAGGTAGATGAACAGAAAGGTGCAGCCAAAGAGCAGCGCGGGCGCGATGCGCTCTGCAAAGGATGCGCCCTTCTGCAGCGGCATCCACAGGATTCCCGCGATGATCCACAGAAAATACTGAGGATTGTCCAGAATCAGCCAGTACAGAATCTTGGCAAGGTCATAGATCCGCTGTCCAAGATCCGCACCGTGGGAATTGGCGCCGAAATCCGAATACAGGAAGACATTCGTGTAGATGTAGACGCGGTACCAGTCCGCGAGGCCGCCGCGCACGGCGAAGTAGGCAATCCAAGGGAGGAACGGAACGGCAGTGCCGGCAAGGAACGCGCCGGCCAGCCGGAAAAACTCTCTCCGGCTCCGGCAGGTCAGAATGACCAGAACCGCAAAGGCGAGGAAAAAGCCCATCAGGGTGAACTTCACACAGAAGACATAGCCGCAGCAAAGCCCGGCCGCCAGAATCTCACGGGAGCAAAAGTGCACACCTCCGCAGGAGGCCGCTGTGCGGAACCGGCGCAGCAGGAGATAGAGCGCTGTCAGGAGAAAGGGAAGGCACAGCTCCTCGGCACAGCCGCCCCAGTAGAAGCTCTTGGAGGCACACATGCAGGCAAAGAGAACAGGCGAGAGCACCAGCGCGGTGAAGGGCCTGCAATAGAGCTCCATGATCCGCTGCAGCAGATACAGGTCCGCACAGCCCCACAGAACCTCCATCAGGAAGACGCCGAGGAACGTGGTGCGCGAGAGGAGGGAGCAGAGGCCGTACAGAAAATACAGGTAAGGACCCTTCTGGTCGAAGAGATCCCGGTAGATCAGGGCACCGCGGAACATGGATTTGCCCATGGAGAAATAGCTGTTGGAGTCATCCCAGTTGTTGTAGGGATAGAGAAAGGACGATCTGGTCAGAAGGAGCATCAGGAGAAAGGACAGGACCAGACACAGTGCGAGCTGCAGAAGGCGGCGCCGGCAGGGCCGGACCGCCGCTCCATCGCCGGCGGAAGAGGCCGTGTTCCTCCCGCTGCGGCAGACGGACGCTGCGTCCTGCCTGCCGGCATCGGTACGGGGAGGAACGGAATGATGTACAGAATCATGAACAGAATCATGAAGGGAATCGGAGCTGTCAGAGCGGAGGATGTCCGCCGGATTCGTGCTTGCCACGTCTATTGTCCTTTGCTATAATCTGCCTTGTATGCGGGCAGGAGTACGGTCGTCAGTATACAGACATAGATTATAAACTATAGACATAAGGTCAGGAAGTCAAGATGGGTATTGTTCGTTGGATTTTAACAATCGTTCTGATTATCGTCAGCATTGCGCTGACCGTGATTGTTCTGATGCAGGAGGGCAAGTCTCAGGGGCTCGGCACCATTGCCGGAGCAGCCGACACCTACTGGGGGAAGAACAAGGGGCGTTCCGCAGAGGGTCATCTGGTTCGCGCCACCGTTGCACTGTGCGTGATTTTCTTCGTACTGGCGGTGCTGCTGAATATGAATCTGTTCTGATCTACTCTGCAGAATCCGTTGCCTTCGGCACAGCCGGCAGGGACGAATGCTGTCCGCCGGGCTGCAGGGAAGCCATGTCGGACATGGGCCAAGGCATGTTGGACGCAGACCAAGGACGCTCCTGAAAACAGGGGTGTCCTTTTTGTTTATGTTCAGCACATTGTGATATCAATGAGAATTGACTGCTTGCAGGCACATTCTCAATTGATATCACAATGCGGGCGAGGTGCAAGCACCACCAGCCGGCCGCATCGAGGATTTGCGGAGCAAATTCGAGATGCGGGCTGAACAGTTACCATTGCTATCACACTGCGGGCGAGGTGCAGGCACCACCGGCCGGCCGCATCGGGAAATGCTGCGCATTTGCCGATGTGGTGCTGAACCTATATGCGCAGCACACACAGACAGGAATTCAGAAGAGAAATATGTCAGGGAAGAGCAGGAAGAGAAAAGAAGTTTATATGCAGGGAACCTACATCGCCAATGCCAGAGGATTCGGCTTTGTCTCCGTGAAGGAGCTGGAGCAGGATCTGTTCGTTCCGGAGGGACACACCGGGACAGCTCTGGATGGCGATGAGGTGGAGGTGCGCCTTCTGCCGGGCTCCGACGGCGAGGTGCATCCGGAGGGAAAGGACGGACGGCGCCAGGAGGCGGAGGTCACTGCAGTGACCGTCCGGAACACCACCACCCTTGTCGGCACCTTTTACGGGAGCGTCATTCCGGACAACCGCAAGATTCCGTCCGATGTCCGCATCCCTGCGGATGCAACGATGGGAGCCGTGAACGGACACAAGGTTGTAGTGCGGATCACGGACTACGGCGAGAGCGGAAAGGGACACGGCGGCCCGCACGGCCGCGGGAGAGCCTCTCTGACGGGTGAGGTGATTGAAATCCTCGGACACATCGATGATCCCGGTGTGGACATTCTGTCCATTATGCGGGCATATCACCTGCCGCAGAGCTTTCCGGCGGAGGTTATGGAGGAGGTACGGGAGATCCCGCAGAGCGTTGTCCTTTCCGCAGAGGAGCTCACAAGGCGGGAGGATTGGCGGGATGTTCTGACGGTCACCATCGACGGACCGGACACGAAGGACATCGACGACGCCGTGTCGATCCGTAGGTTCCGCGATGCGTCAGGAAAGGGAATGCTCTGGGAACTGGGCGTTCATATTGCGGACGTGGCGCAGTACGTCCGGGAGGGAACGGAGCTGGATAAAGAGGCCCTGAAGCGGGCGACCTCCAATTATCTGGTGGACCGGGTGATCCCGATGCTCCCGCATGAGCTGTCCAACGGGATCTGCTCTCTGAATCCGGGAGAGGACCGCTTTGCCCTGAGCTGCATCATGCAGCTGGACCGGAAGGGAAAGGTTCTGGAGTCCCGTGTGGCGGAGACCATCATCCGCTCCGATGCGAAGCTCTCCTATCCGGGGGTAATGCGCCTTTTCGAGGACAAGGATGAATCCGAGATCCTGCACCAGCTGGAGCTGCAGGGGATCCGAAGAGGAGCCAAAACCATTTCCCACGCCATCGCCGCCATGCTGCGGCGGGGACGGCGGCTGTCTGCCATTCTGTCCAGGAAGAGGACAGCGGACGGCGCCATTGATTTCGAATTCCCGGAGTGCAAGATTCATCTGGATGAGAACGGAAAGGTGACAGACATTGTTCCCTATGAGAGGAACGAAGCCACCATGATGATCGAGAATTTCATGGTGGCCGCCAATGAGACGGTGGCAGAGCGCTTTTACTGGCTGGGCGTTCCGTTTGTCTACCGCTCCCATGGCGTACCGGAGGAGGAGAAGCTGCAGAATCTCAAGACGTTCGTGCAGGGGTACGGATATGCGTTCCACTGGAACAGCAGACAGGTCCATCCGAGAGAGCTGCAGGCCCTGCTCGCAGGCCTCAAGGGGAAGCCGGAGGAGGCAACCATCAGCGTTATGACGCTCCGCAGCATGCAGCGCGCCATGTATACCACAACCTGCGGCGGGCATTTCGGTCTGGCCCTGCGCTATTACTGCCATTTCACCTCACCGATCCGGCGCTACCCGGATCTGCAGATTCACCGGATCATCAAAGAGTATCTGCACGGGAGGCTCAGTGAGAAACGCCGCAGCCATTATGACGCCATCCTGCCGAATGTGTGCCTGCAGTCCTCCAATATGGAACGGCGGGCCGATGAGGCGGAGCGCGAGACGAACAAGCAGAAAATGTGCGAGTTCATGAAGGGGCACCTGGGCGAAGTGTTCGACGGCTCCGTCAGCGGTGTCACGGGCTGGGGAATCTATGTACAGCTGCCGAATACCGTGGAGGGACTGGTGCCGGTGCGATCCCTCCAGGATGATTATTATGTCTATTCGGAGGAAAAGGCGCAGCTTGTCGGGGAACGTACCGGCAGAACCTACGGGCTCGGACAGTCTGTGCGCGTGAGCGTGGCCTCGGTGGACACCATGGCCAGAACCATTGACTTTGAGCTGTACTCCGAAGAGAAAGAGGCAGAGAGAAAGGGCAAAGGACGGAAGGCCGGAGGGCGGAAAGCCAAAGGAGAGAATGCCGACGGACGAAATGCCGACGGACGGAATGCAGGTGGACAGGAAGCCGGGGAGGCACAGGCCGGTCATCGGCACCGGAGGAGGCATCACAGCGGCCATCGGGGAAGGAAGCATCATGCAGGAGAGCATTAAGCTGATCGCCAACAATAAAAAGGCGTATCACGATTACTTCATTGAGGAGAAATACGAGGCCGGCATCGAGCTTTACGGAACGGAGATCAAATCCATCCGTCAGGGAAAGTGCAGCATCAAGGAGGCCTATGTCTCCATTGACGGCGGCGAGGCCTTCGTGGAGGGGATGAACGTCAGCCCCTATGAGAAGGGCAATATTTTCAACCGGGAGCCCCTGCGCAGACGCAGGCTCCTGCTGCATAAGGTGCAGATCCGCAAGCTGGACCAGCAGGTCTCCCAGAAGGGATACACCATCGTGCCGCTGCAGGTGTACCTCAAGGGCGGCCGCTGCAAGGTGGAGATCGGTCTGGCCAGAGGCAAGCACAATTACGATAAGCGCGAGGATATCAAGCGCAAGGACGCCAGAAGAGAGGCGGAGCGCAGCTACAAGGATGTGTACAAGGGATAGCAGGCGCTGTACCCGCACCGGTCAGCGGCAGCGCGGCGGAGGGACCCGCCGGATGGCGCGTTACAGTTCACTCGCCCGTCAGGCGACAGGGTGGCGGAGAATGTCCAGTCCGGGGGCCTTGCGAGGCCTCGGT
>CAVKMX010000123.1:0-6634 GCA_963657295.1 Clostridium sp. CAG:302
GCAGCTGAGGAGCGATGTCAGCGGCATGCACGGTGTCTTCAGGGACATGAATACAGCCATCGCAAAGGCGAAGGAGGCACAGAAGACCGTAAGGGTCATGAGTATGGACCAGAGGGAGAAGATCCTCTCCGTCATCCGTACCAGAATTAAGGAAAACGCCGAGACCCTGGCGCGCATGGGCGTCGAAGAGACCGGAATGGGGAATGTGGGCGACAAGATTCTCAAACATCTGCTCGTGGCGGAGAAAACGCCCGGGACAGAGGACATTACCACGCAGGCCTGGTCCGGCGACAGGGGACTGACGCTGGTGGAAATGGGACCCTTCGGCGTCATCGGCGCGATCACTCCCTGCACCAATCCGTCGGAAACGGTGCTGTGCAATACCATGGGAATGCTGGCGGGAGGCAATACGGTGGTGTTCAACCCCCACCCGCAGGCGATCAGGACCTCAATTTACGCCATCAATCTTCTCAATGAGGCTTCTCTCTCGGCAGGCGGACCGGACAACATCTGCTGCACGGTGGAGAAGCCAACGCTGGAGACCAGCGCCGTGATGATGAAGCATCCGGATGTACCGCTCCTGGTGGCAACCGGCGGTCCGGGCGTTGTGACGGCGGTTCTCTCGTGCGGGAAGCGGGGCATCGGAGCCGGCGCGGGAAATCCTCCGGCGCTGGTCGACGAAACGGCAGACATTCGAAAGGCGGCGCAGGACATTGTCAACGGCTGTACCTTTGACAACAATCTCCCCTGCATTGCGGAGAAGGAGGTTGTGGCCGTCGATTCCATCTGCGATGCGCTGATGCAGTACATGGTGGAGGAGCAGGGATGCTATCCGGCCTCTCCCGAGATTCAGGACAGGCTGGTTCACACGGTGATGGATGAGAAGGGCCGGCTGAACCGCAAGTGCGTGGGGCGCAGCGCAAAGGCACTGCTGGCCATGGTGGGCGTACAGGTTCCGGACAACATCCGGTGCATTACCTTTGAGGGAACCAAGGAGCATCCGCTCATTGCGACAGAGCTGATGATGCCGATTCTGGGCGTTGTGAGAGCAAGGGATTTTGCAGACGCCGTGGAGCAGGCCGTGTGGCTCGAGCACGGCAACCGGCACAGCGCACACATTCATTCCAAGAATGTGGATCGGATCACACAGTACGCAAGGGCGATGGACACCGCCATTCTGGTGAAGAACGGACCGAGCTACGCCGCCCTTGGCTTTGGCGGAGAAGGCTTCCCCACCTTTACCATTGCGTCACGTACGGGCGAGGGACTGACGAGCGCGGCGACCTTTACCAAGCGCAGGAGATGCACGATGTCCGACAGCCTGTGCATCCGGTAGAGCTCTGACAGCGGTGCAGGCGTAAAAAAGCCTGCCCTGCAGCGCAAATCTGCAGAGGACAAGACAGCAGATCCCTGCCGTGCGGACCGGCTGTGCGGCATAGGAAGGAGGAAAAAAGAAATGGAAATGAATGCAGCCCAGGTGGAGGCGGTCGTAAGACAGGTTTTAAACAGCATTTCCGGAACCGCAGGCACTTCGTCCTGCACTTCCCGGAGCAGCGGTTCCATTCCGGACAAGGTGCACGTCGGAATGCTCACCGGGATCGGGAAGATGGAGGTGAAGGAATTCCCGATGCCCGAGGTGGGAGACGATGATCTTCTGGTGAAGGTGGAGGGGTGCGGTATCTGCGGGACGGATTCCCACGAATACAAGAGAGATCCCTTTCACCTGATTCCGGTGGCGCTCGGACATGAGGGCACCGGCGAGATCGTGAAGATGGGCAAAAATGTCAGGACAGACAGTGCGGGCAAGCCGGTAAAACTGGGCGATAAGATCGTGACCTGCATGATCTTCAAGGACAACCCGGAGATCACCATGTTCGACCTGAACAAGAAGAACGTAGGCGGTGCGGATGTATACGGCCTTCTTCCGGACGATGAGGTTCATGCGAACGGATGGTTTGCGGACTACATCCTGATCCGCGGCGGACTGGGGTCCACCTTCTTCAACGTATCGGATCTGGATCTGGATTCCCGGATTCTGATCGAGCCCTGTGCCGTGCTGGTGCACGCCGTAGAGAGAGCCAAGACCACCGGAATTCTGAAATTCAACAGCCGCGTGGTGGTGCAGGGGTGCGGTCCCATCGGCCTGATCTGTGTAGCAGTGCTCCGGACCATGGGCGTGCAGAACATCGTAACCGTGGACGGCAACGAGAAGAGAATGGAGTTCTCACACCGGCTGGGCGCCTCGGCGCATGTGAACTTTAAGAATTACGACGGCGTGGAGAAGCTGGCAGAGGGCGTGAAGGAGGCCTTCGGAGGGCACCTTGCAGATTTCGCCTTCCAGTGCACCGGGTCACCGGGCGGACACTCCAACATCTACAAGTTCATCCGCAACGGCGGCGGGCTGTGCGAGCTCGGGTTCTTCATCAACGGCGGGGACGCCACCATCAATCCGCACTTTGACATCTGCTCAAAGGAGATCACCACGGTGGGAAGCTGGGTATACACCCTGCGGGATTATGCGACAACCTTTGATTTCCTAAAGAGCGCCAATGCCATCGGGCTTCCCATGAAGGAGCTCATCACCGACAAATATCCGCTGAGCCGGATCGATGAGGCCTTTCAGAAGGCGGCTTCCATGACCGGTCTGAAGATTGCGGTGATGGCAGAGTAGAGCAGGAATCACAAATGGACGAACGTGCAGTTGGAATTTTGGAAGTATACGGTCTTGTGTGTGCCTTCATGGCGGCGGATGTCGGGTGCAAGGCGGCGAACGTAACCCTGGAGCCGTTTGATAAGAACAAGCCGGCCAATGCCGATTCTCTCCCGGTGCCTCTTCTGGTGACCGTGAAGTTCCGGGGAACGGTGGAGGACGTGACGGCCGCCGTAGAGGCCGGAAGGCAGACAGCAGAATCGCTGACGGGAGTGGTGCAGAGCCATGTGATTCCAAGACCCACGCAGGATACGCTGAAGATGCTGAGCATCAGCGGATTCGACATGAACTGAGACATGAACTGAGGATAGACACAGCGAAGATTGACAGGGGACGCACTGACAGGAGCAGCACTCCCCGCATGCAAAGCTCACAGGAGCAGAAAGAGAGGACAGAATGTCACAGGAAGCATTAGGAATGATTGAAACCAGAGGACTGACCGCAGCCATTGAGGCGGCCGATGCCATGACAAAGGCGGCGGAGGTCACCCTGATCGGGACCGAGAAGATCGGCTCCGGCCTGGTGACGGTGATGGTGCGCGGCGACGTCGGCGCCGTAAAGGCCGCGGTGGAGAGCGGCGCTGCCAGCGCCAGCCGTCTGGGCGAGCTGGTTGCACAGCATGTCATCCCCAGACCCCACACGGACGTGGAAAAGATTCTCCCCGGATTTCCGAAGGCATAAGAGATGAACGGTTCCTATGGATTGATTGAGGTTTCCGGCGTGGTGGCCGCCATTGATTCGCTGGATGCGATGTGCAAGGCGGCGACGGTGCATCTGGTGACCTGGGAGCGCAAGCTGGGCGGAAGACTGGTCACCATCATCGTGGAAGGCGACGTATCGGATGCAAAGGCTGCCGTGGAAGCGGCCAGGGAGATCTGTGTGCGGAACGGACACATCATGGCATCCAGCGGCGTCATTGCCGCGCCGTGCACGGAAACCCGTAAAATTGTTGCACTGAGTGCAAAGCGCATTCAGAAGGATAAGGCACAACCGAAAAAGGAGGAAAATTATGTCACAGGAAGCATTGGGAATGGTGGAAACCAGAGGACTGACCGCAGCCATTGAGGCCGCGGACACCATGTGCAAGGCGGCAAATGTCACGCTGGTCGGCACAGAGAAGATCGGCTCCGGCCTGGTGACCGTAATGGTGCGCGGCGATGTCGGTGCGGTGAAGTCCGCCGTAGAGGCAGGTGCCGCCAATGCAGGGAGACTGGGCGAGCTGGTCGCTTCGCACGTCATTCCGAGACCGCATACGGATGTGGAGAGCATTCTGCCGAAGATTCAGTGAGCGGAAGCGGATCAGGCTTGCAGGAATTCCGGGCGGCGGCTGCGCGGGTGAGCGGGCAGAACCGTGTAAAAAGGGACCGCGTAAAAAGGCGCAGCCGACGGACGGATTCCTGCAGCGAGGGACGGCAGAGGATTCCTTCCGGACAGGAGAAAATGCCATCGGGCATTTTCTGGCATCCGAATCGAAATGAGTGAGGAATGGGCCCGGCGTATAGGTGACTTGCTGTGGATAGACTTGCTGTGAATAGAAATGAAATCGAAGCCATAACGAGAATGGTGATCTCCTGTATGGAAAGCGGGCGGGAGAAGGGAAACGGATTTGAGATTCCGGTGGGCGTGAGCAACCGTCACATCCATCTGTCCCGGCAGGATGTGGAGACGCTATTCGGCAAGGGACATCAGCTGACCAGAAAAAAGGAGCTCATGGGCGGACAGTTCGCCTGCGAGGAATGCTGTACGATTGTCGGGCTGAAGCTGAGGGCGATTGAGAATGTCCGCGTTCTGGGCCCTGCGAGAAAGGCCACACAGGTGGAGATCAGCAGCACGGATGCCAGAAAGCTCGGCATTCAGGTGCCGGTCCGGGAATCCGGAGACATCGCGGGCTCTGCTCCCATTGTCATTGTAGGACCCAAGGGTGCGGTATATTGCAGGGAAGGCTGCATTGTGGCGGCCAGACACATTCACATGTCGCCGGCGGATGCGAAGGCGGCCGGTGTGACCGACGGCGAATACGTCAGCGTGGCCGCGGACAACGAACGCGGGACCACCTTTGACCGGGTGAAGATCCGCGTCGACGGGAGCTTTACCCTGGAAATGCACATTGATACGGACGAAGCCAATGCCGCCGGGATCCGGCAGGGGGATAAGGTCGTCCTTGTCAGAAAATGCGGATGAGAGGGACCAGGATGATTATTGGAAAGGTGACGGGGAGTGTCGTTTCAACCCGCAAGCAGGACAATCTGATCGGCAATAAGTTCATGGTGATCGAACCTCTGGATTCCATGAAGGACGGCCGAGGACACCTGGTGGCCATTGACAGCATCGGGGCCGGCATCGGGGAGTACGTGCTGGTGGCGCAGGGAAGCGCGGCCCGCATCGGGTGCGGTCTGCCGGATGCACCGGTGGATGCAGCGATCGTGGGCATTATAGATGACATCGGAAGGCTGACGTAAATCCATGGAAATCACGGAATTAAGCGCAATCTTAAGACAAAACGGCATCGTCGGAGCCGGCGGCGCCGGATTTCCGGCCTATGGAAAACTGTCGCCGGCAGCGGATGTCATTCTGCTCAACTGTGCCGAATGTGAACCGCTTTTAACGCTCCACCGGCAGGTGTTGGCGGAGCATGCACAGGAGATCCTGAAGGCCCTCCACCTGGTGGCCCGGACTCTTGACGCCGAAGCGGTGATCGGCATTAAAAGCGAATATAAGAGGACCGTTCGTGCGTTAGAGCAGTTTATCGGCGAATATCCTGAAATGTCCATCCACCAGCTCCCGGGGGCTTATCCCATGGGAGACGAGGTGGTTCTTATTTATGAAGCGACCGGGCGTGTTGTGCGGCCCGGCGGCCTGCCCATCGAATGCGGCGCGGCGGTCTTCAATGTAGAGACGATGTACAACATTTACCGGGCGGTGTGGGAGAATCACCCGGTGACGGAGAAATATGTCACCATCGCAGGTGCGGTGGAGCATCCGGTGACCGTTCGCGTGCCGATCGGCATGCAGATCCGGGAGGCGGTTGCTCTGGCAGGAAGGGTGACGGCGGCAGATCCGGTCTATCTGCTGGGCGGTCCGATGATGGGGAGCTTCGGCAGTGAGCTGCAGCCGGTCACCAAGACGACCAATGGTGTGATTGTCCTGTCGGCAGAGCATCCTTTGGTGTACCGGAAACGGCCGAACATAGCCAATGCCCTTGCCAGAGCGGCATCCTGCTGCTGTCAGTGCCGCACCTGTACGGATCTGTGTCCGAGACATGCGCTGGGACATCCGATCGAGCCCCATGCCTTTATGCGGGCTGCGGCGAACCGGGATGTACAGAGTGTGGAGCCCTTTGTGAACACCTTCTTCTGCAGCTCCTGCGGATTGTGTGAGCTGTACAGCTGCCCGCAGGGACTCTCGCCCCGCAGCATCATGGCGCAGTATAAGAGCGGACTGCGCAGGAGCGGGATGAAGCCGCCGAAGGTGACGCCGCAGCCGGTGAACCCTGCAAGGGAATATCGGCGGGCACCGGAGGAGAGACTCACGGCAAGGCTGGGACTGCTGGAATACGAGGCGGAGGCACCTCTGCAGGATGTGCTGCAGAGGGTGGGCCGGGTGAAGATCAACCTCTCGCAGCACATTGGAGTCCCGGCCGGAGCGCTGGTAAAGACCGGTGATCGGGTGCAGGCGCAGCAGGTGATTGCAGAGGCGGCAGAGGGCCTGTCCGTTTCGATTCATGCCAGTATTTCCGGCCGCGTGACAGAGGTGACGGACCGATACATCGTGCTGTCCGGAGAGGAACGATAGAAAATGCAGAAGTCAATTGGTATGATTGAATTCAGAACTGTGTCCGGCGGGATCACCGCGGCGGATCGGATGGTGAAGACAGCGGAGGTGGAGCTGCTGGAGGCGCAGGTCGTCTGTCCCGGCAAATACATC
>CAVKMX010000124.1:0-2946 GCA_963657295.1 Clostridium sp. CAG:302
GCACAGAAGCGAATCGTTGTCCCGATCCAGATAGATCGTGAACGCCGGCTCCGGAGGCAGAAACGAGGCAATGGTCCTGCTGTCTTTTTCCGTAATTTCCGCAATCTTCCGCAGCTGCGGAAGCGCCTTGTGATAGAAGTCCGCAAGGTTATATCGCCCCACGCGCAGACAGATCTGTCCATCCTTTCCCGCGCTGTCCAGAATCGGAAGGAACTGCGCCATCTGTGCCGCATCGATCCGATTCAAATACTCATCTTCCGCCCAGCAGCCGTTATGCGAACCGCGATAAATCTGCGGCAGATTTCCCGTGACGGAGATTCCATCGAAGGTGTCGGCCTTCGCATCCCCATCCGGCTCGATCGTCAATCCAAGAGAAAGCGGCTTATCACGCAGTGTCCAGCTCGTCTTCGTGCGCCTGCCCTCCGCTCTGTGGCTGACCGGAATCGTTTTCCCCATGGCCAGTTCCAGAAAGCGATCCAGCCGGCCCCCCTCCAGATCCATCAGATCTGCCGAAACCGGCACGTAATACCGGTCCGAATAGCGCTGGTATCGGACCAGTTCCTCCTGCAGTTCCTCTGCAAGAAACGCATACCAGCGGCCGGATGCCTCCGTGAGATCCTTTTCGCTTAAATCGAGGCTGCTCTTGGCCGTAAACTCCAGACGACCGCCCTTTTTCATGATCGCGTAGAATTCATGGAGATTTTTGATCTTGTACAGACGTCCTGTTCCGACACGGAAGCTGCAGCGCAGCACGCCGTCCTCCAGCACCTCCAATTGCGGCTCCAGCGTGAGGGCATCCCGCCGCAGATCCTCTTTCCCCGTCAGCTGTGTCCCGGACAGCGCCGTCAGTGCGGAGATCATCTTTTTCGCCTCACTGCTCGTCGTATCGTAAACAGAAGAGTTTTTCCTGAGATACCCTTGCAGGAGGAGAAGTCCTGCCGCCTCATGCGCGCACACGGTCTTCCCGTAATAGGAATTGCTGTCATTTCTGGAAAAACAATCCCAGCTGCCGCAGCGGGACCACAAAAGGCGTTTCTGCCCGATCATCATATCCACGCGGAAATCCGGTGTATAGCTGTGACTGCTCTCGCAGGTGAGGCGCAGATTCCCCACCGGCTTCGCGTGCTCCCCGTAATACATGCTGTACTTCTTTTCTGTGAGAAAGACCGCAGGAGCCCCCACGCGGAAGCTGCTCAGCTGAACCTTTTCCGCTTTGATCAGCCTCTTTGCTTTCTGGATGGTTGCCTGCGGAAGGTTGAGACCGGATATCAGCTCCTCCATATGAAAATACTGATAATCCGCGAGGCCGCCTGTCCTTCCGGTCGTCTCTGCTCCGTCCCCTTCCTTATCCTCCCGTGACATCAAAGCAGCCATCTCCGGGTAAACCGTTTCCAGATCCGGAAGCTTCGCCTGCGGCTGCGGCGGTATCTTTTCTTTTCTCTTTTGCCCCGAAGAGCCCGGCCTGTCCTTGGGGGTTGATTTCGTTACCGCATCCAGGTCAAAGGTAGCCTTTTCCACACGGAATGCCTTTCCGAACAATTTCTCCAACGCCAGGAAACCCGCCGCAGAATGAAGGCATGGCTTACAGATGTCGTTATCCTGGCAGGAGCATCTTACCGCACAGGCGATGGGATCGTTGTCCTTGCTGTATTCCACCTCATACTCCACATTGTAGTAGCGGTCTGCCCGGACCCGCAGGGAGATTCCCTCGTCCTCTTCGCTTATGTTCTTAACCTTTCCTTGTGCCTCCAGCCGTTCTGCTTCCCGGATCGTCTTCTCCGGATAGCATTCCTTCCAAGGCAGTACCTGTACTCTTCTCATCTCGCCGGTCTGATTCATGTGTTCCGTCTATGCCTTCCTTCGATTCGCTTTCCCATACTGTCCGAAAGCTTCCGTGCTGCAGCCTTGCTCCCATCCGGAGCGCCCGTCAGCCTTCCAGATATTCTTCCACCAGTTCCAGCTCCTCTGGGTAAATGCAATGCTCGATGGTATTCTGCCTGACAGCCTGCAGGCATTCCTCGCAGTCCATCCACAGAACAGACTCCACCTCGCTCTCCTGCAGGCGCAGCTCAGCCTCCCGGACATCGCGCCGCAGTACATAGACATAGCTGAATTCTCTGTCATGAAAGGGAAGACCATAGAACTCCTTATCGAAGCTCCCGCAGAACAGACCGGCATATCCCAGTTCCTCCGGGCCGACCGCAAGTCCCAGCTCTTCTCCGATCTCGCGGATTGCCGAAGGAATCGGTTCCTCGCCTGCGGACATGTGCCCGGCCGAGGAGATGTCATAACAGCCCGGATTCGAATCCTTGTCTTTGCTGCGCTTCTGCAGGAGCACCTGCCGCCGTCCGTTCACTTCCCGGACAATCCACACGTGTACGGCATGATGCGGATCGCCCTCTCTATGGCACACTCCGCGCTCCTGCACTCTTCCCGTGCGGCTTCCGCTTTCATCCAGCACGTCGAACAGCTCCAGCTCTCTGCCGTTGAGCACCGCCTTCGCCAGTATGTCCTTCCCGGTATACACCAGCTTTAAAGAGAAAAACGGTTCGCCTGCCTCCAGCAGCCGGAAAAAGATCTTATCTCCCGCCCAGAGTTCCAGATCTCCCTGCGGATTGAAAATGCGCTCCTTCTCCACCCATTCCAGATCACCCTCCGGACAATCTGACCGTATCGTCCCCCGAAAGCCCGCGGCCGTGAACAGATACATGTATTCTGTAAGATCGCCGCAGACAAAGGTGACGAGGCCGCGCAGCCGCAGTCCGGTCAGTTCACAGCCGATCTCCTCCACAGCCTCCCGCAGAATACCGTCCTCCGGACTCTCCCCGTCCTCCAGATGACCGCCGATTCCGATCCATTTATCCCTGTTGACATCGCCTTCTTTTTTCGTCCTGTGGAGCATAAGGAAGGCGTCCTGATTCTCCAGATAGCAAAGGGTTGTATTCT
>CAVKMX010000124.1:2956-6607 GCA_963657295.1 Clostridium sp. CAG:302
CTCCAGCATTCCGTGCCTCGCAGACAATGATCCATCCTGCAGACTCCGTCAGGGCTGCAGTTCCTTTTCAATAGACTCCTTCAGTGAGCGGAATTTCGCAAGACGCTCCGCCGTCACCTCCGGATATGCCGGCTTCATATCCTCCAGATTGGCACACAGAATTTCGCTGACCACATAGCGCATATACCATTTGTGATCCGCCGGCACAACATACCAGGGTGAATCCTTCGTGGCTGTCTTGTTGATCGCCGTTTCAAACGCCTCCTGATAGCCATCCCAGTAGCCCCTTTCCTCCCAGTCACCGGTGGAGAACTTCCAGTTTTTCTCCGGCTCCTCGATCCGGGACAAAAAGCGCCTTGCCTGTTCCTCTTTGGACACATGCAGGAAAATCTTTACCGTGCGGATGCTGTTGCGGTACAGGTACTTTTCAAAATTCCTTATGTCCTTATATCGGTTTCTGATGATGGTATCCGCCTCTATGCGATCTGCATGGGCCTGCGTTTCATAGAGCCGTTTGACCTTGCCGATCAGCACATCCTCATAATGCGACCGGTTGAAAATGGCGATCTCCCCCTTGGCAGGGATCTCTTTCCCCACCCGCCATAAAAAGTCATGGGCCAGATCCTCCGAGGAGGGTGCCTTAAAGGCCGCCTCATAGACTCCGTGAGGACTCAGACACTGCAGCACCGAGCGGATGGTGCCGTCCTTTCCCGCGGCGTCCATTGCCTGAAACAGGAAAATGACCCCCTCCTTTTTCGCTGCATAGAGCTTCTGCTGCAGCTCATCCATTCTTGCATTGTTCTGGGCCATGCGCTGCAGCGCAACCTCCTTGCTCACGCACAGGCTCGTCTCGTTGGTGGATGCCCTGCTGATTTCAAGCTCACGGGAGCCATCATAGCAATACTGCTCCAGCAGCTTCCTGCGGTCCTTTTTATGGAGGACCGCTTCCTTTTTGTCCGCCGTGTCCTTCGCCTTGCCGTTTTCACCCATCGTTGTTCCCTCCTTCCTCTGAAAATATCTGCTCCGCTACTACCGATCCTGCAGCAGGGCCTCCGCGATGCGCCCTGCGCCTTTTCCGTCCGTCAGCTCATGCATCCGCACGGACTCCCTGCAGCGCAGGGAATATCCCGATCCCGCTGCACAGCGTTCTGCAAGCCACTGCCGAATGGCCGGCATGTACTCTCTCAGGGCTCCTGCCTCGCGGATCTCTCCCAGATAGTGCACCGCACCTGCCTTCTCCATCGCCCTGGCGAAAAGGGCCTGATTGTCCGCCATGGCATACGCCAGCGTCGGCACGCCGGCGGCACACAGCTCATAGAGCGTCGTTCCTGCTGCCGCAACGGCAAGATCGCAGGACTGCATTGCTTCCGCCGCCCGTACAATGCGCGGATATCCCGGGGCCATGACGACCGCCTCGTATCCGAGCTCCCGCACCAGTCTCTCCAGGTCCCCCGCCAGCTGATGCGGATCCGTCCCCCCGGTGGAAAGGAAAATCCTGCCGACCCTTGCCCGCACCAACGGTCTCAGATCCGCGAACTGCGGGCGAAGCGGTGCATAGGCAGGCCCGCACAGATACCGTCCGTTCCGTTTCTCCGCCGCCCGGCATGCCGGTTCTGCTCCGGGATCGTAATTTACCGCCAGCGCCGTCGGCGGCAGGAACTGCTGCTCATCGTCCATATAGGCAACCCGCACTCCCATCTCGCCCAGCTGCCGCAGCCAGCTCTCGCTCACCGCATAGGAATCCACCAGAATCCAGTCCGGCCGCAGCAGAAATCCGATATTCTCTTCCTGCGGCGGTTTCTGCGTTGTCTCCGTCTCCGATCTGTGCCCGGCCTTTTGCAGGAGATCCCACAGCAGCGGCAGCTCGGCCTCCGGATTTCCGTAGGGGACTCCCAGTATCACAGCCGGCAGCCTTCTTTCGGAATCTCCGGTGCATTCTGCTTCCCTCGCCTGCGTCTCCCGATCCGCTGTGCGAATGCCCGCCGTATCGCGATCACAGCCGCCATCGCCTTCCTGCAGTTCCTCCATTCTGCGCAGCCAGGCAAGGCTCACCTCATCTGCCAGAAGGTATTGCACGGCACAGCCGCGCTTCTCCAGCTCCCGGGCGATGGACAGCGTGCGCATCAGATGACCGGAGGCAATCTTCTCGTTGCCGTCGGCCCGAATCCATATGCAGCTCATTCAGGTGAAGTCTCCTTCCCGCAGCGGCTCTCCCCGTTCCAGAAAATGGGTTGCCCTTCTGCCCAGAATTTCCGCGCATCTTGCCGGCGCGAGCCCATTCCCCGGGCGAATGGACCGAATGTTGTCCGCCGTCAGGGGTTCCCCCTCCGCAATGTCCTTTACAACGAAAAGAGATCTTGCTCCGCTGTGCTCCTCCTCCTGAAAGGGCGTGAGTCTGTACTCTGCACTGCCCAGCGCTTTTTCCACATTCCGAATGTCCCGCACCATATCGGCGAATTCCTCCGGCTCCATGGAAAAGGCACTGTCCGGTCCGCCATCGCTCCGCCGCAGGGTCAGATGCTTCTCCACCATAGAGGCGCCCAGTGCAACGGCCGCCACCGGAACAGCCGCCCCCATTGTGTGGTCCGACAGACCGCAGAGTGTCCCGTACTCCTTGGAAAGTCCCGGCATCATGCGAAGGTTCACATCCTCATAGGGTGTAGGATATGCCGATACGCATTTGAGCAGAACAATCTGATCATTCCCCTCTTCCCGGCAGGCCGTTACCGCTGCGGCAATTTCCTCCTTGTGCGCCACACCTGTCGCCAGAATCACCGGCTTCCCGGTTCCTGCACACAGACGGATCAGCGGGATGTCCGTGATCTCGTAGGAGGCGATCTTGTAGGCCGGCATTCCCATCTCTTCCATAAAGCTCACTGCCGTTGGATCAAAGGGCGAGGAAAAACAGTCCATTCCAAGCTTTGCCGCCTCCTCCATAAGCCTTGGCTGCCAATCCCACGGCGTATATGCTCTCTCATAGAGGCTGTGCAGCGTCTCCCCGTCCCACAGGGTTCCGCCGCTGATGCGAAAGTACGGCTTGTCCGAATCAATGGTAATGGTATCCGGCGTATAGGTCTGAAGCTTTACGGCGTCCGCGCCGGCCTCCGCAGCTGCATGTACAATTTCAACCGCGCGTCCGTAGTCCTGATTGTGATTGGCTGACATTTCCGCCACGATATAGGTTGGATATCCTGTTCCTGCCCTTCGTCCTCCGATTGTAATGCTCTCTGCCATCTTCTCCGACTCCTCTCCAAAAATTGCCGTGCTCCCGTCCCCGACAATCCATGAGCGGGGATTTTCCGCCGTGCATTCACGGTTCTCCTGCAGGCCGGATCATTCCCAGCGGTTTCCCTGCAGGAATTCCCGGTTGGTCCAGGGCTCTCTGGCTGTATACCTGCTTCCGTCCCGCCGCTTCACATACACTGCCGGAAAATAATGGATGAACAGCGGCGTAAGGCATATGGTATAACCGCCCGCAAGATCATAAACCACCCGGTCTCCCCGTCTCAGCGCAGGCGCATTCACTTCCTCAAAAAGCCGGTCGTACTCCATGCAGGTCGAGCCGCAGATCATTTGCGAAGGCAATATTCCTCGGTCTCCCGGACGCGCCTCCGCTCCCTCTCCGGATTTTTTTCCTGCTCCCTCTCCTGC
>CAVKMX010000125.1:0-6556 GCA_963657295.1 Clostridium sp. CAG:302
GATCCAGGAAGCCGGGATCCTGGTGCGTAAATCCGTTGTGGTCCTGCTGCCATACCGTCGAGCACATGATCAGGTTGAGCGAGGCAATCTCCTCGCGCCAATGCAGCTGGTTGCACACCTTCAGCCACTTCGCGTGCTGTGCGGCCATGGAATCGATGATCCTTGCAAAGGACTCATAGGTCGCGAAGAAGCCGTGGCGCCCGGTCAGAAGATATCCCTCCAGCCAGCCCTCACACATATGCTCCGAGAGCATGGAATCCATGACGCGGCCGTACGGAGAAAGGTGATCATCCGTATCCAGATGCTCCGCATTCCAGTCTCTGTTCTCCGCCTCGAATACCGCATTCAGACGGTTGGAATTGGTCTCATCCGGTCCGAAGATGCGGAAGTTTCTGGATTCCTCATTGAGCTTGAACACATCGCGGATGAACTTGCCGACCTCGGTCATGTCCTGGCCGTCTCTGCTGCCGTGTCCCTCACCGATATCGAAGGCATAGTCACGGAAATCCGGCATGCGCAGATCACGCAGCAGCTTTCCGCCGTTGCCGTGCGGATTCGCGCCGATTCTCGCATCGCCGACCGGCGCCAGTGCCTTCAGCTCCGGCAGCAGTTTGCCGTCCTCGGTGAAGAGCTCCTCCGGCTTGTAGCTGTGCAGCCAGTCGGAAAGCATCTGCAGATGCTCCGGCTTGTCCATCATAATCGGCACCTGATGTGCCAGGAAATTCCCCTCAATGCGGTTGCCGTCCACAACCTTGGGCCCGGTCCAGCCCTTCGGTGTCCGAAGGACGATCATCGGCCACACCGGACGTGTGGTATCGTTGTTCTCCCGGGCATTCTTCTGAATGTCCTTGATCCTCTCGATGACCGCATCCATGGTCTCCGCCATCTTGCGGTGCATCTCCATCGGCTCATCGCCTTCGACGAAATAAGGCTCCCAGCCGCAACCGTGGAAGAAGTCTGTAATCTCCTCATGGCTCATTCGGGCGAAAATGGTGGGATTGGCGATCTTGTAGCCGTTCAGATGCAGGATCGGCAGCACTGCGCCGTCGGTCACGGGGTTCAGGAACTTGTTGCTCTGCCAGGAGGTTGCCAGCGGGCCGGTCTCCGCCTCGCCGTCGCCGACGGTGACAGCGGCAATCAGATCCGGATTGTCAAAAACGGCGCCGAAGCCATGGGCAATGGAATATCCCAGCTCGCCGCCCTCGTTGATGGAGCCGGGTGTCTCCGGCGCACAGTGAGACGGAACGCCGCCCGGGAAGGAGAACTGCTTGAAGAGCTTCTGCAGGCCGGCCTCATCCTCGGAAATGTTCGGATAGATCTCGCTGTAGGAGCCGTCCAGATAATCGTTTGCAATGTAGAAGTTGCCGCCGTGTCCAGGGCCGGACAGAAGGATCAGATCCAGATCATAGCGCTTGATGGCGCGGTTCAGATGAACGAAAACAAAATTCTGGCCGGGAACCGTTCCCCAGTGTCCTACAATCTTCTTCTTCACCATGTCGGCCGTCAGCGGCTTTTTCAGAAGCGGATTGTCCAGCAGATACAGCTGGCAGGCCGAAAGGTAATTGGCCGCACGCCAGTACGCGTTCATCCTGGTGAGAAGCTCCTCGGTGATCGGTCCCTTCTCCTCGCAGGCCGCTGCGTTGGTGAGATTCGTGTCGCTCATATTCTGTCTCCTTAAAATCGCATGGGCCGGTCCGCAGAAAGCGGCTCTCCCATGGCTGCCGCAGCTGCCCGTCTCTGCCTCGGATGCCGCAAATGCAGCATCCGAAACGGTTTCTGCACAACCGCGTTTGTGAAATGATTAACAGCTATGTACAGACTCATCATAGCCCAGCCGCCATTCCCCGACAATGCACAAATCCATGTTTTTTTGTCAATGCGTGCTAAGATTGCGGCCAAATTGCCGAACCTCGTGCTCATGCGGTATACTGGTGCTGCCGGGAGAATCCGCCCGCAGACAGACGCAGAGGCCGCCTTCCGAATCACCGCCATAAAGTAAAATACAACGGCCTGCCGCCGCAGGAGAGGGAGCGAAATGAATTTTCCTTTTAATGATAAGAACACCTACTATCAGCACATTCAGCGTGTCATTGCTGAGGGGCCGTATCACGACAGCTGGGCTTCCCTCTCCGCCTTTGAGGTCCCTTCCTGGTTTGAAAAGGCGAAATTCGGCATCTTCATTCACTGGGGACTTTTCAGCGTGCCGGCCTTCCGCAATGAATGGTACTCCCGCAACATGTATGTGCAGGGGAGTCCGGAATTCGAACATCACGTGAAGACCTACGGTCCCCAGAAGGATTTCGGTTATAAGGATTTCATCCCCCTGTTCACGGCCGAAGAGTTTGACCCGAAGGCCTGGGCAGAGCTCTTTGCCGGGGCCGGTGCCCGGTATGTCGTCCCGGTCGCGGAGCATCACGACGGCTTCCAGATGTATGAGAGCTTCCTCTCCCATTACAACGCCGTGGAAATGGGCCCCCGCCGGGACATTCTCGGTGAACTGAAGGAAGCCGTTGAGGAAAAGGGCATGGTGTTCGCCGCCTCCAGTCATCGTGCGGAGCACCACTGGTTCATGGGCGTCGGCAAGGAATTTGACAGCGACATCCGGGAGCCGCTTTCCTGCGGTGATTTCTACTGGCCCTCCGAGAAAATCCAGCCGGATCAGCAGGACATCTTCTCCAAGCCGGATCCCAGTGAGGAATTTCTCATTGACTGGGTGTGCCGCACCTGCGAGATCGTCGACCGCTATCGTCCGCAGATTCTCTATTTTGACTGGTGGATCCAGCACAACGCCTACAAGCCGTACCTTCGCATGATCACCGCCTACTATTACAATAAGGGGCTTCAGGAGGGCTTCCCGACTGCTGTCTGCTACAAGCACGATGCCTTTGCCTTCGGCTGCGGCATTGTGGATGTGGAACGCGGCAAGTTCGCCGACGCCAAGCCCTACCATTGGCAGACGGATACGGCCATTGCCCGGAATTCCTGGTGTTATACCGAAACGCTTGATTATAAGAGCAGCGGCGAGATCCTCTGCTATCTTGCAGATGTCGTCAGCAAGAACGGCAATCTCCTGCTGAACGTAGGTCCTAAGGCCGATGGAACCATCGCTCCCCATGACCGTCAGATTCTCACCGACATCGGCAGCTGGCTGGCCGTCAACGGCGAGGCCATCTATGACAGCAAGCCCTGGCGTTACTCCGAAGAGGGACCCACCAGGGAGGTCGAGGGACAGTTCAGTGATGCCTCGGCGCCGGTTTATACCCCGGAGGATTTCCGCTTCACGGCAGGACACGGTGCGATCTATGCGATTTGCCTCCGCTATCCGGAGGACGGGCAGCTCACCATCCACGCCCTTTCTAAGAGCAAGGATCCCAACAAACCGGCCTTCCATGGCATTATCCGGGATGTGCAGGTTCTGGGCTTCCCGGAGAAGGTTTCCTTCCGCATCGACGGAGACGGCCTGCATCTGGCAACAAAGACCGTTTCCAGTGAATTTCCCGTTGTCATAAAGGTCATCACCGATTGATGTGTCTGCCTGACAGCTGCTGCATACCTCCCCGGCAGCGGCGGTGCGGCCGGCACAGCGGTTTCAGCGGCCGGTCCATCGCGCCGCAGGGCTTGAGGTTTCGGATTTGAGCACGCTTTACATTGCGGAAAAAGATCCCCTTATCATGGAGCAGCTCTGCGGCGGCGCAGACTGGACAGCACTGTCCGTACAGCTGCTCGGCAGGAGCTCCGACGGCGAAACGGCCCTTTCGGAGCTCCTGCGCCTGCAGCCGGATCTTGTCATGCTGGATGCAGAGCTCCCGCGGCTCTCCGGCCTCGATGTGCTGCGAAGAGCCAGAGCCCTCGGCTTCCTGGGGGCCTGCATTTTACTGTTCCGCACGCCGTCCTATCACACGCTGCAGCTGCTGCTCCCGCTCGGTGTCCGCGGGTGCCTCTCGCTTCCGGAGGAGTTCCCGCAGCTGCAGGCGATGACCAGGGAGGTCCTCCTGCGCCTGGAGCAGGAGCGCATGTACCGCAGTGCCGCGCTGCCGCCTCAGGCAGATTCCGACACGGCAGGCGGGAATCCCTCACCCCCCCCACTTCCATCCAGAGAGGTCTCTCCGACTGCACCTCATGCCTCCCGTAATACCATCCTCGACGATCTTCTCCTCTATATCGAGAGCCATTATCCGGAAAATCTCAAGCTCGAGCTCATTGCTCCTCTCTTTGGCTACAGCAGCGCCTACCTTGGCAAGATCTTCACGAAGAACGTCGGCGAGAGCTTTAACTCCTATGTGGATCATTGCCGGATTAAGCATGCAAAGGAGCTCCTGAAAAATGAAAAATGGAAGGTCTACGAGGTAGCCGCACAGGTCGGCTACCGAAGCGTAGATTACTTCCACAAGAAATTCCATCATTATGTAGGGATGAGTCCTCTCGAATATCGGCGCCAGCAATAGAGGGCTCAAACAGAGAGCTCAATATAGAGACCTCAAACAGAAGGACCAATATAGAGGGTCCAATCGCAGAAGGCTCAATGCAGAGGGCTCGATCGCAGAAGGCTCAGTGCACGCCGCCTCCGGGAAGCTCTCTGGTCCAGCGATAGGCCAGCTCGAACCAGCTCTGGCAGGAGGGCTCTACCGCTCCCTTCTCCGGGTCCATGGTGAGCTCGCTCGCCAGTCCCAGTCCGTGATTGCCCTTCATGTACATATGCAGCTCCACCGGGCGTCCGGCCCTGCGCATGGCCAGTGCCAGCAGCAGCGAGTTCTCCGCAGGAACCAGCCCGTCCTGATTGGTATGCCACAGGAATGCCGGCGGCGTATCCGCACTCACCTGATTCTCCAGCGACATCTCATCGACCAGCTCGTCATACCGATCCCCCAGAAGATTCTCAAAGGATTCCCGGTGTGCGAACTCACCGGAGGTGATCACCGGATAATTCAGGATCATTCCGTTCGGCCGCAGCTGTTCCGCATCGGTGTGCAGCGCCTCTGCAACAAAGCTCCGTTTCCAGAACATCCCGTAGGATGCCGCCAGATGTCCTCCGGCCGAGGAACCCTGTACGAAAATCTGATCCGGATCCACGTCCCATTCCGCCGCATGCTCTCTTGCCAGCTTCACCGTCCGTGCGAGCTCCAGCAGGGCCGCCGGATAAACCGCCGGTCGGTATGAATACCACAGGACAATGGCCTGGTATCCATAGGAATTCCACCGAAGGGCGAACATTTCCGCCTCCCGCTCCGAGGTGAAGCAATATCCTCCGCCCGGACAGATCACCACCAGCGGCCTCTTCCGGATGCCGATCTGCTCGGAATGGCTGATGAGGTACGTGTCCGCATGCGCATATTCCTCCGAGCCCTCGCCCTGAATTTCCAATCTTCTGTAAATCATGTTCTTCTGCTCCTTTCCCCCGCGCTTCCCATACCGCGGTTGCTCCGGTTATTCGTCCGTCCTATCCTCTGACTGCTGCGAAGCCGCTCCCTCCGGCTCGTTTCTCTCCTTCCATTGCCGCTCCACTTCATGAAAGGTTCCCAGAGACATCCCGGCAATGGTGTAGATGATGCAGGCCGGCCCGATGAGAAAGCCGATAAAAATGGTCGTTGTATTGAACATCCAGAGCAGCACCTCGAAGCCGACCACCGCCAGCATGGCCATCGTTCTGCCGAAATATCTTCGCGAGATCATCATAGAGTTCTTCAGTGTGCCGCGCAGGGTATTCTCGTATCGGGCAATCAACGGAAAGGCGTAGATCAGACAGAGACAGAACAGGAACCCCGAGACAATGGTCAGCACCAGGAGCCATGCCGGGTTTCCGGTGACCGCATGGAACAGCTGCAGATCCAGATAGATCACATATACGCAGAGGAGGACAATTACCTCCAGAACGGTTCCCTGCTTCCAGTTCTCCTTGAAGCCCTCCCAGTATTCCCTGTAAATGTAGCCCTCCCGCTCCTCTGCCAGATGCAGACAGACCCTGAAGGCCGCTGCCGTGGAGGCTCCTATGGTGACAATCGGGATGCAGCCCAGCAGCCAGAAGAAATTCACCTGAATGATATCCCACAATCTGCACAGAAACTGATACAGAGGACTGTTGGTGCTGAAAAATTTCATATCGCCTCCTCACCTGTCAAAAAAGGAGACCGCTCTGCTTTCGAGCGATCTCCTCCATCTTACTCTGTTTCCGGATGATTTACACGCCCGGAAGCAATTTACTGCTCATTCATTGCCGCATCTTCTGCTGCCGCACGAAGCGTTGCCTCGTTCTGCTGGAACTCTACGCACTGATCGTAGCCGTAGCTGTCCGCCTTGGAGATCATCTCGGATACGATGGAATCAAACTCCGAATCGCTCTTTGCGTAGATGGCCTTCCAGGAGTAGGTCTTGATGCAGTCGGCAACCTGGTTCCATACCATGGTCAGCTCATCCGACATCGGCGTTGCGGAATACATGGTTCCGGGAGAGAGGTTGTAATTCCAGTCATCGAACAGGCTATCCAGTGTCGTTGTTCCGTAGTGTTCTCTCCAGTCTGCCTCGATCTCAGAGCCGGCCTCGCTGGAATAGCTTTCCCACT
>CAVKMX010000126.1:0-6544 GCA_963657295.1 Clostridium sp. CAG:302
TGGTCAAATCAGGTAAAAATCCGACAAACCGAATCAGCCGAGATGATATGGAAAAGCCCCGGAAAACCTTGATTTTCCGGGGCTTTTGAACCATTTTGATATAGTCTGAGCAGTCGATTATCGCTTGCTGAACTGCGGTGCGCGACGAGCGGCTTTGAGGCCGTACTTCTTTCTCTCCTTCATACGAGGATCGCGGGTAAGATATCCGGCCTTCTTCAGAACCGGACGGAAATCAGCATCTGCCTCCAGCAGAGCCCTTGCAATACCCTGACGGATTGCTCCGGCCTGACCGGTGGTGCCGCCGCCCTTCACCGTGATCTTGATATCATACTGATCAGCGGTATTGGTAGCTACCAGCGGCTGCTTTGCAATGGTCTTGAGGGTCTCCAGACCAAAGTAATCATCCATGCTCCTCTTGTTGACAGTGATCTCGCCCTTGCCGGGTGTCATGAAAACTCTGGCTACAGAAGACTTCCTTCTGCCGGTGCCATAGTATACTGCTGCTTTAGCCATCTTCTTATCCTCCTAATCAGATATCCAGAACCTCAGGTTTCTGAGCGGCATGGTCGTGATCGGGTCCTACGTACACATGAAGCTTCGTGTACATCTGATCTCCCAGCTTTCCCTTCGGGAGCATTCCGCGGACCGCATGCTCTACCACATAGGCAGGCTTCTTCTCCAGCATCTCACGCAGAGTTGTATAAGTAGAACCGCCGATATACTTGGAATGACGGAAATAGATCTTATCCTCCATCTTCCTGCCGGTTACTTTGATCTTCTCTGCATTGACGATGATGACATAGTCGCCGCAATCCAGAAAAGGAGTATAGATGGGCTTCTTCTTGCCGCGAAGAACATTTGCAACCTCAGATGCCAGACGGCCAAGGGTTTTATCTGTAGCGTCAACGACATACCATTTCTTCTCAACGGTGCCGGCGCTCGGTATGTAGGTCTTCATATATGTGCCTCCAATTGTTCACGATCGTTTGTATCCAGATGTGTGATTCGCACCGGCGTCCCGCATCTTCGCAAAACCGGGGAGTCTGCTAGTCCGGAGTTTCCTCCTCCGGGCATACTGACGCCGTCACACATTTTTTAATTATACGTTGCCCGTCAATCTCCGTCAACTGTTTTCCTGAGCCATTCCCCTGCGCATGGCCTTTCCGATCAGTGTAACAACCGGTCCGAGGGCAATCGCCATGATCAGGTTGGAAACCGTCGGTGTCCCGCCCGTCAGCACACCGATCAGGACGGCGCCGTAATCCCAGACAATACGGACGATGAAATACGGCAGCCTCCCTGCATGCTCGTGCAGAATGCTGGGCGGTGCATCGTAGGGGGACAGTCCCATCCCCGCGTTCATGTATACCGCTGCTGCAATCAGAAAGCCGATCAGCGCCGCCGCGAAAATCGGGATTCTGCTTGCCGCCTCTGTAAAGGCAGCTGCCGGAAACAGTCTGGTCCAAAGATAGCTGCCCAGATCCGCCGTATACCCGATGAGCACCATGTTGGCCAGGGTTCCGAAGCCAAGATAGCGCAGCCTCGACGTCAGCAGCACGAAGAGCAGGAGAACTGCATTCATGAGCAGCTGCCAGTTGCCGAAGGTCCAGCCGATGCGGTCTGCAATCGACACATTCATAAAGGTATACGGATCGGTTCCGAGATTCACCTTGATCAGAAACGACAGGAAAAAGCCCTGCACCAGAGTTCCAGCAACGCAGACCTTCGTCCTCTTCTGCCAGCCCTCCCCCATGCCTGCCAGCGGAAGCCGGCCGATTCTGTCTGCAGCCAGGGTGCTCTCCGTCTGTTCTTCTGTCTGCATTGTTGTTCACTCCTCCTATGTCTTCTGCGTTCTGTGCTCCGGCTTTCTTTCCGGCAGCCGCATCATGCCTGTTCTCCGGAGATGCCTTCCGTTCCTCCGGCCGCAGGGCTAGCCCCCCGAAATCCGCCGCAGCGTCTCCTTCAGTACCCGGACGGTTCTGCGGAGCTCCTCCTCCGTGTTCTCCGCTCCCAGCGTAAAGCGCAGCGCTCCCGCCGCCTCACTTCTGCTCTTCCCCATGGCCAGCAGAACATGAGACGGCTCCAGAGCCCCCGTCGTACACGCGCTCCCTCCGGAGGCGCAGATCCCCGCCAGGTCAAGATTCATCAGAAGCGTTCTCTGATCGTACCCCGGGAAGGAAATGCTCACGTTCGAAGCGAGGCGCTTCTCCGTTCCGGGAGCCGGTCCGTTCCACACCGGTCCGCCCTCCGCGCCGAGTCCCAGCTCCCGCCGCAGCTCCTCACAGAAAAAGGCCTGCAGCTCCCGGATTCTCTGATTCTCCGCTTCTCTTCCTGCGAAGGCTTCCCGCGCGGCAGCTGCGAAGCCGATCGCTGCCGGAACATTCTCGGTTCCGGCCCTCCGACCGCTTTCCTGTCCTCCGCCGTGCACCAGCGCGCCGATTCGCGTCCCCCTTCGAATATAGAGAAAGCCGATCCCCTTCGGGCCTCCGATCTTGTGCGCCGATACCGACAGCAGATCCACGCCCAGATCCGATACGTCGACGGGGAGCTTCCCATAGGCCTGCACCGCATCCGTGTGAAAAATGATCCCGGGATGCTCCCGGCGGGCCGTCTGCACCAGCTCCCGAACCGGTTCAATGGTTCCCACTTCATTGTTGGCCAGCATCACCGAAACCAGCCCGGTATCCGGATGCTCCCGCAGCTCTTCCTCCAGCGCCGCAGGCTCCGCCGTTCCCTCTGCCGTCACAGGCAGGTAGGAAACGGTGAAGCCGCGGCTCTCAAGATAGGTGCAGGTGTGCAGCACCGCGTGATGCTCCGCCGCGTCGGCAATGATATGCCTGCCGGCTCCCAGGAGCTCCGCCGCGCCGATCAGGGCCCAATTATCGCTTTCCGTTCCGCCCGACGTAAAGAAAATTTCTCTCCAGTCCGCTCCGATGGTCTCCGCCAGGGTCGTCCTCGCCCGGTCCAGTTCTGCCTTTGCCGCCTGTGCCGGCGGATAGGACGGGCTGGCATTTCCATATACGGTTTCCAGGGCCGTCCGCATTTCCTCCAGTGCGCCTCTTCGCATAGGGCTGGTGGCCGCATGATCCAGATAAATCATTTTTCCCTCTATAGTACCTATGTGGTACCTATGTGCCGCAGGATGGATTACAGCTGTTTCCGCAGACCCCTCGGATAGTGGTTCTTCAGCATGCCGCCTGCTGCCTTCCCCCATCCAAGGGAGATGCCTGCCGTCGTCACCAGCGTCCAGCCTTTCCATGTCGGATCACAGGGCAGGGATTCTCCCCGCACGAAGGCGGCCGCCTCGGCACTTTCCGGCGGGAGCTCGACCGTTCTCTGCGCATCCGCAGCCTGCAGCGCCATGGCAAGTGCGTGGGCCGGCTCCAGCCGACCCTTCTTTATCGTTCCGATCTGCAGCCCGGGGCGCAGAATCCGCAGACCGTCCGTCCGGATTCGTTCCCGGTACGGCATGAGATACACGTCCTCTCCATAGCAGAGAAGTCCTGCTCCCATTGCGTCTGCCATGCGCTGCAGGACACCGGCCTTCACCGCTGTCGCCTCCAGCTCCGGCACAATCTGCTGCCGCTGCATCGCTCCGGAGCTGCTGTCTGCATTGCGTTTTCCTCTTCGGTTCGTTTTCCGCACCGCAGTGCAGCTGCCGTTTGCCGCGGTGTTCCCCGTCAGATTCTCTCCCTGCGGCACAGGCTCGGACAGCAGGTTTCCCTCCTTCTGCAGGAGGGCCGCGAAATGCCCTTCCCCCTGCAGCCGGTGCGGCCACAGGCGCACCGTCCTCCTCAGATCGGCGTTGCTCCGTGCCGCGTCCCCGCGGCACCACTCCGGATGCCCCGTATCAAAGCCGCAGCTTCCCATCCGTTTCTCCAGGAGTGCAGGCAGATCGATCAGAGAGAATTCCGGATGCTCCGTCAGAAAATGTGCGATTGTCTCCTCATTCTCCGCCGGTGCGAACGTACAGGTGGAATAGATCAGCTTCCCTCCGGCCTTTACCATCGCGGCTGCCTGCTCCAGGATGCTCCTCTGTCTCTCCGCACACAGCTCCACGTTTTCCGGGCTCCATCCGGAAAGCGCCTGCTCCTCCTTGCGGAACATTCCCTCACCGGAGCACGGCGCATCGACGATCACCCGATCGAACCAAGCGCCGAACCGCTCCGCCAGCCTCTCCGGACTTTCGTTGGTGACCAGCACATTGGGAACGCCGAGACGTTCCATATTCTGAGAGAGGATTCTCGCTCTTGCCGGATGGATCTCATTGGAAATCAGCAGACCCTTCCCCTGCATGGCTCCCGCCAGCTGGGTA
Source organism: Clostridium sp. CAG:302 (assembly GCA_963657295.1). Classification (GTDB taxonomy): domain Bacteria; phylum Bacillota; class Clostridia; order Lachnospirales; family Lachnospiraceae; genus CAG-791. The sequence goes on from CAVKMX010000126.1 coordinate 4,316, forward strand.
CTCTTCCCGCCCGGCGCCGCACATAAATCCAGAATTTTCTCGCCGGGTCCGGTTCCTGCAAAGGCTGCCGCCGACATGGCACTCGGCTCCTGCAGGTAATACAGCCCCGCCTCATGGAGCGGTGATTTTCCCGGGCGGATCTCCTCCGGGCAGAAAAAACCGTACGGCCTTGCCCATGGAATTTCCTCCGGGCTCCCGTCCAGCTGAAGGAGGGTCCGAAGATACTCCCCGTGGCAGGCATTTTCCTTCTCCGCAGCCGGCAGCTTCAGCGGATTCAGGCGCAGTCCTCTGGATCTTTCCTGTCCCAGGGCATCCCGAAATGCCCCATACTCCTCTCCCAGAAGCCGCAGCATCCTCTCCTCAAAGGCCGCCGGCAGGGTTATGCACTTCTCCATTCTGCACGCCTTTCCCTCTTCATCCGTATCTGTTCCGCATCTGCCGAACAGATCCCTTTCTCCATTCTCTTACGCAAGGAGCATCGCCCGCACAACGCCGGCCCGCCGGTAGGCCCTCTTTCCTGCGCCCATTCCGACTCTGCGGATCACATATTCCTCCGGCAGCTGCCGCGCCGTGGCAAGAGCTGCCGCCGCCGCCGCGCCGGTCGGTGTCACGAACTCTCCCTCATCCGGAATGGAATGCAGCCGCAGCCCGTATTGCGCGGCGATGGCCGCCACCGCCGGCACCGGAACGGGCAGCACGCCATGCTGGCACCGGACCGTGCCGCACCCCTCGTACAGAACCGGGACAATCACCTCCGTGATGTTCTCCCTCACCCGAAGATCCTCGTAGCATACCGCAATTGCAACGATATCCACAATGGAATCAATGGCGCCCACTTCGTGGAAATGCACCTCCTCCAGCGGCTTTCCATGCACCTTTGCCTCTGCCTCTGCCACAATGCGGAAAATTTTCCGGGCCAGCTCTCTTGCTCCGTCCTCCATCTCCGCCGCGTCCAGAACGGCATTGACATCCCGCAGGGACCGATGCTCGTGCCGGTGCTCATATTTCCCGTGCTCCTGCGCGTCCTGCTGCCCGCCTTCTCCGTTCGCATGTATATGCCCCCGGTCTGCCTCCGTTCCCCGCATCTCTTCCTGCGCGGAATCCTCCGCATGCACATGCGGCTTCTCCCTCGGCGTTCCGTACAGATATTCCATGTCATGGTCGTGATTCTCATGCCCGGCGTCCAGGACCACATCAAAGTCACAGGCGTTCACGCCGCTTTTCTGTACGGTGGAAATCCTGACGTCGAAACCCTCCGCCGGGATGCTCCGCAGCACTGCGTTCAGCTTTTCCCGGTCCGCGCCCAGATCCAGCAGCGCACCCACCGTCATATCCCCGCTGATGCCGGAGTAACATTCCAGATAAAGTCTGCTCATACCATGTCCTCTTCCCTCATAAATTCCGTTCGGCTCCTGTTGAAACCGGCAGGTGCCGAATACTCACTGCCTTTCCGGCAGCCACTCAGGACTTTCTCACCGAGAAGCCGAATCTGCCCAACGTCTCTCCCAGGGTGACGTACTCTCCGTGGGAATAGGCGATGAGATCTGCCTTTTCCAGGTCCAGCCGGCCTTTTTCATCCAACAGTGCGTTGTCCACATCTGCAGACAGCACCTCCGCCACATACATGTCGTGCGATCCCAGCTCCAGCTTCCTTCGCACCGCACATTCCAGACACACCGGGCTCTCCTGTATGCCGGGGACTTTTACGCACCGCGAGGGGAGCGGCGTCAAATGCGTTTCCTTCCACTTATCGACATCTCTGCCGCTCTTGACGCCGACCCAGTCCGTGGCATAGGCCAGGCTGCGGTTCGTCAGATTGATGACGAATTCTCCGGTTTCCTCAATATAATCGTGCGTCAGACGGGACGGCCGGACCGAAACCGAGACCATGACCGGATCCGAGCAGACCGTTCCCGCCCAGGCCGCCGTCATCATGTTGGTTTTCCCCGCCTTGTTCGCCGTCGTAACAATGACGGCCGGAACCGGGTAGAGCAGATTGGAAGGCTTCCAGTATTCTCTTGACATGTCAAATCCCCTTTCTGCCTGTGGTATAATGATCCATCGGCAACACGACAGCCGTACCAGTATAACACGGCCCCGGGCTTTCCCGCACGGTACCGGTGTCTGACGAAACCGATACGCCGCAGGATTTGTTACTGTACAGACGCCCGCCAGGCGACAGGGTGGCGGAGAATGTCCAGTCCAGGGGCCTTGCGAGGCCTCGGTGCT
>CAVKMX010000127.1:0-6445 GCA_963657295.1 Clostridium sp. CAG:302
CTCTGAGGGAGCGACAGAGTACCTTCAGGCAACGTCTGCGGCCACACAGTTTGCGAATTCGTTCAAATCGGAGGATTTCGTAAACGGTGTCACGTCCACGGTGCAGAATGTTTATATCGATGTTCTCAACCGTTTCTCTACGGCGGACTGGTCTGCTCTTGCCGACAACTTCGGAAATCTTTCCGGTGAAATTCAGACAACGGTGGCGAAGCTGGAGCAGTACAACAATTTTCTCGGTCTGAACATCGGCAATTCGCCGTGGTTCACGCTGCAGAATGCGTGGTCCGACAAGTCTGTGCTGGGCATCATTGCAGCGCTGAGCGTTCCTCTCCTTGCAGCCATCACCCAGCTTGTCAACGTGGCCCTGATGCCGATGTCGAACAATTCCACCGGCGATGCCCAGCAGGATCAGATGATGTCGTCCATGAAGACCATGAACTACACCATGCCGATCATGTCTGCATTTTTCTGCTTTACGCTTCCCGCAGGTATGGGTCTGTACTGGATTGCCGGTTCCGTGATCCGCTCCGCACAGCAGGTTTTCATCAACAAGAGTGTGGATAAGATGGACATGGACGCCTTTCTGAAGGCCCAGGAAGAGAAGAACCGGAAAAAAGCGGAGAAGCGGGGGGATAAGCCGACCGCCTATGACCGCATGATGCAGTATTCACAGATGAGCACCAAGAACGGCCAGGCGCTTTCCGGTGAAGAGACTCCCAGACACAGATCACTCTCGGAAAAAGCAGCCTATCAGAACCGCGGGACGAAGAGTTCTGCCGACAGTGCGTCTGCAGGTGCACAGAACCGGCCTCAGTACCGCAAGGGCAGCCTTGCGGAAAAGGCGAATATGGTAGCAGAATACAATTCCGTATCCAGAAAATCCGGTCAGAGCAAGACGAAGAAGGATTGAGGATGGGATAGAAAGGAATCCTATGGCAAACGAATATATTGAAATCAGCGAGAAAACACTTGATGATTGCATCACTACGGCGTGCCGCAAGTTTTCCATCACCAGCGACAATCTGGATTATGAAGTCATTGATCAGGGGAGCCTTGGATTCATGGGATTCAATTCCCGCAATGCGGTAATCAAGGCCAGGATTAAGGAGAATGAGCATGGCTCGGCTGCGGCCGGCGGCGATGTTCTGGGCAATGTTCATGCATCGCAGCTGCAGGAGCAATACGGAGCAGGACAGGAGGAGACTCCTGCGGAAAGGGATTTTCATTCGTCCGATTTCACGAGATCTGCAGGTTACGGAAAGGGAAGGGATTATGAATCCGGTTCCAGATCCAGAAAGGCGGGGGTGAAGAAGGATTTCACGCAGACCTCTGCGCATGAGAGCAGCTCCCGGCGTCCCGCAGAGCCGAAGGTGGATTACACAGAGGAACAGATTGAGGAATTTAAGGTGAAGGCAGAGGCTCTGCTGCAGCCTATGTTCCGGGCCATGGGCATGGAGGTTTCGACTTCCTACCGCTTCGATCCGGAGGAAAATATTCTGAACGTCGAGTTCGAAGGCGATGATATGGGAGTTCTCATCGGGAAGAGAGGACAGACGCTTGATTCGATCCAGTATCTGGTTTCGCTGGTTGTCAACAAGAATATCGCGGGATACGTTCATGTAAAGGCAGACACAGAGAATTATCGCACAAGGCGCAGGAAGACATTGGAAAGCCTGGCCAAGAATGTTGCCTTTAAGGTGAAGAAGACGCATAAGGCACAGGCGCTGGAGCCGATGAATCCCTACGAAAGAAGGGTGATCCACTCGGCGCTGCAGGGAGACCGTTATGTGACAACGTACAGTGAGGGAGAGGATCCCTACCGCAGAGTTGTGATTACGATGAAACGATAAGAGACAGGACAGAGGAAGGAAAGGGTTCGCATTCGTGCGGGCCCTTTTTGTTGATGCGCCCGGCGGGCACACATCGGATGGGACGGCGGAGGCCCCGCAGATCCGATACGATACGGAGGGGAACAGAAAAATGGCACTGACCTTTGATCAGGACAGACAGGATACCATTGCCGCCATTGCAACCGGGCGGTGTGAGGCCGGAATCGGAATTGTGCGCGTGAGCGGCTCCGGTGCGGAAGATATTCTGAAACGAATCTTCCGTACCGGGAAGGGCGCCATCAAAACGGAGTGGAGGCCGAACACCATTCATTACGGAACTATCGTGGATCCTGAAAGCGGAGAAGCAATCGATGAGGTGCTGGTCTCCTGGATGAAGGCACCCCACAGCTATACGACGGAGGATACGGCGGAGATCAATTCTCACGGCGGCATTTACCTGCTGCAGCGTGTGCTGGATGCGGTGCTGTGCGCAGGCGCCAGGCCGGCCGAACCGGGGGAGTTTACGAAGCGGGCATTCCTGGGAGGCAGAATCGATCTTTCCGAGGCCGGTGCGGTGATGAATCTCATTCATGCACAGAACGAATTCTCCAGACGCAGCAGCCTGCGCCAGCTGCAGGGCTCCGTTTCCGGAAAGGTGAGGGAGCTCCGGAGCAAAATTCTGTACGAGACGGCGTTCATTGAGTCTGCTCTTGATGATCCGGAGAATTATTCTCTGGAGGGGTATCCGGATCATCTCCTGCGTGTGTGCGATGATCTGATGCAGGAGCTGCAGCATCTGCTGGAGCGCTCGGAAAATGGCCGTGTTCTGCAGGAGGGAATTGAAACCGTCATTGTCGGCAAGCCGAATGCCGGGAAATCCTCTCTGCTGAATTATCTCGTCGGAGAAGATCGGGCCATTGTGACATCCATTGCGGGAACCACGCGGGATACATTGCATGAAACGGTTCGGCTGGGGGATGTACTGCTGCATCTTGCGGATACCGCGGGAATCCGCGAAACGCAGGATGTTGTGGAAGCCATCGGTGTGGAGCGCGCGAAAAAAGAGATGGAAACCGCGCAGCTGATTCTCTTCGTTGTGGATTTGTCCTCCGGTATTACCCGGGAGGATGAGGAGATCGCAAGGCTTGTGCAGAAGGAACTGGAGCTGGGCAAGCATTGCATTCTGATTCATAATAAGGCTGATCTTTGCTGCGGTGCAGCCGGTCCTGCAGGGGAGAGCAGGAATCCGGATCCGAAGATGGGGCGTGGGGAAAACAGCTCCAGTTCCTCCGAGGAGGTTCGGCCGGAGGGAGCGTTTGAGGAACTTCTGTCGGGAGAGAGAGTAATCTCGGTGACACTTTCCCTTCTGCTGGGAAGCGGAACGGAGCAGATCAGGGATGCCGTCATACAGCTCTTCCACCTGGGAGAAATCATGGATTCCTCAGAGCTTTTCCTCACAGAGGAATATCAGAAGACAGCGGTCCGCAATGCCATGCAGGCTCTTGCATTGGTGTCTGAGAGCATTCAGAATGGTCTGAGTGAGGATTTCTTTTCCATCGATCTTCGCAATGCCTATGCACAGCTGGGGCGGATGATCGGAGAGGAAGTGGAGGATGATCTGGTAGAGGAAATCTTTCATCGCTTCTGCCTTGGAAAATGAGGTACTGCAGAGCGATGGATCCCCGGACTGCCTTGTGAGGAAATTGTTTTTATGACGGAACATGTATTTCAAATCGATGCGGATGTGTGTGTGATCGGTGCCGGTCATGCGGGGTGTGAGGCTGCACTGGCTGCAGCAAGGACAGGACTTCGCACGATTCTCTTTACAATGAATACGGACAGCATTGCAATGATGCCGTGCAACCCGCACATCGGCGGCTCCTCGAAAGGACATCTGGTGAGGGAAATTGATGCTCTCGGCGGTGAAATGGGCAGGAACATTGATAAAACCTTCCTTCAGTCCAAGATGCTGAACAGGTCGAAGGGGCCTGCGGTTCATTCCCTGCGGGCGCAGGCCGACAAGGCGGCGTATTCAAGGAGCATGCGGAGAGTCCTGGAGCATCAGGACAATCTGACCATCCGTCAGGCAGAAGTGACAGAAATTCTGACAGAGCTGTATGCGGGGGAAAGGGGAGAGGAGAGACGGCGCGTCTGCGGCGTGCGGGTCCATCAGGGCACTCTTTATCACTGTACCGCGGTGATTGTATGCACCGGTACCTATCTGAATGCCAGATGCCTTATAGGTGAGAGCATTACCGAAACCGGTCCCTCCGGAATGCAGCGTTCCACGTATCTGAAGGATTCTCTGTCCCGGATGGGAATTTCTCTGCGGCGGTTCAAGACAGGAACGCCGGCCCGCATGGACGGCAGAACGCTGGATTATTCGAAGATGTCAATCCAGAAGGGAGATGAGAGGGTCATTCCTTTCTCCTACTCCACCGATCCGGCATCTGTTCAGATTGAGCAGATGCCGTGCTATCTTACTTATACAAATGAAGAAACCCATGAAATCATCCGGCAGAATCTGGACCGCTCTCCCATCTATGCCGGCATCATCGAGGGAACGGGACCAAGGTACTGCCCCTCCATCGAGGATAAGGTGGTGAAGTTCTCGGAGAAGACAAGACATCAGGTATTCATTGAGCCGGAGGGACGTGATACCAATGAGGTGTATGTGGATGGCATGTCCAGCTCGATGCCGGATGATGTTCAGCAGAGAATGTACCGGACGGTGCCCGGCCTGGAGCATTGCGCGATCGTCAAGAATGCGTATGCGATCGAATACGACTGCATCAATGCCAACGATCTGAAACTGTCTCTGGAGACGAAGGCTGTGGATGGTCTGTTCTGCGCCGGGCAGTTCAACGGCAGCAGCGGTTACGAGGAGGCTGCTGCACAGGGGCTCATTGCAGGCATCAATGTCTCCCGAAAACACAGAGGAATGGATCCTCTCATTCTGAAGCGTTCAGAGAGCTATATCGGTGTCCTGATCGATGATCTGGTCAGTAAGGACAATCGGGAGCCCTACCGCATGATGACCAGCCGGGCAGAATACCGTCTGCTGCTGCGCCAGGACAACGCGGATCTGCGCCTGCGCAAATACGGATATGAGTCCGGTCTGATCACAGAGGAGCAATATCAGCATGTTCTGTGGAAGATAGAAATGATCCAGGCGGAGATGGAGCGATTGAAGGACGTTAAGGTGGGGGCTGCTGCAGCAAATCAGGAATATCTGCTGGGAATCGGTTCCACAGAATTAAAAACTGCGGTATCGCTTGCCGAGCTTCTTTGCCGGCCGGAGATCACCTATGAAAAATTAAAGGGGCTCGACCCGGACAGGCCGGAGCTCCCTGCGGAGGTTACGGAGCAGGTGGAGATCAATCTGAAATACGAAGGATACATCGACCGTCAGCAGAGACAGGTGGAAGAGTTCAATCGGCTGGAAAATCGTCGGATTCCGGATGATATTGACTATGATCAGGTGTCAAGCCTTCGTCTGGAGGCGAGACAGAAGCTGAAGGAGCTGCGGCCATCCTCCATCGGACAGGCTTCCCGTATGGCCGGAGTGACCCCTGCGGATATCGCGGTGCTGCTCGTGTATCTCCATTGAGAGCTAAGCAGATACAATTTTTGTAACTATTCAGCACCTGCCAATTTCAATCGTGAATTTGTCTGCAAGCAGTCAATTCACGTTGAAATGCGGCAGGTGTTACACAGATACAGATAACGTAATTGTTCCGCACCTGTTCGCAGCCGCAGATCAGCTGCGGGGTGGTTTGAAAAATATATGAATATAAATAAGAATGAAGAACAATTTATTTCCAGATTGGAGCAGTTTATACCGGATTTCACCTTGACTGCCGGGCAGCTGGAGCAGCTCAAAATCTTCTATGAGAATCTGACAGAGTGGAATAAGGTGATGAACCTGACCGCCATCACAGTGGCGGAGGATGTATATACGAAGCATTTCCTGGACAGCTATTCCATTCTCACCAGTGTTCCACGTGGAACATTAGTGTCTCCCGGAGAAGATGGAAGACAGAAAAAAATCATCGACGTCGGCACCGGAGCCGGATTTCCGGGCCTTCCCATTGCCATTGCCTTCCCGGAAATCCGAGTTACGCTCATGGACTCGCTCAATAAAAGGGTAAAATTCCTGCAGGATACCGTGCAGAAACTCGGACTGCAGAATGTGGATTGTGTTCATGCCAGAGCAGAAGAGCTGGCGCACAATGTCCGATACAGAGAGCAATATGATTATGCTGTATCAAGGGCGGTGGCGAATCTTTCCACGTTGAATGAATACTGTCTCCCTTTTGTCCGGATCGACGGGTGCTTTATTGCCTATAAGGGAGAAAAAGCTGCAGAGGAACTGCCTGCCGGGAAGAGGGCAGCGGCCATTCTGGGCGCAAAGCTGACGAGAGAATTTTCCTTTTATCTTCCGGAAACCGATTACCACAGAACCGTGCTGACGTTTACAAAGCAGAAGGCCACACCCGGAAAATATCCGCGGAAGGCCGGCACACCGGCCAAGGAACCGCTGCAGTAAGCGTTGTTCCGTCCGTTACAGTTCATTCGCCCGCCGGGCGACAGGGTGGCGGAGAATGTCCAGTCCG
>CAVKMX010000128.1:0-6420 GCA_963657295.1 Clostridium sp. CAG:302
CCCGGACTGGACATTCTCCGCCACCCTGTCGCCCGGCGGGCGAATGAACTGTAACGAGCTTCCCACCCCCGTATCTGCCGCCGGATGGCACAGACGCAGACCGGCAGGTTCTCTCTGCCGGAACGGCCTCAGCGCTTTGCCTTATCGTAGGTCTCTCCCAGTGCGCGGGGCGCCCGGTTGTGCTTGGAGAGGAACATCAGGAGCACCAGCGTCACCACATAGGGGAGGATCATCACCAGGTCCGAATAGGCGCTGGGCATTCCGAGGAGCTGCACCACCTGGTACCCGGTGGATCTGGCAAAGCCGAAGATGAGACACCCTCCCAGTGTCGGCAGCAGATTCCAGTTGCCGAAAATGTATCCCGCGATGGCAAGATACCCGTATCCCATGTAGATGTCGCTGGAGAATTTCGCCGAGATGGAATAAGCAAAGCAGATTCCTGCAAGCCCCGACAGGGCCCCGCTGATCACCACTGCACAGAACTGCAGTCTGGCCACGTCTGCACCGGCGGCGTCCACAGCGGCCGGGTTATCCCCGCAGGCGCGCAGCCGCAGTCCGAATCTCGTGCGGTACAGAAGATACCAGGCGATGACGGCGATGAGGAGAATGATGACTTCAAACGGATATACCTTCGTGAAAAAGGCTCCCAGCACCGGTATTTCGGAAAGCCACGGCACCGTGATCCGCTCCGATACGCCGAGATCAAATTTATCCGAGGCCGCACCGAACAGATTCCGGTTGATTGCCTTCGTCAGGAACGAGGTGAGCGCCATCGCCAGGATATTGATCACGACGCCGCTGATCACCTGATTGGCCTTCAGACGGATGCACAGCTCCGCGTGAAGGATCGCATACAGTCCCCCTCCGATCATGGCGAACAGCATTGCCGCGTAATAGGGAACCGAAGAGGTCGCTCCCAGAGTCTGCGCCAGCAGATAGGCCGCCAGTGCACCTACAAAGGCGCCGGCCCCCTGCAGGCCCTCCAGTGCCAGATTGGTGATGCCGGACCGTTCCGAGTAGATGCCGCCGATGGCCATGATGAACAGGGGGAGGGCAAAGCTCATGCCGTTGATGATGATGTTGTTGATCGCCGCCATATCAGCGTCCCTCCGTTTCCGCGGACTTCCCCGCTTTCCTCTGCTCCGCCTCTCTTGCTGCCTCACGCTCCTGCCTGCGCCTCTGTACATAGTACAGGAAGAAGGAGTTGCAGGCGCTGAAGAGCAGGATCAATCCGGTGATGACCTCGGCAATCTCCGACTCCATGCCGGTCTGGGAGCTCATATAAATTGCTCCCTTGTCAATGATCTCGACAATGATTGCCGCTGCAAAGATGCCGATGGGCTGACCGTTTCCGAGGAGGCAGACCGCAATGGCATCAAAGCCTGTGCTCGCGAGAGTCCCCGGCTGAATGGATTCCAGATAACCCATGTAATAGGTAACACCTGCAAGTCCCGCCAGAAGGCCCGACATTGCCATCGACAGGATGATCGCACGCCGCACATTCATCCCGGAATACCGGGCCGCCGTCAGATTCAGTCCCGTTGCCCTCCTTTCAAAGCCGATGTCCGTATTCCTCAGGACAAAGCCCACCGCGAGCATCGCGGCAATCGCCAGCAGAAAGCCCAGCGGGAGGTCGTATTTGTATCCGCCGATCAGTACGCTGTGAAGCGTCAGGGATGCATTCTCCTGAATGGAAATCGACTGCCGGGACACCGGATCCACATGTCTTGTCTGGATCAGGAAGCTGACCACATACCGGATGATGTAATTCACCATGATGGAGGAAACCACCTCGTTGATGTTGAACCGATATTTCAGAAAGCCGATGAAGGCACCGACCGCCATGCCGGTGACCATGCCCACGAGAATCGTCAGGGGCCTTGCCGCCGCCCCCGAAAGCTCCGAATATCCGACCGCCACCGTGGCCGCATACCCGGCCGCCAGCATCTGTCCGGAAATGCCGATGTTGAACAGACCGGTTTCAAAGGCAACCGCGCAGGAGAGCGCCGCAAAGAGCATGGGGGTCAGGTAATTCACATAGCTGGCCAGGTCCGTCAGCATGCTTTTCCCCCCGCCGTATTTGCCCTTCGGTGCAAAGCCGCACCCCTGCAGCAGATTGTAGTAAGCCAACAGCGGATTCTGTCCCAGAATGAGGAGCACCACTGCGCCGGCGAGCAGACTCACAAAGATGGAGAAGGCCGCCACCCTGATGTATTTTCCTGCAGATTTCATTTCCGTACCCCCATCATGTACTCACCCACTTCCGCTGTCGTGAATTCCGATGCGGGCGCGATCTTGTTCAGGCTGCCGCCGTAGATGACGCCGATGGTGTCCGCCAGCTGCATGACCTCATCCAGCTCCAGGGAAATCAGCAGAATTGCCTTTCCCTTTTCTCTTTCCTTCAGAATCTGACGATGGATGTTCTCAATGGCTCCGATGTCCAGCCCTCTCGTTGGCTGAACGAAGATGAGGAACGGCGTCTCCCGTTCAATCTCTCTGCCGATAATGACCTTCTGCTGGTTGCCGCCCGACATGGAACGGGCTGTGGTATCGATGCCCTCCGCGCTTCGGATATCATATTGCTCAATCAGGGCCTCTCCATGCCGGCGGATCATCCCCTTGTTCAGAATATGATGATGGGAAAAGCCTTCCGTGTGGTATTTCCGAAGCGCCAGATTCTCATCCAGCCGGAAGTCCAGCACGAGGCCGACATTGTGACGGTCCTCCGGGATGTAAGCGAACAGTTCCGAACGGTTGCGGCTGCCCACGTCCATTTTCGTGATGTCCCTGCCGTCAATGACAATGCGCCCCGCAGACATCCGGATCAGCCCCGCAATGGCATCCGCAATTTCCGTCTGTCCGTTTCCGGAAACACCGGCGACCGCAAAGATCTCCCCCGCCCGAATCCGGAAGGAGACATCCTTCACCACCTCAAAGTCATCCTCGTTTCTCACCGACAGATGCTCCACATCGACCACCGTTTCTCCGAAGCGGGCCGGTGCCTTCTCCAGCGTCATCGCCACCTCATGTCCTACCATAAGGCTCGCCATCTCCCTGGTGTCCATGTCCGAGACCTCCCGGACGGTAATGAGCCTTCCTCGCTGCAGGATGGCGCACCGATCCGCAACCCGCTTCACCTCCTCCAGCTTATGGGTGATGAGGATCACCGTCTTCCCGCTCTCGCGCAGATTCTTCAGAATGCCAAGGAGCGCATCGATCTCCTGCGGCGTCAGAACGGCCGTCGGCTCATCGAAAATCAGGATTTCCGCATTGCGGTACAGCATCTTCAGAATCTCCACGCGCTGCCTCGTGGATACATTCGCATCCTCAATGACCTGGTCCGGATCCACCTCCAGTCCGTAGCGCTCGGACAGCTCCGTGATCCTCCGCCTTGCGGTCTTCATATCCACGCAGGGCAGAAAGCCCAGCAGGCGCTTCTCCGGCTCCTCACCCAGCACGATATTCTCCGCAACGGTGTAATTGCTGATCAGCTTGAAATGCTGATGCACCATGCCGATGTTCAGCTGGGAGGCACGGCGCGGCGAGGAGATTCTCTCCCGCTGCCCCCGGATCCGGATCTCTCCTTCCTCCGGCTCATACATTCCGAACAGGACACTCATGATCGTGGATTTCCCTGCGCCGTTCTCCCCGAGAATGGCATAGATCTCGCCTTTCCGGATCTGCAGCGTGACATCGTCGTTGGCAACAATGCCCGGAAATCGCTTGGTGATGTGGTTCATTTCAATGATGTAGGGCGTGTCCGACATTGAGTTGTGCTCCTTTATCGAAAATAGAAAAGGTACAGTGTGCCAATGCACACTGTACCTCATTATACAGCATCTGCAGCGGTTGCTGTACCCGCCGGATTACTCCAGACCTACGAAATCGTCCGGAGTGGTTCCGCCGAAATTGGATGCCGGGACGATGGAGCCGTCCTTGACGCCGGCATAGGCCTCATCGATCTTCTCTTTCGCCTCGTCTGTGAGCTGGCAGCGGGAAGGATCGCTGACATATCCGGTGGAATCTGTGTCAGCCCCCAGAGTGACATTGCCGCCCTGGAAGGTTCCGGCTGCCACATTCTCCAGCTGTGCCTTTACGTTCTTGTCCATGATCTTCAGTGCAGAGGTCAGGATGACATTGGAATCACCGTTGACGCCGTCATCGTACTGATCTACGTCACAGCCGATTACGTATACGGGGTTCTCCTCGGTGGAAGCCTCCTTCACTGCCGTGAAGATGCCGTTTCCGGAAGCACCGGCCGCCACGAAGATCACATCCACGCCGTCGCTGATGAGGGCCTCACCCAGCACCTTTCCGGTTGCCTCGTCCCCGAAGGAGCCGACATAGTTGCCGCCGACATTCGCGCCGGTCACATCGGTTCCTGCATAGGATGCCTCCTCCACGATTTCAGCCGATGCTCCGTAGTGCTTGTTCGCATAATTGACGCCGCTCATGAAGCCGTACTGATAGTTCACATTGGAGGGATAGGCGATGCCGTTCGCCACGGCGACCTTTCCGGTCTGTGTGGACAGAGCTGCCGCAATGCCGGCAAGGAAGCCCGACTCCTGCTCCTTGAACGTCATTGCATAGATGTTGTCATACTCTGCCTCATTTCCGTCCGCATCGTTCGGATTGGAATCCACCAGGATGAAATCCACATCCGGATTCTCCTCTGCGATCGGTCCGATGCCGGCGAACTGATAGCCGCAGCAGACGATGACATCATAATCCGCCACGATGTTCTCAACCGCCTCATAGCACTTCGCCGTATCGCCGGTCTCCTCCTTGACAGCCGTCACCTTGCTGTCCGGATTCTCCGCGATGAAGGCCTGAATGCCCTCGTAATTGTTCTGGTTGAAGGAGCCGTCATCTACGCCGGAAAGTGCTGTCACAATCGCGATGTTCAATGCGGCGCCGTCCTGGGCCTGCGCATCGTCCTCTGCGGTCTCCTCTGCTGTCGTTTCTTCGGCGGTCTCCTCTGCTGTGCTCTCTGCCGCATCCTCCGTTGCCACCGGCTCACCGGAGCAGCCTGCAAGGAGTGCTGCCGCCATTGCTGCGGAGCAAACCACGCCAACCAATTTCTTCTGCATAACCGATACCTCCTCTGGGTAAACTACAATTCTCCGCACGATGCACACGCCCGCGCGGATACAAAAACCCTGCCGGCCCGAAGGGCCGACAGGGGCATTATCGCACAAGGCAAAACGAATGTCACCTTTTTCACACTGCAAAACCTCAGGCGGCATCCGCCTTTTCTCTTCTCATCTTCACATACTGAAGGAGCAGAACCAGGGCAACGCCTCCGACGCAGGCCGGAATGTTGAAGTTCGAGAGGCTTAAAGGTGCCTGCGGCACATCCAGCGTGGTGGGGCCCTGCACGATCGCATAGAAGGAGCCCAGCATCATGCCGAGGATCGCATACATGGACTGCGGACGGTACCGGTCCAGGCACACCTTGATGATCTTCACCACCGTCAGAGCCCCTGCAATCACACCGCACCCGAAGAAGACCAGCAGCGGTGTATAGGACAGGTTCATCGACAGGAAGCCGCGAACGGCCGTCATGACCGGAATATAGGCGCCGAAAATCAGAAGGAGCGTAGACCCCGAAATTCCCGGCAGGAACATGGCGGAGATGGCAATCATTCCGATGAAGAACAGCCGAATGCCCAGTCCCAGCTGAAAATGGCTCAGATCCATGGAGCCGCCGCCCGAAGAGCCGTTGAGAACGGAGATGCCCACCACCAGTGCGATGCCCAGAATGCAGAAGAGGATTCCCTTTGCGAACTGGCGGAAGCTCTCCTTCTCCTCCATGTAGATCAGCGGGATGGACCCGGCAATGAAGCCAATGAACAGCGAGCTCACCATATGAATATGGCTCTCGAACAAGGAGGTCAGAATCAGCACCGCAAGACACATTCCGATGATCCAGCCGATCCCCAGCTTGATGAGATACCGGATCCCGCGCCTCTTCTCTTCCTTTCCGCCAAAGGCCACATCATGGATGGAGCCGATGAACTGATCATAAAATCCCATGATAAAGGCCACCGTCCCGCCGGATACACCGGGGACACTGTCGGCCAGCGCCATGCAGAAGCCGTTGATCCCGCCTCGAATAAATTTCCTCATGTATGGTTCCTACCTCCTGTCCTGTTCACAATCTCGTCCGCAGCAGCTTAACGCCTATCACCATATCATATCGCAGCCGATCCATAAACAGGCAGTGAAAAAGTTATCTGATTCTTAGCCCTTCCGGTTACAGTTCATTCGCCCGCCGGGCGACAGGGTGGCGGAGAATGTCCAGTCCGGGGGCCTTGCGAGGCCTCGGTGCTTGCGAGCGTCTTATGCGAGCTTAGCACCGCTAGGTCCTCGCACGGAGTGAGAACGTCCCCAGGACGGACAACTCCGCCAGGACCCGTC
>CAVKMX010000129.1:0-6357 GCA_963657295.1 Clostridium sp. CAG:302
CTTATGTGAGCTTAGCACCGCTAGGTCCTCGCACGGAGTGAGAACGTCCCCAGGATGGACAGCTCCGCCAGGACCCGTCACCGGCGGGCGTCTGTACAGTAAACCCAGGTCCTGCTTCCTGCCGCCGGCGGACCGGAAGCAGGGGACAGATAGAAAAGGCTTTGCTATAATAAAAGTGATGCGCTGTTACAGGACACCACAGGACGAACATTGGAGAAGGACATGGGCTCAAGATACGACGATTTTCTGGATGACGGAGACGGATATGAATATGATAATCGCCGGGACGGATACGGGGATCTCCGCGGATACGAAACGTACGCGGAGGAATATGACGAGAGCTCTGAGTATGCGGACGATTGGTATGACCGGGGGCGCAGTGCGGAACCGGGCCGGGGGCGCGGCGGCAGCGCAGGAAAAGGACGTGTGAGGACGGGACAGGGAAGAAAGTCGGGCACCTCCCGCAGGAGGACCTCCGGAAAGAGCAGGACGGCGGCCCGCGGGGGCAGCAGGAAGCGCAGGAGGAAGAGAAAGGGAACACCGGTTCTGGCCATTGTCCTCATGGTGCTCGTGCTGGCGGCGGCCTTCGGTGCCAAGCTGTTCCTGGACCGATACTCCTATTCTACGGAGCAGGCCGATCTGGAGGCGGCCTTTGGCGTGCAGAGCGAGGATGACGTTCCGATTGTCTGGGGGAATGAGCTTTCGGACATCCATGCGAAGCGGGTCAACGGCGTGGATTATATGAAGCTTTCCGATGTAAAGGAGAATCTGAACGACCGCTTCTACTACGGCGTGCAGAACGCCTCCGATGATACGGGCATGATCCTGTACTGTTTTCCGACGTACAGGCTGACCGCTGTCATCGGGAGTCAGAGCGTGTCCGTCGGAGAGGAAACCCAAACGCTGGATTATGCGCCGGCGCTGCGCATCGACGGAGAAATTTATCTGGCGCTGAATTTCGTGAAGCAGTATACCAACTTCGGGATGGCGGCCTACGAGAACCCGAACCGCCTTCAGATTGATACCAGCTGGGATGCCCGGACAGTGGCAACGATCCGGCGCAGGACACAGATCCGCACATCGGGCGGCATCAAGAGTGCGGTGGAGGAGCAGGCGGAAAAGGGCGACACGGTGACGGTTCTGGAGCAGATGGAAACCTGGTCGAAGGTGAAAACAGCGGATTCCGTCATCGGCTACGTGGAGAACAGGAAGCTGACGGATCTGCGGGAGGAGACGCCGGCACAGGTGACGGATTACACGGAGCCGGAGTACACGCATCTGACCTTCGAGAACAAGATCAACATGGCGTTCCACAATGTGTGGGGATCTCAGGGAAACGGGACCCTGACCTCCTACATGAGTCAGACGAAGAGCGTCAACATTGTGGCGCCCACCTGGTATTGGGTCAGCGACAATGACGGAAATGTGGAAAAGGCGGCGACCCAGGAATACATCACGCAGGCCCATGCGCTGGGCTGTCAGGTGTGGGCTGTGGTCGACAACATCAATTCCGCATCGCTCCAGCAGCTGGACAATCACACCTTCCTCACAACGCTGGACGCGCGGACCAATCTGATCGATCAGCTGATCAGTGAGCAGGCAGCCTACGGCTTTGAGGGCATCAACGTGGACTTTGAGCAGATCCCGTCGGAGAATGGCGATGATTATATCGAATTCATCCGCGAGCTGTCCATTGCCTGCCGGAATGCGGGCATCATCCTGTCCGTGGACAATTATCCTTATTATGAGTTCAACTATCACTATGATCTGGAGGAGCAGAGCAGGTTTGTGGATTATCTGGTTGTCATGGGCTACGATGAGCATTATGCAGGCAGCCAGGAGGCCGGAAGCGTAGCATCCATCAGCTACGTGACGGAGGGCATCCAGCGGGCTCTGAATGCAGGCGTAGACAAGGACCGCCTCATCAATGCGGTTCCCTTCTATTCCAGAGTATGGAAAACAGAGAACGGCCAGGTCAGCTCCTCGGCCCTCGGCATGGCAGAGGTGCAGTCCTACATGGCGGAGCACGGCATGACAGCCGAATGGAATGCGAGCACCGGGCAGAATTATGCGGAGACCACGGAGAACGGAACACTGATTCAGATATGGGTGGAGGATGCCCAGTCCATCCAGCAGAAGCTGGATGTGATGCAGAGCTTCGGCATCAAGGGCGTTGCCGAGTGGAAGCTGCAGTTCGAAACGGCGGATGTATGGGACAACATTGCCAACTATGTAAATGAATGACATGGCTTCGGCAGGAAAGGAAGGGATCAGCTTGATCACCCGATGCATTTCGATGACGGAAGAGAAGATCGATGAGGACGGCATCGCAGAGGCCGGCAGAATACTGCGGGCCGGCGGTCTGGTGGCCTTTCCGACGGAAACCGTATACGGACTTGGCGGAGATGCCCTGAATCCGGAGTCCTCCCGCAGGATTTACGCGGCGAAGGGACGGCCCTCCGACAACCCGCTGATCGTGCATGTGGCCTGCTGGGAGGATGTGGCTGCGATCGTACGCACAATCCCGAAGGAAGCGGAGCTCCTGGCGAAGGCCTTCTGGCCGGGGCCGCTGACCATGATCTTTGAGAAGGGAGAAAGGGTTCCGTATGAGACCACCGGCGGGCTGGATACCGTGGCGGTGCGCTTTCCCTCCAACCGGATTGCACAGGCATTGATCCGGGCAGCGGGCGGCTATGTTGCGGCGCCCTCTGCCAACCGCTCCGGGAGACCGTCGCCCACCGTTGCACAGTACTGCAGGGAGGACCTGGACGGCAGAATTGAAATGATCATCGACGGGGGCGAGGTTGGAATCGGACTGGAATCCACCATCATCGATCTGACAGAAGGGACACCGATGATTCTGCGCCCGGGCTATGTTACGCAGGCGATGCTGGAGGAGACCTTGGGAGAGGTGGACGTGGACCGGACCATCCTTTCGGCCGATTCGTCCTGCAGACCGAAGGCTCCGGGAATGAAATACCGTCACTATGCGCCGAAGGGAGAGCTCACGATCGTAGAGGGCCCGACGGACCGGGTGACGTCCTACATCAACGGCGCGCTGGAGAAGGCAAAGGCAGACGGGGAACGGACCGGCGTCATCTGCACGGATGAAACCAGAGACCGGTACTGTGCCGATGTGGTCCGCAGCGCCGGCAGCCGGCTGGACGAGGAGGAAATTGCCCGGGAGCTCTTCCGGATCCTGAGGGAATTCGATGATGAGGCGTGCACGGTCATGTACTCGGAATCTTTTTCGGACGGGGAGATCGGCAAGGAGAAGAGCAGGAGAGAAGGAGCGGGAGGCATGGGAATGGCCATCATGAACCGGCTGATGAAGGCGGCCGGACAGCGGGTGGTGCATCTGCAGCAGGAGGAGCACAAAGGAGGGAAGGACAATGATTGCAATTGCCAGTGATCACGGCGGATATGACCTGAAGCAGAAGGTTATTCAGCACCTGCAGGAGAAGGGCGTGGAGGTGAAGGATTTCGGAACCCACGATAAGTCGTCCTGCGATTATCCGGATTACGCGGGGCCGGCGGCACAGTCAGTGGCCGGAGGGGAAGCCGAGAAGGGAATCGTGATCTGCACCACAGGAATCGGCGTTTCCATCACGGCCAACAAGATTCCGGGGATCCGGTGCGCCCTCTGCCATGACGTGACAACGGCGCGGCTGACGAGAGAGCACAACGATGCCAATGTCCTTGCCGTCGGCGCGGGCGTCATCGGGGAAAATGTGGCGATGGATATCGTGGACACCTTCCTTGCGACGGCGTTTTCCGGCGGGGAGCGGCATGCCAGACGCGTGGCGAAGATCGCGGAATATGAGCGGACAGGGCGATAGCCCGGCGCGGAACGGAGGCGTCCGCGGCAGGAGCCCTGCAGGTACGCAGCAGACGAGGTGAATATGGCAAGAACAGTGATTATGGATCATCCGCTGATCCAGCATAAGATCGGGTTCATCCGCAGGAGAACGACAGGGACCAAGGCCTTCCGCGAGACGATAGGGGAGATTGCAATGCTCCTGTGCTACGAGGCGACCCGGGATCTGGAGCTGGAGGATGTGGAGGTTGATACGCCGATCGCACATTGCGTGGCGAAGGAGCTCCGCGGCAAAAAGCTGGCGGTTGTCCCGATTCTGCGCGCCGGCCTCGGCATGGTGGACGGAATGCTGAAGATGATTCCGGCGGCCAGGGTAGGGCACATCGGCGTGTACCGGGATCCGAAGACGCTCAAACCTGTGGAATATTACTGCAAGCTTCCGGCAGACTGCGCGGAGCGCGAGGTCTTTGTTGTGGATCCCATGCTGGCAACCGGAGGCTCCGCGGTGGATGCCGTGACACAGCTCAAAAAGCACGGCTGCAGGAAGATACATTTTCTCTGCGTCATCGCGGCGCCGGAGGGTGTGGAAAGCTTTACGAAGGCGCATCCGGACGTGGATCTGTACATCGGTGCGCTGGATGAGCGCCTGAACGAGGAAGGATACATTGTTCCGGGACTCGGGGATGCAGGGGACCGTATTTTCGGGACCAGATAAAGCGGCGGGGGCGACAGATGAAGAGAGAGGGATATATTTCGTGGGACGAGTATTTCATGGGAGTAGCGCAGCTGGCAGGCATGCGGTCCAAGGATCCGAATACGCAGGTCGGCTCCTGCATTGTCAGCAGGGAGCACAAGATCCTCTCCATCGGATACAATGGGATGCCGCGCGGCTGCAGCGACGATGAGTTTCCCTGGGAACGGGAAGGGGAAACGCTCATGACCAAGTATCCCTTTGTGACGCACAGCGAGCTGAATGCGATCCTGAATTACCGGGGAGGATCGCTGGAGGGAGCGACACTGTATGTCTCACTGTTCCCCTGCAACGAGTGCGCAAAGGCCATCATCCAGGCGGGGATCCACAAGGTCATTTACAAGAGCGACAAATACGACGGCACGGACGGCAATACGGCGAGCAAGCGGATGTTCCGGGCAGCAGGGGTGCTCTTCGAGCAATATCAGGAGACGGGACGCAGCATTACCATTCATCTGTAGACAGCGGCAGGCATATGATCGGACAGGAACGGACGGAAAAGAGAGAATACAGGATGCACCTTGAGAAGCTGCTTCGGGGAGGGAGAATCCTTGCCGGAGCGCTTGCGGTGTCTCTTGTGGCGGGGTCTCTCTCCGTTCACGCCACGCAGGAAACCCAGGAGGCGCTGGATAAGGCGAGGAAAAAAGCACAGGAAACCCAGCAGGCGGTCAATGAGGAGCAGGAGAAGGCGGACGCGCTGGGGGAGACGCAGGATGCGCTCTCGGATCAGCTGGAGGATTACAGCAGCAAGCTCAGCGCCCTCTCCTCCAGCCTTGCCAGACTGAATACCCGGATCGACGAGCAGAACGACAGAATTGCGGCCAAGCAGGACGAGATTGATGTCGCCCAGGAAGAACTGACAGCGGCGGTTCAGCAGCAGGAGGAGCAATACGAATCCATGAAAAAGCGGATTCAGTTCCTGTATGAAAAGGGCAATACCTATTATCTCGAAATCCTGCTGACCTCGAGCTCCTACGGAGATCTTCTGAACCGCAGGAACTACATTCAGATGCTGAATGAGTACGACCGGAAAACGCTCGAGAGCTACAAGAAGACGGCGCAGGAGATTGCGGAGAGAAAGGCGGCCCTGGAAGAGGAGCAGGAGGAGCTGCAGGAGCAGCAGGAGGAGCTGCAGGAGCTGCATGCGGACGTGAATGCGCAGGCAGATCAGGTCACGACGCTGGTCAGTCAGACGGCAGGCGCACTGAACAGCACCAATGCGCAGATCGATTCCGTACAGGATGCGGTGGAGCTGCTGCAGGATCAGCTGGAGGAGCAGAAGGCGACGGTCTCTGCGCTGGAGAAGCAGCTTGCAGAGGAGAAGCGTCTGCAGGCTCTTTCCGATGCATCGGCGTGGCGGAGCCTCGGCAGCATCACCTTTGAGGATGGAGAACGCGCACTGCTGGCCAACCTGATCTACTGCGAGGCCGGGGGAGAACCCTACGCGGGACAGCTGGCAGTCGGAGCTGTCGTCATCAACCGTCTCATGTCCGGCGCATTTCCCAACACACTTTCCGGTGTAATTTACCAGAGCAGCCAGTTCTCGCCGGCAGGCTCCGGGCGTCTGGCCGTCGCCCTGGCGGGCGATGAGGCGACCGACTCCTGCTACCAGGCGGCCGATGCGGCCATGTCCGGCCAGACCAACGTGGGAACGTGCCTTTTCTTCCGTACCCCGATTCCGCAGGTGGAGCCCAAATACACCATCGGCGGACATATCTTCTATTGAAGCACGGTGCAGTACACTCGCCAGCCAAACGACAGGGTGGCGGAGAATGTCCGGGTCCAGGGC